>NZ_CP085442.1:0-7500 GCF_023824195.1 Priestia megaterium
TTGGAAAACATTCACGATTTATGGAATAGAGCTTTAGATCAAATTGAAAAAAAATTAAGCAAACCTAGTTTTGAAACCTGGCTCAAATCGACAAAAGCTCATGCTTTACAAGGAGACACGCTCATTATTACTGCGCCTAATGATTTTGCACGGGACTGGTTAGAATCTAGGTATTCTAATTTAATTGCTGAAACACTTTACGATCTTACGGGGGAAGAGTTAGATGTGAAATTTATTATTCCTCCTAACCAGGCCGAGGAAGAATTCGATATTCAAACTCCTAAAAAGAAAGTCAATAAAGACGAAGGAGCAGAATTTCCTCAAAGCATGCTAAATTCGAAGTATACCTTTGATACATTTGTTATCGGATCTGGAAATCGGTTTGCGCATGCAGCTTCTTTAGCAGTAGCAGAAGCGCCGGCTAAAGCGTATAATCCGCTTTTTATTTACGGGGGAGTAGGATTAGGTAAAACACACTTAATGCACGCAATAGGCCACTATGTGTTAGATCATAATCCTGCCGCTAAAGTCGTGTACTTATCATCTGAAAAATTCACAAATGAGTTTATTAACTCGATTCGTGACAATAAAGCAGTAGAATTCCGCAACAAATACCGCAATGTAGATGTTTTACTGATTGATGATATTCAATTCTTAGCAGGTAAAGAGCAGACACAAGAAGAATTTTTCCATACGTTTAATACGCTTCACGAAGAAAGCAAGCAGATTGTCATCTCAAGTGATCGACCGCCGAAAGAAATTCCTACACTTGAAGATCGACTTCGCTCTCGCTTTGAATGGGGCCTTATTACAGACATCACACCACCAGATTTGGAAACACGAATTGCTATTTTGCGTAAAAAAGCAAAAGCGGACGGCTTAGTTATTCCAAATGAAGTTATGCTTTATATCGCCAATCAGATTGATTCAAATATCAGAGAATTAGAAGGAGCACTTATTCGTGTAGTAGCTTATTCTTCACTAATTAATAAAGATATAAACGCTGATTTAGCAGCAGAAGCATTAAAAGATATCATTCCTAGTTCAAAACCTAGGGTTATTACGATTCAAGACATCCAACAGATTGTTGGACAAGAATTTAATATAAAATTAGATGATTTCAAAGCGAAGAAACGTACAAAGTCAGTAGCATTTCCTAGACAAATTGCCATGTACCTTTCTCGCGAACTAACGGATTTTTCGTTGCCTAAAATTGGAGAAGAGTTTGGCGGGCGAGACCATACTACTGTCATCCATGCTCATGAAAAAATCTCAAAACTTGTTCAAACAGATACTGACCTACAAAAACAAATTAAAGAAATAAGTGAATCACTAAAAATATAGGCTTTTTTTACTTGTATTTTGTGTATAAGTGAGTTAGGATTGTACACAGTCTGTCCACATGTGGATAGGCTGTGTTCTCACGTTTTTAGGGGTTATCCACATTTCCACAGCCCCTATTACTACTACTATCTTAAAATATAATAAATAATAAGCTTTTAAACCTACTTTTAAGGAGGATTAATTATTATGAAATTTATCATACAGAAAGACTATCTAGTTCAAAGCGTCCAAGACGTTATGAAAGCTGTATCTTCTAGAACAACAATTCCGATTTTAACGGGGATTAAAATTGTAGCGACTGAAGAAGGTGTTACCTTAACCGGAAGTGATTCCGATATCTCTATTGAATCGTTTATTCCAAACGAAGAAGAAGGAAAAGAGATTGTTGATATCCAAAAACCAGGAAGCGTTGTTCTTCCAGCTCGTTTCTTTAGTGAAATTGTCAAAAAGCTTCCTAAAGACATCGTAGAATTAGACGTCCAAAGTCACTTTTTAACAATCATTCGTTCAGGAAAAGCTGAATTTAACTTAAATGGTTTAGATGCAGAAGAGTATCCTCATTTGCCACAGATCGAAGAAAACAACATGTTTAGATTACCGACGGACTTATTAAAAAACATGATTCGACAAACTGTCTTTGCAGTGTCCACCTCAGAAACACGACCTATCTTGACAGGTGTAAACTGGAAAGTCGATGGCAAAGAATTAACGTGTATTGCCACTGACAGTCACCGTCTAGCTTTACGAAAAGCGACCATTGAAACTGGAAATGAAGCAACGTATAATGTGGTTATTCCAGGTAAAAGTTTAAGTGAATTCAGTAAGATCCTTGATGATTCTCATGAATTAGTAGACATTGTTATTACGGAAAATCAAGTATTATTCAAAACAAAACATTTACTATTTTTCTCAAGATTATTGGATGGAAATTATCCTGATACATCAAGATTGATCCCAGCCGATAGTAAAACGGATGTTATATTGAACGTAAAAGAATTCTTGCAATCGATTGACCGAGCTTCTTTATTAGCTCGTGAAGGAAGAAACAACGTAGTAAAACTATCTACGCTGGATGAAGGAATTGTTGAAATTTCTTCTAACTCTCCTGAAATCGGAAAAGTAATTGAAGAGGTACAAAGTCAGTCTATCTCAGGAGAAGAATTAAAAATTTCTTTTAGCGCAAAATATATGTTAGATGCATTAAAAGCGCTCGAAGGAACAGATATCAAAATTAACTTCACTGGTGCGATGCGTCCATTTGTCATTCGAACATTAGAGGATGATTCAATGCTGCAGCTGATTTTACCAGTGCGAACATATTAAATCTCAGAAAGCTACTAGCATGCCGTACTAGTAGCTTTCTTTTCTCAAGGAGAATTATTTAGTAAAATAGAGATACATCATTAGAAAGTGAGAGAGTCGCATGAAAACAGAGGTTAAAATTTCAACTGAATACATTACGCTTGGCCAGTTTTTAAAACTAGCAGACGTCATTCAAACAGGTGGAATGGTAAAATGGTTTTTAAGTGAGCACGAAGTATATGTGAACGGGGAGCTAGAAGAGCGCCGCGGACGTAAATTATATGCAAATGACGAAGTGGATATACCGGCTGCAGGATCATTTGTTGTTATTACTTAAAGTTGGTGAAACGTTTGTATATTAAAGAAATTACTTTAACAAATTACCGAAACTATACGAAGACAACGATTCCTTTTGAAAATAAAGTAAACGTCATTTTGGGTGAAAACGCACAGGGTAAAACAAACGTGATGGAATCGATCTTCGTATTATCTATGGCTAAATCTCATCGTACATCCAACGATAAAGAATTAATTAAATGGGACTGTGAGTATGCAAAGCTATCGGGCATTGTAGAAAAGCATAGAGGGCCTGTTACACTGGATTTAGTCATCTCAACAAAAGGGAAAAAAGCAAAATATAATCATATTGAGCAGAAAAAACTCAGTCAATATATAGGATCAATTAACACTGTCATGTTTGCTCCGGAGGATTTGAACCTAGTTAAAGGGAGTCCGCAAGTAAGGCGCAAATTTATCGATATGGAAATTGGTCAAGTTTCGCCTGTTTACATGCATGATTTAAGCAGGTATCAAAAGATTTTGCAGCAAAGAAATCAATATTTGAAGCAGCTGCAGACAAAAAAACAAACGGATCTTTCACTTTTAGACGTACTTACGTTACAGTTAAGTGAAATGGCGGCGAAAATCCTAAAAAAACGTTTTGAGTTTTTACAGTTACTCCAACAGTGGGCAGAGCCTATTCATAAAGGGATCAGTCGAGACTTAGAAACATTAAAAATTGAGTATAAGAATTCAATTGATGTATCAGAAGATGCAGATTTGTCGAAAATGTTAGAAGCATATCATCAAAAGTTTGATAAAATAAAAAGTAGAGAAATTGATAGAGGTGTCACCTTAGCAGGACCACACCGTGATGATCTTCTTTTCTACGTTAATGAAAAAGACGTTCAAACATTTGGTTCACAAGGGCAACAGCGGACGACTGCTTTATCGTTAAAGCTTGCTGAAATTGAGTTGATTCATCAAGAAGTAGGTGAATATCCAATCTTGCTTTTAGACGACGTATTGTCTGAATTAGATGATTTTCGTCAATCACACTTGCTAAATACCATTCAAGGAAAAGTTCAGACGTTTGTAACGACAACGAGCATTGAAGGAATTCATCACGAGACCTTAGAAAAAGCCGCTACATATCACGTAGAAGCTGGCCAAATTCAAAAGGTCAAATAGCAATTGATCTGTCTAAAAACTTTTCGCAAGGCAATCTAAGCTGAAATATGATATCATTATAGTTTTAAGTCTATATATTTCAACTCGTACCCTCGATTATGAAAATTTTGTGCATAAGTAAACAAATTGCAAATACATTAAAGGCTCCGTATTATTTCCACATAATATTCGAAAAACATAATACAAAATGATAAATACAGCAGTTTGCTGTTAAAAAAAAGTGTAGGTGATACATTTGACGATGGAACAAAAAGAAGTACAAGCATATGAAGCTGATCAGATACAAGTATTAGAAGGATTAGAAGCTGTTCGTAAACGTCCGGGGATGTATATTGGATCGACGAGCGCAAAGGGTTTACATCATCTTGTATGGGAAATTGTAGATAATAGTATTGATGAAGCGCTGGCCGGCTATTGCGATGAAATTAATGTTATTATCGAAAAGGATAATAGTATTACAGTCAAAGATAACGGTCGTGGAATTCCGGTTGGTATTCAAGAAAAAATGGGCAGACCTGCCGTTGAAGTTATCTTAACGGTTCTTCATGCCGGAGGTAAATTTGGCGGCGGCGGCTATAAAGTATCTGGTGGATTACACGGTGTAGGTGCCTCAGTTGTTAACGCACTTTCTACCTCTTTGGAAGTGCACGTACATCGTGACGGTAAAGTTCATTATCAAAAATATGAACGAGGTGTACCGGCTGCTGACTTGAAAGTAGTTGGAGAAACAGATAAAACAGGTACTGTTATTCAATTCCATCCAGACGGTGAAATTTTTACAGAAACGCTTGAATACGATTTTGATACGTTAGCTAATCGTCTGCGTGAGTTAGCTTTCTTAAATCGCGGCATTAAAATTACGATTGAAGACAAACGTGAAGAAGATAAAAGACGTGAATATCACTATGAAGGCGGAATTAAGTCTTACGTTGAACACTTAAATCGTTCGAAAGAAGTGATTCACGAAGAGCCGATCTATATTGAAGGTAATCGAGACAACATTTCTGTAGAAATTGCTATTCAATATAACGATAGCTATACAAGTAATTTATATTCTTTTGCAAACAACATTCACACATATGAAGGTGGAACGCACGAAGCAGGATTTAAAACAGCTTTAACGCGTGTAATTAACGACTATGCACGTAAAAACAGCGTATTTAAAGACAGTGACGCCAATCTAACGGGTGAAGATGTTCGTGAAGGAATTACAGCTATCATCTCTATTAAGCACCCAGATCCGCAGTTCGAAGGACAAACAAAAACAAAGCTGGGAAATAGTGAAGCAAGAACAATTACTGACTCTGTGTTTGCAGAACACTTAGAAACTTACTTGCTAGAGAACCCTATTGTGGCGAAAAAGGTAATTGAAAAAGGTTTAATGGCTGCAAGAGCAAGAATGGCAGCTAAAAAAGCTCGTGAGCTTACACGCCGTAAAAGCGCGCTTGAAATTTCAAACTTACCGGGTAAATTAGCAGATTGTTCATCAAAAGATCCTTCTATTAGCGAACTCTATGTAGTAGAGGGTGACTCTGCCGGAGGTTCAGCTAAGCAGGGGAGAAGCCGTCATTTCCAAGCTATTTTGCCTTTACGTGGTAAAATTATCAACGTAGAGAAAGCGCGTTTAGATAAAATTTTATCTAATAACGAAATTCGTACAATCATTACCGCTCTAGGAACGGGTATTGGTGACGATTTTGATATTTCGAAAGCCCGCTACCATAAAATTGTGATTATGACAGATGCAGACGTAGACGGTGCGCATATTCGTACGCTTCTTCTAACGTTCTTCTATCGCTATATGAGACAGATTATTGAGCATGGATATGTATACATTGCCCAGCCGCCTCTTTACAAAGTTTCACAAGGTAAAAAAGTGGAGTACGCGTACAACGATCGTCAATTAGAAGAGGTATTAGCTTCTTTCCCTGAAGGCGTAAAACCAAACCTTCAGCGTTACAAAGGTTTAGGAGAGATGAATCCTGAACAATTATGGGAAACAACAATGGATCCAGAGTTTCGTACCCTTCTTCAGGTGAACTTGCAAGATGCAATTGAAGCTGATGAGACATTTGAAATTTTAATGGGCGACAAAGTAGAACCACGCCGTAATTTCATTGAAGAAAATGCTCAGTACGTAAAAAATCTCGATATTTAAATGAACGGTAATACCCTTTATATTTTTTATAAAGGGTATATAAACGTCAGGATAGAGATAGGTTCTATCCTGCGTTTACATATATATGAATTACTATACTGAACTTCGCGAAGGAGGTTCTTATCGATGTCAGATAAACCAAACTCTCAAATAAGAGAAGTAAATATTAGTCAAGAAATGCGCGCATCCTTTTTAGATTATGCAATGAGCGTAATTGTATCGCGTGCTTTACCAGATGTAAGAGACGGACTTAAGCCTGTGCACCGTCGTATTTTATATGCAATGAATGATTTAGGTATGGGATCGGATAAGCCATATAAAAAATCAGCTCGTATCGTAGGAGAAGTAATTGGTAAGTATCACCCACACGGTGACTCAGCTGTATATGAAACAATGGTTCGTATGGCACAAGATTTTAGCTATCGTTATATGCTAATTGACGGTCATGGAAACTTTGGATCTGTTGATGGAGATGCAGCAGCAGCTATGCGTTATACAGAAGCAAGAATGTCAAAAGTTTCGATGGAACTGTTACGTGACATCAATAAAGATACAATTGATTACCAAGATAACTATGACGGTTCTGAACGTGAACCAATTGTATTACCTGCTAGATTTCCAAATTTACTTGTAAACGGTTCAGCCGGAATTGCGGTAGGTATGGCGACAAATATTCCTCCGCATCAGTTAGGGGAAGTCATTGACGGCGTTTTAGCTGTAAGTCAAGACCCTGATATCACAATTGCAGAGTTAATGGAGATTATTCCAGGCCCGGATTTCCCAACTGCAGGACAAATTCTTGGCCGCAGCGGAATTCGTAAAGCTTATGAAACTGGAAAAGGTTCTATTATTGTTCGCGCAAAAGTAGAAATTGAAGAACAAAGCAATGGTAAACAAACTATTATTGTTCATGAACTTCCATACCAAGTAAATAAAGCAAAGCTAATTGAAAAAATTGCCGAGCTAGCTCGTGATAAGAAGATTGATGGAATTACGGATTTACGAGATGAGTCTGACCGTTCGGGTATGCGTATTGTTATTGAAGTAAGACGTGATGCAAATGCAAATGTTTTATTAAACAACTTATATAAGCAGACATCTCTTCAAACAAGTTTTGGTATTAATACCCTTGCATTAGTAGATGGACAGCCAAAAGTATTGAACTTGAAGCAATGTCTACAGTACTACTTAGACCATCAGGTAGTGGTTATTCGTCGTCGTACTGA
>NZ_CP085442.1:12500-30000 GCF_023824195.1 Priestia megaterium
AGGTTGATATTCCTGTACCACCTCCCCGCCGTTTGAGTAATGGGGGGACGCAGTAGGATAGGGTAAGCGCGCTGCTGGATATGCGCGTTCAAGCAGTTAGGCTGATGAGTAGGCAAATCCGCTCATCATAAAGGCTGAGCTGTGATGACGAGGGAATTATAGTACCGAAGTTCCTGATTCCACACTGCCAAGAAAAGCCTCTAGCGAGGCGGGAGGTGCCCGTACCGCAAACCGACACAGGTAGGCGAGGAGAGAATCCTAAGGTGATCGAGAGAACTCTCGTTAAGGAACTCGGCAAAATGACCCCGTAACTTCGGGAGAAGGGGTGCTCTGGTAGGGTGTATAGCCCGAGAGAGCCGCAGTGAATAGGCCCAGGCGACTGTTTAGCAAAACACAGGTCTCTGCGAAGCCGCAAGGCGAAGTATAGGGGCTGACGCCTGCCCGGTGCTGGAAGGTTAAGAGGAGGGGTTATCCTTTGGGAGAAGCTCTGAATCGAAGCCCCAGTAAACGGCGGCCGTAACTATAACGGTCCTAAGGTAGCGAAATTCCTTGTCGGGTAAGTTCCGACCCGCACGAAAGGCGTAACGATCTGGGCACTGTCTCAACGAGAGACTCGGTGAAATTATAGTACCTGTGAAGATGCAGGTTACCCGCGACAGGACGGAAAGACCCCGTGGAGCTTTACTGTAGCCTGATATTGAATTTTGGTACAGCTTGTACAGGATAGGTAGGAGCCTGAGAAGCCGGAGCGCTAGCTTCGGTGGAGGCGTCGGTGGGATACTACCCTGGCTGTATTGAAATTCTAACCCGCGGCCCTGATCGGGCCGGGAGACAGTGTCAGGTGGGCAGTTTGACTGGGGCGGTCGCCTCCTAAAATGTAACGGAGGCGCCCAAAGGTTCCCTCAGAATGGTTGGAAATCATTCGTAGAGTGTAAAGGCACAAGGGAGCTTGACTGCGAGACCTACAAGTCGAGCAGGGACGAAAGTCGGGCTTAGTGATCCGGTGGTTCCGCATGGAAGGGCCATCGCTCAACGGATAAAAGCTACCCCGGGGATAACAGGCTTATCTCCCCCAAGAGTCCACATCGACGGGGAGGTTTGGCACCTCGATGTCGGCTCATCGCATCCTGGGGCTGTAGTCGGTCCCAAGGGTTGGGCTGTTCGCCCATTAAAGCGGTACGCGAGCTGGGTTCAGAACGTCGTGAGACAGTTCGGTCCCTATCCGTCGTGGGCGTAGGAAATTTGAGAGGAGCTGTCCTTAGTACGAGAGGACCGGGATGGACACACCGCTGGTGTACCAGTTGTCTTGCCAAAGGCATCGCTGGGTAGCTATGTGTGGACGGGATAAGTGCTGAAAGCATCTAAGCATGAAGCCCCCCTCAAGATGAGATTTCCCATAGCGTAAGCTAGTAAGATCCCTGAAAGATGATCAGGTTGATAGGTCAGAGGTGGAAGCGTGGCGACATGTGTAGCTGACTGATACTAATCGATCGAGGACTTAACCAAACTTTTAAAAGCGTAAGCTTTACTCAGCAAACTGTTATCTAGTTTTGAGAGAGCAATCTCTTGTCTGGTGGCGATAGCGAAGAGGTCACACCCGTTCCCATACCGAACACGGAAGTTAAGCTCTTTAGCGCCAATGGTAGTTGGGACTTTGTCCCTGTGAGAGTAGGACGTTGCCAGGCACTTGAAAAAAGACTAGCTATTTTAGCTAGTCTTTTTTTGTATGTTCATTTAAGTAACAAGAAATTAAGTAAGGAATCTTTTGAGCCGTAACCTCAAGGAACCTCAAGATAAATGGGTAATCTTTCGAAGAGTATGTATGCAATAATTCATACCACCACTCTGTTTCATAACGTGAAATCATACTTAAATTATAAAGTAATAAGTAATGTGCCAACATCTCAGGGAAATATAAGCAGCTATCTTTTTTCAACGGTGCATGCAGCGTGTTATCTTGGAAATTGTACATAAAAGGTGAACAATTATATAAACAGCTTGAAGGGTCAAGAATACATACCTGATCTTCTGACAGAGACAATGATAGGCGGGAACGCTCTTTTAAAAAAGAATAGAGCCTTTCGTGACTCATATGATAACAACGTGTAACTTGTTCAGGAATAGGCAAAGAGGTAGCTGGAAGCGATCCAATAGTTGTTAAATGGGAAAATGACCTAGTACCCAAATTTGAAAATAATGTATCTAATTCAGGTACGCAAGACAACAGGTAATTCATTGTATATTTACTACCTTCCAGTTGTTTCACATGAAACAATTCTTCTCCTACTTGTGAAAACAAACCGCTTTTTTGGATCTTAACTTCATCATCTAAAAAATCATAACTTTGTTTTTTTCTTTTTCGTGTTGATACTCCATGTGCTAACACCGCCGTATTTTCTGGATATACTGGGTTTTGCGTTAACAAACAGGCTTTTAACAGCTGTGACATTCCATAAAATAATAAAACTGGTTGAACTGATACAGGAGATTGTGCCGCAACTTGATAATAATTTTTACTGTGTTCCAAATAATAAATAAATGGGTAACTGTTTTTAAAGCTATGTTGCTCTGCATCGCTATAATTCAATTTTTGATAGCGCTTTTTTAAAAAGTCTTGTACAAAAGGAACGGAGAAAAATAAATTGTAGGACGTCCAAACATCATTAAATTTATGCAACTAAATCACCTTTTCTTTTTATTAGAATTATCTGATATCTAGTGAAGTTATTGACAGGTACATATCTGCTTGTTAATCTACTAATAATATTCTGTCGTTTAAAGGAGGATTCTATAATGTGGGAAAGCAAATTTTCTAAAGAAGGCTTAACATTTGATGACGTTTTACTGGTGCCAGCAAAATCTGAGGTACTACCTAAAGACGTGGATATGAGTGTTGAACTAACAAAAACATTAAAATTAAAGGTGCCGTTCATCAGTGCAGGAATGGATACAGTTACAGAAGCTGAAATGGCTATTGCGATGGCTAGACAAGGTGGTCTAGGTATCATTCACAAAAACATGTCGATTGAACAGCAAGCAGAACAAGTTGATAAAGTAAAACGTTCTGAAAGTGGTGTTATCACGGATCCTTTCTTTTTAACTCCTGAAAACCAAGTATTTGCTGCTGAACATTTAATGGGCAAATATCGTATCTCAGGTGTGCCGATTGTGAACAACGAAGAAGAACAAAAACTAGTTGGAATCCTTACAAACCGCGACTTGCGTTTCATTCAAGATTATTCAATGCAAATTGCTGATGTAATGACAAAAGAAGAATTAGTTACTGCTCCAGTAGGAACGACTTTAGAAGAAGCGGAGAAAATTCTACAGCAATACAAAATTGAAAAGTTACCTCTTGTAGATGACAATGGCGTATTAAAAGGTCTTATCACAATTAAAGACATTGAAAAAGTAATTGAGTTTCCAAATGCAGCTAAAGATCAACAAGGTCGATTATTAGTTGGAGCAGCTGTTGGCGTAACAGCTGATTCAAACGTTCGTATCGAAAAATTAGTACAAGCTGGCGTTGATGTTATCGTTATTGATACAGCGCATGGACATTCACAAGGCGTTTTAGATACGGTACGCAGCATTCGCGAGGCATATCCAGAGTTAAATATTATTGCTGGTAACGTAGCAACTGCTGAAGGTACAAAAGCATTAATTGAAGCGGGAGCAAACGTAGTAAAAGTAGGAATTGGACCTGGTTCAATTTGTACAACTCGTGTTGTAGCTGGTGTAGGCGTTCCACAAATTACAGCAGTATATGACTGTGCAACTGAAGCTCGTAAGCACGGTGTAGCTATTATCGCAGATGGCGGTATTAAATACTCTGGAGATATCGTAAAAGCACTTGCAGCTGGTGGACATACAGTAATGCTAGGAAGCCTTCTAGCAGGAACGACAGAAAGTCCTGGAGAAACAGAAATCTACCAAGGTAGACGCTTTAAAGTGTACCGTGGAATGGGCTCTGTAGGAGCTATGGAAAAAGGAAGTAAAGATCGATACTTCCAAGAAGATAATAAAAAATTAGTTCCAGAAGGTATCGAAGGCCGTTTGCCTTACAAAGGACCTGTAGCAGATACTTTATATCAAATGATTGG
Source organism: Priestia megaterium (assembly GCF_023824195.1). NCBI lineage: Bacteria > Bacillati > Bacillota > Bacilli > Caryophanales > Bacillaceae > Priestia > Priestia megaterium. The sequence goes on from NZ_CP085442.1 coordinate 16,604, forward strand.
CGGTTTACGCGCAGGAATGGGTTACTGTGGTTCAGCTAACTTAGAAGCCTTACGTGAACAGGCACAATTCATTCGTATGACTGGAGCAGGTTTAAGAGAAAGTCACCCACATGATGTACAAATCACAAAAGAATCTCCTAACTATTCTATGAGATAATCATGAATGTTTAAAAAACACGTTTCCCTATTAGGGAAACGTGTTTTTTATGTCGTTAATCATGAATGTAACAGTACTTCTTTATCTATTTTTTTAAATTTTAGTATGATAAAATTACATTTATGTGAGTTTACGTTTGGAGGGTATAGAGTGAGAAACGCAGTACAGAAACAATTAATTTGTGTCATTGCTGTTATGTTAATGGCCAGCGTATTTTTTGTCTCTACACAAGCATCAGCTGCTCTTAAAACAGATGATATTGGCGTTGAAGCAGATGCAGCGATCTTAGTAGAGGCAAGTACGGGGAAAGTATTATACGGGAAAAATACGGATGCTTTATTAGGTATTGCAAGCATGACAAAAATGATGACGGAATACTTAGTATTAGAATCCATAAAAGATAAGAAATTATCTTGGGATCAACGTGTGCCAGTTAGTAAATATGCAGCTAAAATTTCTCAGGATTATGGATTATCAAATGTACCGTTAATTGAAAACCAAAAATACACGGTGAAAGAATTATATGATGCCATGGCTATTTATTCAGCTAATGGAGCTGCAATTGCTTTAGCTGAAGCTGTCAGCGATTCTGAAGAAAACTTTATTAAGTTAATGAATGAAACGGCAAAAAGATTAAATATGGGTGAATCAAAATTTGTCAATTCTACAGGTCTTTCTAATTCTTTGTTAAAAGGAATGTATCCAAAAGGAACGAAGGAAGAAGATGAGAACCTTCTATCGGCTCGGGCAGTTGCTACCCTTGCTTATCACTTAATTCATGATTATCCAGAATCTTTGGAAGTAGCTAAAACTCCTTCTAAGATGTTTAGACAAGGGCAACAAGGCGAAACAAAAATGAACAATTGGAATAAGATGCTCCCTGGTTTTTCAGCTGCCTACAGCGGTGTAGACGGATTAAAAACTGGTCATACAGATTTTGCAGGTCAATGTTTCACTGGGACTGCAGAGCGTAACGGGGTAAGATACATAACAGTTGTAATGAATGCTAAGGAAAACGGCAAGTCTACGGAAGCTGCTCGTTTTTCCCAAACGAAAAAGATATTGGATTATGCTTTTAGTCATTTTCAGTTAAAAGAAGTAGTGCCTGCTAACGGCGAGATTAAAGGGCATGAAACAATTGATGTTGCTAAAGGAAAATCAAAAGAAGCTTCCGTTTCTCCAAAAGATTCGGTAAAGATTATTACCGAAAAAGGTCAAAAAGATCATACTAAAATCAACTTTAAGTTAAACGATAAAGTTGTGAACGATCAAAAAGTTGTTGCTCCTATTAAAAAAGGAGAAATAGTTGCTTATGTGAGTGCAACAAACAGCAATCTCAAAGATCTAGGCTATGTAGGAGGTCAAACTACAGATAGCATGACGCCGGTTGTGACAAACGAATCTGTTGAAAAAGCTGGATGGTTCTCTCTTGCTATCCGTAGCATCGGTAACTTCTTCAGCGATATTTGGATGAATGCTGCAAATACAGTGAATAACTGGTTTTAATGATAACTTAAGAGAAAGAAGAGATACTATAAGAGAGTATCTCTTCTTTTTATTTTTAGATTTGTTTGTATATAATCTATAAATTAGATAGGAATTTTCCGAAAAATGCGGTAAAATAGACACTAAGTTTTGAATTTTGTATATACACTAAAAATTATTGTGAAACACTTGATACAGGAGGAAGACAAACATGAATAACATTACAGGTACTGATCGTGTAAAACGAGGAATGGCGGAAATGCAAAAGGGTGGCGTTATCATGGACGTTATCAATGCAGAGCAAGCAAAAATTGCAGAAGCAGCAGGCGCTGTTGCTGTTATGGCATTAGAGCGTGTTCCAGCTGATATTCGTGCAGCAGGCGGCGTGTCTCGTATGGCAGATCCAACAATTGTTGAAGAAGTGATGAATGCTGTGTCCATTCCAGTTATGGCAAAAGCTCGTATTGGCCATATTGTTGAAGCACGCGTGCTAGAAGCGATGGGTGTAGACTACATCGATGAAAGTGAAGTGTTGACTCCAGCTGATGAGGAGTTTCATTTAAATAAAAATACATTTACGGTTCCATTTGTGTGCGGTTGCCGTGATCTTGGCGAAGCATCTCGTCGTATTGCTGAAGGAGCTGCAATGCTTCGTACAAAGGGCGAACCAGGGACAGGAAACATTGTGGAAGCAGTGCGTCATATGCGTCAAGTAAACGCTCAAGTACGTAAAGTTGTGGGCATGGACGAAGATGAGTTAATGACAGAAGCAAAACTATTAGGCGCGCCTTATGAGTTATTACTGCAAATTAAGCATGAAGGCCGCTTACCGGTTGTAAACTTTGCAGCAGGCGGTGTAGCAACACCAGCAGACGCAGCATTAATGATGCAGCTTGGAGCTGACGGCGTGTTCGTTGGATCAGGAATCTTCAAATCAGACAACCCTGAAAAATTTGCGCGTGCAATCGTGGAAGCAACAACACATTATCAAGACTATGAGCTTATTGCAAGCTTGTCAAAAGGATTAGGAAGTGCAATGAAAGGGATTGAAATTTCATCATTATTACCAGAAAACCGCATGCAAGAGCGTGGATGGTAATTTAAAGGGAGTTTTGACAAAATGGTAAAAGTAGGCGTGTTAGGATTACAAGGTGCCTTTCGCGAGCATGCACAAGCATTAGAAGCAGCAGGCGCTGAAGCCATTATCATTAAAAAAGTTGAACAGCTAGACGAAATAGATGGTTTAATCCTACCGGGCGGCGAAAGCACAGCGATGCGTCGCCTCATCGACAAATATGACTTTATGGAACCTCTTCGCCAGTTTGCACAAGCTGGTAAACCGGTATTTGGTACGTGTGCGGGTTTAATTTTACTCGCAGGACAAGTCGTTGACCGTGAAGAGCCCCATTTAGGTGTTATGGATATTACGGTAGCTCGCAACTCGTTTGGGCGTCAACGGGATAGCTTTGAAGCTGCCCTAAATATTAAAGATATCGGTGAAGATTTTATAGGCGTATTTATCCGTGCTCCGCATATTGTAGAAGTAGGAGAAAACGTTGAAGTCTTAGCAATGCATAACGACCGAATTGTTGCAGCAAGACAAGGTCAATTCTTGGGATGTTCGTTTCATCCAGAATTAACAGATGATGCTCGCATGGCGCAGTATTTTGTAGCAATGGTTGAAGAAGCTTCAAAAAAACCTGTATAAATGAATTGCATCTTGTAAAGACTTGTAGTACATTATGATTATTAAAAATGATATTGGTATAAAGCGTTGATAGGAAATAGTAATAAGATTTTTGATTTCAAGAGAGTCGATGGCTGGTGTGAATCGATAATCAATTCTTAAGAATCCGTCCTGGAGCAAGCTGTCGAAAAAGTAGTAGGCAGTTTCGGTTCATCCGTTATCTGGTTTAAGAGGAAGGCTTATTTTAGCTTTCAATTAGGGTGGCAACGCGGGTAAACTCTCGTCCCTTTCATGGGGATGAGAGTTTTTATTTTGCCCTTTTATACTAAAGGAGGTATTAAGTATGTTAGATTTAAAATTTTTACGTGCTAATTTTAATGAAGTAAAAGAAAAGCTTAAGTTTCGTGGTGAGGACTTAACGGACTTAGGTCGCTTTGAAGAGTTAGATGCAAAACGCCGTGAGCTAATTGCTCAAACAGAAGAGTTAAAAAGCAAGCGAAATGAAGTATCACAGCAAATTGCACAATTGAAGCGTGAAAAACAAGATGCTGATCATTTAATCGTTGAAATGCGTGAAGTAGGAGACCGCGTAAAGCAATTGGATGAAGAGCTTCGCAGCGTTGAAGAAGAATTAGAGCTATTGCTGCTTTCAATTCCTAACGTTCCACATGAAAGTACGCCTGTAGGTGAAACTGAAGATGATAACGTAGAAGTTCGCAAATGGGGAGAAATTAAACAATTTGATTTTGAACCAAAACCGCATTGGGATTTAGGAACAGATTTAAATATTTTAGATTTTGAAAGAGCTTCGAAAGTAACGGGAAGCCGCTTTGTATTTTATAAAGGGTTAGGTGCAAGGTTAGAACGCGCTCTTATTAACTTTATGATGGATTTACATATGGATGAGCATGGTTATGAAGAAATCCTTCCTCCATATATGGTAAATCGTACAAGCATGACAGGAACAGGGCAGCTTCCTAAATTTGAAGAAGATGCATTCAAGATTAAAGAAGAAGATTATTTCTTAATTCCTACAGCTGAAGTACCAGTTACAAATTTACATCGTGATGAAATTTTAAGCGGAGATCAGCTTCCAATTGCTTATACAGCGTATAGTGCTTGCTTCCGCTCAGAAGCAGGCTCTGCAGGAAGAGATACACGTGGGCTTATTCGTCAGCATCAGTTTAATAAAGTAGAACTTGTTCGCTTTGTTAAGCCAGAAGATTCTTATGATGAATTAGAAAAATTAACGGGCCATGCTGAAAAGGTTCTTCAACTATTAGGTTTACCTTACCGAGTTCTAAGCATGTGTACAGCTGACTTAGGTTTCACAGCAGCCAAAAAGTATGATATTGAAGTTTGGATTCCAAGTTATGAAACGTATCGTGAAATTTCTTCTTGTTCAAACTTTGAAAGCTTCCAAGCTCGCCGTGCTAATATTCGTTTCCGCCGTGATACAAAAGCAAAACCAGAACATGTTCATACACTAAACGGTTCTGGCTTAGCAATTGGCCGTACGGTAGCTGCAATTTTAGAAAACTACCAGCAGGAAGATGGATCAATTCAAATTCCAGAAGTGCTGCGTCCATATATGGGAAATAAAGAATTTATTTCTAAATAAAAGTAAAAGATGTTCATTAAATTAATTCTTAATGAACATCTTTTTTAAAAAAATCAATAAAAGAGTTGACTTCATTATTTGTATGTGATAAATTAATACTTGTCGATACGGAGGAATACCCAAGTCCGGCTGAAGGGATCGGTCTTGAAAACCGACAGGGGTGTTAAAGCCCGCGGGGGTTCGAATCCCTCTTCCTCCGCCATATTTGACTTATAATGCAATTAACATAGCGCGATAAATTGGAGATTGGAAAACCGTTACTTTATAAGTAACGGTTTTTTATTTGTTAAAAATGCCGCTTTATCTATTAAAGCGGCATTTTTTTATAGATGACGACGTTTTAACTTTTCATTATGTTGTAAAAAGCGAGCCACTTTTTCAACAATTGATTCAATTGAATCAGGATCCTTGATAAGGTCGTATTCTCTGATATCTAAACGAAGAATAGGGCAAGCCGTAAAGTTATTAATCCAGTCTTCGTATCGGGCGTGCATCTCTTTCCAATAATCAAGAGGCGTTTGTTGCTCCATTGGTCGCCCTCTTTCTTGAATGCGATCTACAATATCTTCGAAGCTGCCTTCCAAATAAATGAGCAGATCCGGATGAGGGAAATATGGAGTCATAACCATTGCATCGAACAAGCTTGTATATGTCTCATAATCTACTTTAGACATTGTTCCTTTTTCAAAATGCATCTTAGCAAAGATACCGGTATCTTCGTAAATGGATCTGTCTTGAATGAAGCCGCCGCCATACTCGAAAATTTTCTTTTGTTCTTTAAAACGTTCCGCTAGAAAATATACTTGTAGGTGAAAGCTCCAACGTTCAAAATCCCCATAAAATTTGTCCAGGTAAGGGTTGGAATCTACTTTTTCAAACGATGTGCGAAATTGGAGAGCATCAGCCAATGATTGAGTCATCGTAGATTTCCCAACTCCAACTGTACCCGCTATCGTCAACACAGCATCATTAGGAATGTTGTATTTCGATCGTAAGTTTACCATTACATACTCCTTTTTAACATACTCTCTTGAACCTCTGATAAGATTCTATTTAAGTGTTGTTTATTTTGTACAAAATCTATTTCATCACCGTCATAACGTAAAATGGTTACATCAGGGTTATTTTGTTCAAACGTCGTCATAGCTTTTTCGTAATCCTCACTTAGCCTTGTGAGGTAGTGAGGATCGATGTTTCGTTCAATTTCTCTTCCACGCATTTTAATACGCTTTAACAAGGTATCTAAACTGGCATTTAAATAAATAATAATGTTCGGAGCTGGCATATCAGCCGTTAAGATGTGGAAGATTTGTACATATTTTTTATACTGTTCATCTTTTAACGTTTGCTCAGCGAAAATCATGTTTTTCATAATATGATAATCTGCTACAACAGGTTTTTTATAAGATAAGAACCCTTTTTGAATATCCTCTAACTGCTTATATCGATTACATAGAAAAAACATTTCGGTTTGAAAACTCCACTCGTCGATATTCTCATAAAATTTCCCGAGAAATGGATTTTCATCTACGATTTCTTTTAAAATTTCGAATTGAAATGCTTGTGCAATCTCTTTAGCTAAAGAGGTTTTTCCGACACCGATGGGTCCTTCTACTGAAATAAAAGGTGTGCCTTGCATTCATTTGCCTCCTTCATGACCACTCGTTCAAAAAAAACAGACAAAAAATATTTTAACATAGAGAAGGAGAATAAGGGGAAAAGAAATTTCTTTCAGTAAGAAGAATAACAAAAAGCCTACTGTTAACAGTAAGCTTTCCCTATTTATTGCTGTGTCAGTCTTTTTGTAATTTTGAAGTTGTCTTCAATTAAGAGCCAGTTTTGTGGGAAATCTAAGCCTAGTTTCCAGTAGGCCATTCCTCTAAGTTTTAATTCTTTGATTAAATCAAACTTAGCCTGAATAGACCTAGCGTCTTCAAACCATACTTCGTGGGTGCGCTGCTGTTCATCTTTATACCGGAAGAAAGGAGCTTGTGCTTTATTGTCGTATTGAATAGCTACTTTATAGCGAGCTGCCAACTCAATAGCTCGTTGAGGACTAATGGCTTTGGCATATTCTCCTCCTGGTTTGTAAGGAAGTGTCCAATCGTAACCGTATAGGTTTTGGCCCATGATAATTTTTGAACTAGGTATTTCAGATACTGCGTATTCTAAAACATCACGTACGGGACCAATAGGAGAGACGGCCATAGGAGGCCCACCGCTATATCCCCATTCATATGTCATCGGAACAACGAAGTTAGCAATCTCTCCAATGGCTTTATAATCATGTGCTTCATACCATTTGCCTTTTTGATCTCGACTTGTCTTCGGAGCTAAAGCGACAGACATAAGAAGTTGCTCATCTTGAAGCCGCTTTTTTGCTTTCTGTAAAAATGCAATATAGGCTTCTTTATCTGCCGGACGCAAAAATTCGAAGTCAAAGTGAATGTCTCTAAAATTTTGTTCTTTCGCTGTTTTTACAATATTATTTAAGAGCGTATCTTGAACGTCTTTATTATTTAAAATTGCTCGGCCGACTTCGTCACTGAATGCGCCGTTTTCAATATTAGCCAATACCATTAAGAAAATGACGTCATTTTCTTTAGCAATAGAACCTAAATTGTTAAGTGGAGGCGCCTTTAGAGAACCGTCTTTTTGCACTTCGAAGTTCGCTGGTCCGAGATAAGTAAGGTATTTTGCATTTTGATTAATCATTTTCTCTGTTTGAGGGGTGATTTTTCGATTGCTTGTTTCAACATACCCTAAAAACTCACCGTTTCTTTTGTTTGGGGAAGGGGGAATTAAGATGCGGCGTCCAGGTGTTAAGGGTGCTGTAACTGAAACATTGTTCGCATTGGCAATAGCCTGATAGCTAACGCCTAATTTTCTTCCTATCTTCCATATAGTGTCCCCAGCTTTTACTGTGTAGTAAGTACCGTTGATTGGAATAACCATAGATTGCCCGATGACGAGTTGATTTGGATTAGGTAATTCATTTGCTCTTATAATTTTTCCTGCGTCAATGCGAAACTGTTTTGCAATACTATATATACTGTCACCTGCTTTAACAGTGTAAATTTGCATAATAAAAAGCCTCCATTTCATATGACTTACTTCCATCATATGAGAAGGCTTTTTACTTAATTCATCAACTCGGTATGTTTGCAAATACGAGCATTTAATACGTTATGCATCATTCTCAAAGCAAAGGTATTGTCTTCATCTGCGTTTGAAGCAATACAATCTTCAGGCACAATTAAATTATACTCACGCATATAAGCATCGTTGGCTGAAAAAAGCACGCATATATTTCCCGCAATTCCTGTTAAAATAAGTGTATGCACATCGAGCTGTGATAGCAAAATATTTAAAGCTGTCCCATAGAAGATAGAATGCTTTGGTTTAATTAAAAAGTAATCAGCGTTTTGTGGTGAAATGCGATGTAGAATGGGTGAGCTTACCTCATTTGTGCAGTGTGTTAAAATGGTTTCTAAGTTTGCTTGCCATAGCTTATAGTGGTCATTGACATAAATGATAGGGATATGTTGAGACGAGGCATATTGTTTTAATTTGGCAATGTTTTGAGCAATTGTTAAAGATTTTTCAGCAAGTACTTTTCCGCTATTAAATTGAAAATCGTTTAGCATATCAATAATAATTAAAGCAGTTTTAGCGTTCTTCACAAAAGGTCTCTCCTTTTCCTGATGTACATAGTAAATAGTTTGACTCAGAAAAAATATAATATGTAAGGTTGGATAAAAAGTGTTAAATGATGAAAAGTATATGAGGTTGGCAATTGATGAAGCATTAAAAGCCAAAGATAAATTAGAGGTTCCCATTGGAGCAGTTATTGTTCAAAATGATGAGGTGATTGCTTCAGCTTATAATTTACGAGAAACAGAACAGCGATCAGTTGCTCATGCGGAACTTTTAGCAATTGATGAAGCATGTAAGAAACTAGGAACATGGAGATTGGAAGACGCTACGTTATATGTCACCTTAGAACCATGTCCAATGTGTGCAGGTGCTATTGTATTATCAAGAGTGAAAAGAGTTGTGTTTGGCGCTTATGATCCTAAAGGTGGCTGCGCGGGAACATTGGTAAACTTATTAGAGTTTGAAAAGTTTAATCATCAAGCAGAAGTAGTAGGAGGTATGCTAGAAGAAGAATGCGGGAGCCTCTTAACGACCTTTTTTCGTGAGTTGCGTCAACGAAAAAAGGCTGGAAAATAGCGCTAAAAAAGTAAGTTTTCTATAGCGGTTGCATTTTTGAATGAAAAGACGTATACTTGTAAATGCATCAACTTGATGCCCAAACTATTGGTTTCAACTTTGCCGTGCTAAGCGGGGAGGTAGCGGTGCCCTGTACTCGCAATCCGCTCTAGCGAGGCCGAATTCCTTCTTGAGGTTAGCTCATCTTAGGGCCTGCCTTAAGTAAGTGGTGTTGACGTTTGGGTCCTATGCAATGGGAATCTGTGAACCCTGTCAGGTCCGGAAGGAAGCAGCAGTAAGCAGAACCTCTCATGTGCCATGGGGTCGCCTGAACCGAGCTAACTGCTTAAGTAACGCCTGGGGTGGCTAATCGACGGAAGGTGCACGGCAGTTATATACATAAGTTTAGTCTACTCTGTTGGAGTAGGCTTTTTATTTTATCTTTTACTATTTTGAAAAAAAACCTCATAATACGCTATAATGATAACTAATGAATTATATTAAAAGGAGAGGATGTAGTGGCATATCAGGCTCTATACCGTGTATACCGTCCTCAAAGCTTTAACGACGTAGTCGGTCAACAACATATTATCAAAACACTTCAAAATGCCCTTGTCCAAGAAAAGTTTTCGCATGCGTATTTATTTTCTGGGCCTCGAGGGACAGGAAAGACAACAGCTGCTAAAATTTTAGCGAAAGCCGTTAACTGTGAAAAAGCACCCATTGCTGAACCCTGTAATGAATGTGCAACTTGTCGGGGAATTACTGATGGTTCCATTTCTGATGTAATTGAAATTGATGCAGCCTCTAATAATGGAGTCGATGAAATTCGAGATATCCGTGATAAAGTAAAATATGCACCTAGTGCTGTTCGATACAAAGTGTACATTATTGATGAAGTTCATATGCTTTCAATTGGAGCTTTTAACGCTTTGTTAAAAACGTTAGAAGAACCTCCTGCACATGTTATCTTTATTTTAGCTACAACAGAGCCGCATAAAATTCCATTAACGATTATCTCTAGATGTCAGCGCTTTGATTTCAAACGCATTTCGCCAGAAGATATCGTATATCGAATGAAAGAAGTATTAGGTTCTGAAGAGCTAGAAGTAAGCGAGGATGCTCTTTACGAAATTGCGAAAGCTTCAGAAGGCGGCATGCGTGATGCACTTAGTCTTTTAGACCAAGCCATCTCGTATAGTACGGAGAAGGTGAGCTTAGAGGATGTTCTATCCATAACAGGAGCAGTATCACAGGCTTTTATTGTGAAGATCGTCCAAGCTATCTTTAATGAAAACATTGTAGAAGCGCTAGACTCTGTTGAAAGTTTGATCAAAAACGGAAAAGATCCAGCGAGGTTTGTAGAGGACCTCATCTTCTATTATCGTGATGTTCTGCTTTATCAAGCTTCTGAAGAAAATGCATATTTACTTGAAAAAGCAGCGGTTAACGAAGAGTTTAAAGAACTCAGTTCAAAAATGGATAGTGCTTTTATTTATAAAGTCATTGCTGAATTGAACCAAACTCAGCAAGAGATGAAATGGAGCAATCATCCTCGAGTGCTACTTGAAGTAGCTTTAGTAAAATTAGCTCAAAGTTCTACAAATCAAGAGGGTGATCTTCCATATCAAGACATTTTGCAAAAAATGAATCAAATGGAAGCAGAACTGCAGCAGTTAAAAGAAAAAGGCATTCAAGTTGATCATACAGCTCAGGCAGCGCAAACAGAGAAAAAACAGACAAGACAGTCAAGAAGTCAGTATAAAACGCCTGTTGGGAAGGTAAATGAAGTTTTAAAAAATGCCACTCGGCAGAATTTAGAAACGATTAAGCGATCTTGGGCGCAGGTGTTAGACACATTGAAACAACAAAATAAAGCTTCACATGCAGCGTTGTTATCTAACAGTGAACCGGTTGCGTCTTCAGATCAATCATTTATACTTAAATTTAAATATGAAATTCATTGCAAAATGGCTTCTGAAAATAACAACAATGTACGTGATAATTTAGAGAATATCTTATATACTTTAATTGGCAGCAAGCGTGAAATGGTTGCAATTCCAGAAAGCGAATGGGATAAAGTAAGAGAAGAGTTTCTTCAAGGACAGCAAAGTGATGGGTCATCAGGTCAACCACAGGAGGAAGACCCTGTGGTTGCAGAAGCGAAAAAGCTATTTGGAGAAGACTTAATCGAAATTCAAGAGTAAATTTAGGAGGAATGTTCACATGATGAAAGGCATGGGCAATATGCAAAAAATGATGAAACAAATGCAAAAAATGCAAAAAGATATGCAAAAAGCGCAGGAAGAGTTAGCTGAAAAAACTGTTGAAGGTACAGCTGGCGGGGGAATGGTAACAGTTGTGGTTAACGGTCAGAAACAAGTAATTGATGTAAATATTAAAGAGGATGTAGTAGATCCTGAAGATATTGAAATGCTACAAGATTTAGTACTAGCAGCAACAAATGACGCATTAAAACAAATGGACGATTTAACAAATAACACAATGGGTCAATTTACAAAAGGTTTAAATATTCCAGGACTTTAATAAGGTGGTTGCCACGTGCATTATCCAGAACCAATATCAAAGCTTATAGATAGTTTTATGAAGTTACCCGGCATTGGTCCAAAAACAGCTGTTCGCTTAGCATTCTTTGTTTTATCTATGAAAGAAGATACAGTATTAGATTTTGCAAAAGCATTAGTCAATGCGAAGCGAAATTTAACCTATTGTTCAGTTTGTGGGCATATCACAGATCAAGATCCTTGCTACATTTGTCAAGATCAGCGTAGAGAGCGAAGTGTGGTGTGTGTCGTGCAAGACCCTAAGGATGTCATTGCAATGGAGAAAATGAAAGAATATAACGGCTTGTATCATGTCCTGCATGGCGCAATTTCACCTATGGAAGGAATAGGGCCTGAAGATATCAAAGTACCAGAGTTATTAAAAAGACTTCAAGATGATGAGATTCAAGAAGTGATTTTAGCTACTAACCCGAATATAGAGGGCGAAGCTACGGCTATGTATATCTCTAGGCTCTTAAAGCCGACAGGAATTAAAATTACTAGAATTGCTCATGGGTTACCCGTCGGAGGAGACCTTGAGTACGCAGACGAAGTAACATTATCTAAAGCCCTAGAAGGTAGAAGAGAAGTATAACGAGGTACTTGCATATGTTTTTTAAAAGAAAAGGTTGGTTACGCAAAGAGTACGATGATGAATTTGTGAAGACTTTTATGCAAGTAAAGCAGGAATGGAGTCACAAAACTTCAATGGTAGAAAGAAGTGTAGATCCTTCAGAAGAGGTAATGGTAGATATTCGATTAGCCAAAATGAAGTATCTTTTTCTATTAAAAGAAGCCAAGCATCGAAATATTTCAATTAACAGGATGTCATAGAGGCATCCTGTTTTGTTGTCTTTATAAAATAAGGATTTCTCTCCGTAAAATAGTGCTTTTTTTGAATGCTTGGACATACATATAAGGTAACTTATCTGCTTTAAGAAGGAGGCAACATGCTAAATCATCCCATTGTAGTTGTGTCTTTTTTAATAGGGCTAATCATTCTACTCTTAGTAACAGGTGGTGTTGAAAAAATGCTTCGAGTCATTGGAAATTTATCGATTAAGCTTATTATTGGCGTTCTGCTGCTTTTCTTTATTAACATCTTTGGCGTACAGTTCGGTATTCATATCCCTATTAATTTCCCCACAGCCATTGTTTCAGCTATTTTAGGTATCCCAGGAATAGCTGCCTTACTTGTTATTAATAATTTCATATTATAATTTGGAGGAATATCCAAAATAAAAGTTTTCTGGAATCTTTTTGAGAAAACTTTTATTTTTTTTGAAAAAGTTGTTGACCATCAAGTTAACAGATGTTATATTTATATACGTCGCTAAGACAACAACGAAAAAATAACTCGAAAATAACTTAACGAAAAAAAGTTGTTGACAAGTTATTCTTAAGGTGGTAAGATAAGAAAGTCGCCTTGAGACAAAAGTTCTTTGAAAACTGAACGAAATAGTAAACGTCAACGTTAATTTTTATTTTTTAAATTGAGCAAGTCAAACATTTCTTCGGAGAGTTTGATCCTGGCTCAGGATGAACGCTGGCGGCGTGCCTAATACATGCAAGTCGAGCGAACTGATTAGAAGCTTGCTTCTATGACGTTAGCGGCGGACGGGTGAGTAACACGTGGGCAACCTGCCTGTAAGACTGGGATAACTTCGGGAA
>NZ_CP085442.1:32500-35000 GCF_023824195.1 Priestia megaterium
CACTGAATGGAGGCCCGAACCCACGCACGTTGAAAAGTGCGGGGATGAGGTGTGGGTAGCGGAGAAATTCCAATCGAACCTGGAGATAGCTGGTTCTCTCCGAAATAGCTTTAGGGCTAGCCTCATGTTGTAAGAGTCTTGGAGGTAGAGCACTGATTGGACTAGGGGCCCCCAACGGGTTACCGAATTCAGTCAAACTCCGAATGCCAAAGACTTATCCATGGGAGTCAGACTGCGAGTGATAAGATCCGTAGTCAAAAGGGAAACAGCCCAGACCACCAGCTAAGGTCCCCAAGTATACGTTAAGTGGAAAAGGATGTGGAGTTGCTTAGACAACCAGGATGTTGGCTTAGAAGCAGCCACCATTTAAAGAGTGCGTAATAGCTCACTGGTCGAGTGACTCTGCGCCGAAAATGTACCGGGGCTAAACGTATCACCGAAGCTGTGGATTGACATCTTTGATGTCAGTGGTAGGAGAGCGTTCTAAGTGCTGTGAAGTCAGACCGTAAGGACTGGTGGAGCGCTTAGAAGTGAGAATGCCGGTATGAGTAGCGAAAGACAAGTGAGAATCTTGTCCACCGAATGCCTAAGGTTTCCTGAGGAAGGCTCGTCCGCTCAGGGTTAGTCGGGACCTAAGCCGAGGCTGAAAAGCGTAGGCGATGGCCAACAGGTTGATATTCCTGTACCACCTCCCCGCCGTTTGAGTAATGGGGGGACGCAGTAGGATAGGGTAAGCGCGCTGCTGGATATGCGCGTTCAAGCAGTTAGGCTGATGAGTAGGCAAATCCGCTCATCATAAAGGCTGAGCTGTGATGACGAGGGAATTATAGTACCGAAGTTCCTGATTCCACACTGCCAAGAAAAGCCTCTAGCGAGGCGGGAGGTGCCCGTACCGCAAACCGACACAGGTAGGCGAGGAGAGAATCCTAAGGTGATCGAGAGAACTCTCGTTAAGGAACTCGGCAAAATGACCCCGTAACTTCGGGAGAAGGGGTGCTCTGGTAGGGTGTATAGCCCGAGAGAGCCGCAGTGAATAGGCCCAGGCGACTGTTTAGCAAAACACAGGTCTCTGCGAAGCCGCAAGGCGAAGTATAGGGGCTGACGCCTGCCCGGTGCTGGAAGGTTAAGAGGAGGGGTTATCCTTTGGGAGAAGCTCTGAATCGAAGCCCCAGTAAACGGCGGCCGTAACTATAACGGTCCTAAGGTAGCGAAATTCCTTGTCGGGTAAGTTCCGACCCGCACGAAAGGCGTAACGATCTGGGCACTGTCTCAACGAGAGACTCGGTGAAATTATAGTACCTGTGAAGATGCAGGTTACCCGCGACAGGACGGAAAGACCCCGTGGAGCTTTACTGTAGCCTGATATTGAATTTTGGTACAGCTTGTACAGGATAGGTAGGAGCCTGAGAAGCCGGAGCGCTAGCTTCGGTGGAGGCGTCGGTGGGATACTACCCTGGCTGTATTGAAATTCTAACCCGCGGCCCTGATCGGGCCGGGAGACAGTGTCAGGTGGGCAGTTTGACTGGGGCGGTCGCCTCCTAAAATGTAACGGAGGCGCCCAAAGGTTCCCTCAGAATGGTTGGAAATCATTCGTAGAGTGTAAAGGCACAAGGGAGCTTGACTGCGAGACCTACAAGTCGAGCAGGGACGAAAGTCGGGCTTAGTGATCCGGTGGTTCCGCATGGAAGGGCCATCGCTCAACGGATAAAAGCTACCCCGGGGATAACAGGCTTATCTCCCCCAAGAGTCCACATCGACGGGGAGGTTTGGCACCTCGATGTCGGCTCATCGCATCCTGGGGCTGTAGTCGGTCCCAAGGGTTGGGCTGTTCGCCCATTAAAGCGGTACGCGAGCTGGGTTCAGAACGTCGTGAGACAGTTCGGTCCCTATCCGTCGTGGGCGTAGGAAATTTGAGAGGAGCTGTCCTTAGTACGAGAGGACCGGGATGGACACACCGCTGGTGTACCAGTTGTCTTGCCAAAGGCATCGCTGGGTAGCTATGTGTGGACGGGATAAGTGCTGAAAGCATCTAAGCATGAAGCCCCCCTCAAGATGAGATTTCCCATAGCGTAAGCTAGTAAGATCCCTGAAAGATGATCAGGTTGATAGGTCAGAGGTGGAAGCGTGGCGACATGTGTAGCTGACTGATACTAATCGATCGAGGACTTAACCAAACTTTTAAAAGCGTAAGCTTTACTCGGCGAACTGTTATCTAGTTTTGAGAGAACAAAACTTTTCAAAAAAAGTCTTGCTTTCTTTTGAAAATCATGTATAATATAATATGTCTGGTGGCGATAGCGAAGAGGTCACACCCGTTCCCATACCGAACACGGAAGTTAAGCTCTTTAGCGCCAATGGTAGTTGGGACTTTGTCCCTGTGAGAGTAGGACGTTGCCAGGCTTATATATCGGAGGATTAGCTCAGCTGGGAGAGCACCTGCCTTACAAGCAGGGGGTCGGCGGTTCGATCCCGTCATCCTCCACCATTTGCCGGTGTAGCT
>NZ_CP085442.1:40000-155000 GCF_023824195.1 Priestia megaterium
CCCCCAAGAGTCCACATCGACGGGGAGGTTTGGCACCTCGATGTCGGCTCATCGCATCCTGGGGCTGTAGTCGGTCCCAAGGGTTGGGCTGTTCGCCCATTAAAGCGGTACGCGAGCTGGGTTCAGAACGTCGTGAGACAGTTCGGTCCCTATCCGTCGTGGGCGTAGGAAATTTGAGAGGAGCTGTCCTTAGTACGAGAGGACCGGGATGGACACACCGCTGGTGTACCAGTTGTCTTGCCAAAGGCATCGCTGGGTAGCTATGTGTGGACGGGATAAGTGCTGAAAGCATCTAAGCATGAAGCCCCCCTCAAGATGAGATTTCCCATAGCGTAAGCTAGTAAGATCCCTGAAAGATGATCAGGTTGATAGGTCAGAGGTGGAAGCGTGGCGACATGTGTAGCTGACTGATACTAATCGATCGAGGACTTAACCAAACTTTTAAAAGCGTAAGCTTTACTCAGCAAACTGTTATCTAGTTTTGAGAGAACAAAGCTTTTCAAAAAAGTCTTGCTTTCTTTTGAAAATCATGTATAATATAATATGTCTGGTGGCGATAGCGAAGAGGTCACACCCGTTCCCATACCGAACACGGAAGTTAAGCTCTTTAGCGCCAATGGTAGTTGGGACTTTGTCCCTGTGAGAGTAGGACGTTGCCAGGCATCTGAAAAAGGACTAGCTAAAATAGCTAGTCCTTTTTTATTATTCACAGAGTATAAGCTATCTACATAAAATGGGGTAAATGAACTGCATAAAGAACTTACATCTTGTCGATACTTATTTAGTGGAGGTGGAGAGTAATGGAAAAACAAATTAAAACATGTTCCGTTTGTCATGAACAGCATACAAAGGGTATTGAGGTGTTTTCCAGCTATATATGCCAACACTGCGAGGTAGAGATTGTAGAGGTGGATTCATCTCATTTTCGTTATCAATTGTTAGTAGATCAATTAAAGAGAATATCAGGAGCGTTTTCTTACTAAAGCCCTTTTTTATAAGGGCTTCTTTATATGGCTCAAAAAAATCATCTAAGTTTGTTATAATGAAAGAAAAATGAATTTTGATAGGAAAAATACTTACATATTCTTTTATCAAGTTAACAATGTTATATTTACAAAAAGTAAGGAATGGATGTATGGATACATATTTACCTTTATATAACCGTTTAGTAAGGCACAGCGAAAAGAGGTCACTCTCTTACCACGTGCCCGGCCATAAAAATGGTCAAATTCTGCCTTCACATATTCAGTCTTCTTACGCAGACTTTTTGCAATACGATCTAACAGAAATTAGTGGATTAGATGATTTACATGAAGCAGAATCTGTTATTAAAGAAGCACAAGAGTTAACGGCAAAGTTGTATGGAGTAGATGAAAGCTTTTTTTTAGTTAATGGTTCTACTGTAGGCAATCTCGCCGCGATTTTATCTCTTTGTCAAGAAGGAGATAAAATTGCTGTCCAAAGAGATTCTCATAAATCTATTTTTAATGCTATTGCTTTATCAAAGGCATCACCTATTTTTTTAGCTCCTGAAATAGATTCAAAAACACATCTTAGTACAGGTGTATCCATTAAAACAATTAAAGCGGCTTTAGAGCGTTCTGAGGATATAAAAGCATTTGTATTAACAAATCCTACTTACTACGGGGTGGCGCGAGATTTAAAGGAGACCATTGATTTTATTCATGGCTACAATATTCCTATAATTATTGATGAAGCTCATGGAGCCCATTTTATTTTAGGCAATCCTTTTCCTTCTTCAGCTGTTACGTATGGAGCCGACCTTGTCGTTCAGTCAGCACATAAAACGCTGCCAGCTATGACAATGGGTTCTTATTTACATATGCAAGGAACATTGGTAAATAAGCAAGCCGTGCGGCATTACCTACAAGTACTTCAGTCAAGCAGTCCTTCATACCCTATTATGGCTTCTCTCGATTTGGCACGGTATTATCTGCAACAGTTTACACAGCATGATATCGATAGAATGACTGACAATATTCATTCGTTTGCTGAAAAGATTAATGAGATTGATACACTTTCAACTATTGATGTGGAAACAGATCAAACTGCTACCGACCTTTTGAAAATGACATTGACTTGTTCGGCGGCAACAGGATATCATTTGCAAAAGGAACTGGAAAAGCAAAATATTTATACAGAACTAGCTGACGTTAACTATGTATTGTTTGTTCTACCGTTAAGCAGCAGTTGGGATTTTAATGATACAATTAAGCGGGTTAGACAAGCGGTAGAGAATATACAGCGTAAGTCATATGAAAAACCACTAATCAAACCATTTCGTTTTTCAAGAGCAACGGTTCTCCTGTCTATGGAAGAAAGAAAACTAAGGACAAAGCATATGTGTTCGTTTGAAGAAGCGATTGGGTGTGTAAGCGCACAATTTGTTATTCCATATCCTCCTGGGATTCCTATTTTAATGGAGGGAGAAACGATTACGAGCAATCATATTGACTATATTTTGCATATTCAAAGGTTAAATGGTCATATTCAAGGCGGCTCTTGTATGGAAGAAGGAAAGATAGAAGTATTTAAATAGAGAAAGGAATTTATACATGTCAGGAACGTTTATTACATTCGAAGGGCCAGAGGGTGCTGGTAAGACGACCATCATCCATATGGTTCAACAAAAATTAATACAAGAGGGCTATACCATTGTATTAACAAGAGAGCCTGGAGGCATACGAATTGCTGAACAAATTCGTGAAATCATCTTAAATCCATCTAACACGGAAATGGATGCCAGAACCGAAGCACTTCTTTACGCTGCGGCTAGAAGACAACATCTTGTAGAAAAAGTGATTCCTGAGCTAAATAAAGGGAATATAGTATTATGTGACCGTTTTATTGATAGCTCACTTGCTTATCAAGGAAATGCACGGGGTATAGGTGTAGAAGATATTTTTGCTATCAATCAATTTGCTATTGAGCAAACGATGCCACAGGCTACTTTATACTTTGATATTGAGCCTGAGGTAGGATTAGAAAGAATTAATAAAGGTCGAAAAGATGAGATTAATCGATTAGATTTAGAATCCTTAGACTTTCATTACAAAGTACGAGATGGATATTTATCTCTTTTGAGTGAATTTCCAGAACGTATTCGCCGAATTGATGCAAATCAATCCGTTGAAAAAGTCTGTGCTGAAGCTTATAAACAGATACAATCGATTTTAAAATAAATACAGATGATCGTTATTCTTGCTATACTATTCTTAACAAAAAAGTAAAATGAGGTGTTATTCATGAAATTAGTAATGGCCGTTATTCAAGATTCAGATAGCTCAAAGCTTTTAAATGCACTTGTAGAAAGAGGGTTTCGTTCAACCAAATTATCAAGTACGGGCGGATTTTTAAAATCAGGGAATACAACAATTATGATTGGTACAGATGACCATAAAGTAGATGAAGTACTTGATATTATTAAGGGCCAATGTGAAAACCGCAGACAGATGATTTCTCCTGTGGCACCGATGGGCGGTAATGCAGATTCATACATTCCGTATCCTGTTGAAGTTGAAGTGGGCGGAGCTACAGTATTCGTACTACCAGTAGATCAATTTCATCAATTTTAAGAGAGAAGATTTTAAATAGAAAGTGATGATTGAATGGGAAATACATGGGAACAGCTTGAAGCTCTTCAGCCGAACGTATTAAAGATTTTGCAAAACAGCTTACTTAAAGAGCGAGTTGCTCATGCTTATTTATTTGAAGGAAGCAAAGGAACAGGTAAAAAACAAATTAGTTTTTTGTTTGCTAAAGCACTGTTTTGCCAAAATCCAGTTAATCATAGGCCATGCCATGAGTGCAGTAACTGCCGGCGAATTGATTCAGGTAATCATCCAGATATTCACTTGATTGAGCCAGCTGGTCTATCGATTAAAAAAGAGCAAATTCAATTCTTGCAATCAGAATTCACAAAAACCGGTGTTGAATCTAATAAAAAGTTATATATTGTGAATCATGTTGATAAAATGACAGTAAGCGCAGCAAATAGTTTACTGAAATTTTTAGAAGAGCCTGGCAACGGAACTTATGCAATTTTATTAACAGAAAATATACAGCGCTTATTAGATACGATTATCTCACGTTGCCAAGTAATATCATTTCGATCTCTTACACCAGAACAGTTAGCTGAAAAACTATTAGAAAATGGCCTTTCCGCAGTAGATGCGTCTATCTTGTCTAATTTAACGAACAGTATTGATGAAGCAATTGAATTAAGTAAAGATGAATGGTTTGGACTTGCAATAAAGTTAGTGATACAATTATATGAAGTGTTAACAACGAGACCTCAACAAGCTCTTCTTTTTATTCATGAAAAGTGGGTAACACATTTTAAAGAAAAAGAACAAGCTCATATTGGTTTAACTTTATTGATGCTTCTTTATCGTGATTTGTTGACGCTGCAAGTTGGACAAGAGTCTAAAATCGTCTATCGTCATAAAATAGAAGAATTAAAACAGCAAGCTCTTCAGACAACGCAGGAAAAAGCGATTTATCGCTTAGAGGTTATCTTGAAGGCCAAAAATAAATTAAATTCAAATATGAATCTACAGTTATTAATGGAACAGCTGGTGTTGGATTTGCAGGAGGGATAAAAGCTTGTATGATGTAGTAGGCGTTCGCTTTAAAAAAGCGGGAAAAATATATTATTTTGACCCTGGAGAACTTACAATTCCAGATGGTGAGTTTGTTATTGTAGAAACAGTTCGTGGTGTTGAATTTGGCAGAGTGGTTATTAATAAAAAGCAAGTAAGTGAACACGATGTCGTACTTCCTTTGAAAAAAGTAATCCGCATTGCTGAACAAAAAGACAGGCTGATTGTGGATGAAAATAAACAAGCTGCTAGAGAAGCGTATGACGTATGCGTGCAAAAAATTCAATCACACGATTTAGATATGAAATTAGTAGATGTAGAATATACGTTTGATCGTAATAAAGTCATTTTTTATTTTACAGCAGACGGCCGTATTGATTTTAGAGAGTTAGTTAAAGATTTAGCTGCTATTTTCCGTACGCGAATTGAGCTTCGTCAAATCGGTGTACGAGACGAGGCAAAACTGTTGGGCGGGATAGGTCCTTGTGGACGTATGCTATGTTGTTCAACGTTTTTAGGTGATTTTGAGCCGGTTTCTATTAAGATGGCCAAAGACCAAAACCTATCGCTTAATCCAACGAAAATTTCTGGTTTATGCGGACGTTTGATGTGTTGTTTAAAATATGAAAATGATGAGTATGAAACGGCAAAAGAACAGCTTCCTGATATAGGCTCAACAATTAAAACTTCAGATGGTTCAGGACGTGTAGTGGGTTTGAATATTTTGGAAAGAATTATTCAAGTGGAACTGTCAGATCACGAACAAATTTTAGAGTATACTCTGGATGAGATCAATAATGAAGGTGCTGTTTCGTTTCAAGCCACAGATTAACGAGGTGGGCAAAGGTGGATAAAAAAGAGATTTTTGATTCGGTGACAAACATGGAGGAACAAATTGGTCATTTATATAAGCAGTTAGGTGAGTTGAAAGAGCATCTTGCTGAGCTAATTGAAGAAAATCATCACCTGCAAATAGAAAATGATCATTTGCGCCGTCGCCTTGACCAGACAAACTTCGAAACGAAGCTGAAAAATAGACATTCAAAAGCAAGCGCTCAAACAAAAGAGCAAAAACAAATTGATATCGGAGAAGGATATGACAATTTGGCTCGCCTTTACCAAGAGGGTTTTCATATTTGTAACATTCATTATGGAAGTGTGCGTAAAGATGGAGACTGTTTGTTTTGCTTGTCATTTTTAAATAAAAAGTAACAACACCTCTCCCTTTTGGAGAGGTTCTTTTTATGAGTAAAAGATGTAAATAATAGATGTACAAGGAGAAGAACGATTATGGTTGAGTTATATGGAGATGAACGTTTAGATTATTTATTAGCCGATGAGGAGATGCGCATTATTCAAAGTCCGTCTGTCTTTTCCTTTTCATTGGATGCTGTGCTTTTATCTCACTTTGCTTATGTACCAATTCGTAAAGGTAACTTGGTTGATTTATGTTCAGGAAACGGTGTAATCCCACTGTTTTTATCTAAACGAACAAAGGGAAAAATCATTGGTGTAGAAATTCAAGAGCGACTACACAGTATGGCGCAAAGAAGTATTGCGTATAATCAGCTGGATGGGCAGATTAAAATGATACATGGTGATTTAAAAAATGCACCTCAAGAACTGGGTTATGGAAAATATGATGTTGTAACATGTAATCCTCCTTATTTCACCACATCCAATAAAGAAGAAATAAATGAAAATGAACACTTTGCAATCGCTCGCCACGAAATTCATTGTTCGTTGGAAGATGTGATTAGAGCAAGCAGTCAACTAGTTAAGCAAGGCGGAAAAGTGGCATTAGTTCACCGTCCAGGAAGACTATTAGATATCGTTACGTTAATGAGGCAATACCGTTTAGAGCCAAAGAGACTTCAATTTGTCTATCCTAAAGATGGGAAAGAAGCAAATACACTTTTAATTGAAGGTACGAAGGATGGAAGTCCAGATTTAAAGATTCTTCCTCCGCTGGTGGTCTACCAAGATAACGATGAATATACGGACGAATTAAAAAGGATTTTATATGGAACAAAATAATCATTATTTTTATGTAGTTGAATGCAAGGACTGTACGTATTACGCTGGTTACACAAATAATTTGCAAAGACGTATTTCTGTCCATAATGAAGGGAAAGGGGCAAAATATACGAGAGCAAGAAGGCCTGTTTCATTAATTTGGCATGAGGTGTTTACTTCTAAAACAGAAGCTATGCAAAAAGAGTATTGGTTCAAACAGTTAAGCAGAGTGCAAAAACAGGCTTACATTCGAAGGGAGCAAGAAAAGCAGAATGAAATCACAAAAAAGTTATGATGTATCGAATGAACGAGGCGTTTTATATTTAGTTCCCACTCCTATTGGAAACTTAGAGGATATGACATTTCGTGCGATTCGAATTTTAAAAGAAGTTGATTATATTGCCGCAGAAGATACGAGACAAACGAAAAAACTATGTAACCACTTTGAAATCGATACGCCTATTACAAGTTATCATGAACATAATAAACATACAAAAAGTGAACAGCTGTTAAGCGACTTAGACGGTGAAAAAAATATTGCTTTAGTAAGCGACGCGGGCATGCCTTGTATTTCAGATCCTGGTTATGAGTTAGTGGTAGCTGCCGTTAAAGAAGGATATACGGTTGTTCCGCTACCGGGGCCTAACGCAGCATTAACAGCTTTAATTGCTTCTGGACTACCTACGGGACAGTTTTATTTTTATGGATTTTTAAACAGAAATAAAAAACAGCGTAAAGAACAGCTTCAAGAGCTTCAGTATATTAAGGAAAGCATGATATTTTATGAAGCCCCTCATCGATTAAAAGAAACGCTAAAGAGTATAGAAGAAATTTTAGGGAACCGATCTATTGTGTTATGTAGAGAGTTAACAAAACGCTATGAAGAATTTTTAAGAGGAAGTGTATTAGAAGCAATTGAATGGACAAATGCCACAGATATTAGAGGCGAATTCTGCTTAATTCTTGAAGGGACAAATGAAGAAGCACCAGATGAAAGTAATCTATGGTGGGAACAGCTCACCATTATCGAGCATGTTGATCACTATGTAGAAGAAGGACTTTCAAACAAAGAAGCTATTAAGCAAGTGGCAAAAGACCGAGATGTGTCAAAGCGAGACATTTATAGTGAATATCACGTACATTAAAAAAAGCTGTCTATCATAGACAGCTTTTCTTTTTATTTAGAAGCTTGTAAAGAATCTTGAAGTTCTTTCATGATTTGTTCTGCACCTTCACGGCTTAGAATTAATTTGCCGCTAGCAAGTTGAATGTTATCATCAGATACTTCACCTGTTACTTGGCAAGTCATGTTTGGTTTATACTTTTTTAAGATAATGCGCTCTTCATCTACATAGATTTCTAGAGCATCTTTCTCTGCAATTCCTAATGTACGACGTAATTCAATTGGAATTACTACGCGTCCTAATTCATCAACTTTACGAACAATACCTGTAGATTTCATGTTAATCGTTCTCCTCTCAGTAATCATTTTTCTATGTTATTACTTTCGTCATTATTCGACAATTTCAACGTACTTTCATAATACCAGCGTTTCCAAAACTAGTCAATCATTTTATATGTAAAAAAATGTAGCTGGGAAAAAGTTTTTTTCTCGACTTGTTTACAAGCTAATTGTGACCGTCAGTCAAGGAATGACAAGGGGTTTCATTGGAAAAAAGATTAATCGCCTAAATAGCTTGATATTAACTATTTTGAAGATAGGGTAAATATAATTCGACATAAAACGACAAAATTAGACCTATTTGTCGTTTTCATCAAATTGACTTTTTGAATGGGGGTATATTTTATATAAAAATAGGGCGAAGCTGATACAATTAACAGGATTATTTTTTTGAAAAATAACGATTATTTAAAAATGAAGTGAATCCTTCATATTCCCGTGTATATAGGAAGAGAATGTTTTGAAATTATCATGTAAAATAGTATGATAGATAGTAGAATAAGAAGACAGGGTTTATATGATTACATACATATAAATCAAAATGTTGAAATGGAATGTTGGAGGTTATGAACATGGCAGATGGAAATAATACATTTTACATTACTACGCCGATTTATTATCCGAGTGGTAAATTACATATAGGGCACGCATACACGACGGTAGCGGGAGATGCAATGGCTCGTTATAAACGTTTGAGAGGGTTTGACGTACGCTATTTAACAGGTACAGATGAACATGGTCAAAAAATTCAGCGAAAAGCAGAAGAGAAAAACGTGACACCTCAGCAATACGTAGATGATATTGTCTCTGGAATCAAAGAGCTGTGGGATAAGATGGATATTTCGTATGACGATTTTATCCGTACAACAGAACCAAGACATAAAGAAATCGTGGAAAAGATTTTCGCGCGCCTTTTAGAACAAGGTGATATTTATCTTGATGAGTATGAAGGTTGGTATTCAGTTCCCGATGAAACGTACTATACAGAGCATCAACTAGTAGATCCAATCGTTGAAAATGGAAAAGTTGTAGGCGGAAAAAGCCCGGACAGCGGACACCCTGTAGAGCTCGTTCGAGAAGAGTCCTATTTCTTTAAAATGGGGAAATACGTAGATCGTTTACTAGCTTTTTATGAAGAAAACCCTTCATTTATTCAACCGGAGTCCCGTAAAAACGAAATGATCAATAATTTTATTAAGCCTGGCCTTGAAGACTTAGCTGTTTCTCGTACGACGTTTGATTGGGGGGTAAAAGTTCCAGGTAACCCAAAACACGTTATTTACGTATGGATTGATGCGCTTTCTAACTATATCACCTCTCTTGGGTATGATACAGAGAACGATGAAAACTATCGAAAATACTGGCCGGCTAACGTACATTTAGTAGGAAAAGAAATCGTACGTTTCCATACCATTTATTGGCCAATCATGTTGATGGCACTTGATTTACCACTTCCTAAGAAAGTATTTGCTCACGGCTGGTTATTAATGAAAGATGGAAAGATGTCGAAGTCAAAAGGGAATGTAGTAGACCCAGTGACATTAATTGACCGCTATGGATTAGATGCCCTTCGTTACTACTTACTTCGTGAAGTTCCATTCGGTTCAGACGGTGTATTCACACCAGAAGCGTTTGTTGAACGTATTAACTTTGACTTAGCAAATGACCTTGGCAACCTAGTTAATCGTACAGTGGCGATGATTAATAAGTATTTTGATGGTGTTATTCCGATTTATGAAGGAAATGTAACAGAGTTTGATGCGCATATCGTACAAGCTCAAAAAGATACGGTGAATAAATATAAAGAAGCGATGGAGGATATGGAGTTTTCAGTGGCTCTTGCTTCTATCTGGCAATATGTAAGCCGCACGAATAAATACATTGATGAAACGCAGCCTTGGGCGTTAGCAAAAGATGAGAATAAGCGTGCAGAACTTGCTTCCGTTATGACACATCTAGCTGAATCAATTCGTCACATTGCGGTATTATTACAGCCATTCTTAACACGTACACCTGAGAAAATTTTTGCTCAGATTGGTGTAAAAGAAGATGTATTAAAAACGTGGGAAAGCACGACGCGTTTTAATATGCTTAAAGAAGGCACAAAAGTAGAAAAAGGTGAGCCAATGTTCCCTCGTCTAGATCGAGAAGAAGAGGTAGCGTTTATTAAAGAGCAGATGCAAGGAAGTGCTCCGAAGGAAGAAAAACCTGTTGTGAAGGAAGAGCCTTCTGAAGAGATTACGATTGATGATTTTATGAAAGTAGAATTTCGTGTAGCACAAGTTACTCAAGCAGAACCAGTTAAAAAAGCGGATAAACTATTAAAACTGCAGCTTGATCTGGGCTATGAAAAACGCCAGGTTGTATCAGGCATTGCAAAGTTTTATAAGCCTGAAGAATTAGTAGGCCGAAAAGTGATTTGTGTAACTAACTTAAAACCTGTGAAACTGCGCGGCGAACTATCACAAGGAATGATCTTGGCGGGCGAGGATGAAAATGGTCTTTCACTAGCGAGCGTAGATCAAAACTTAGCAAATGGCACGAAGATAAAATAAGTATAGGTAAAAGGGGTGTTTCACGTGTAACATGCGAGGACCCCCTTTTATTCATGGAAAGGATCGATTAGATGTTATTTGATACACATGTTCATTTAAACGCAGAACAGTATGAAGATGATTTGCAAGAAGTAATTAATCGTGCGTTAGAAAAAGGCGTTCAAAACATGGTAGTTGTCGGATTCGATGAACCTACCATCAAAAAGGCTATTCAAATAGCTGAAACGTATGACTTTATCTATGCTAGTGTAGGATGGCATCCAGTAGATGCAATTGATATGACTGATGAGCACTTAGCTTGGATTGAAGAGTTAGCTCAGCATCCGAAAGTTGTTGCTTTAGGGGAAATGGGATTAGACTACCATTGGGATAAATCACCTAAAGAGGTTCAAAAAGACGTATTTCGCCGTCAAATTCGCTTAGCTCGAAAAGTGAATTTGCCTATTATCATTCATAATCGTGATGCAACGGAAGACGTGGTAACGATTTTAAAAGAAGAGCATGTAGAAGAAGTAGGAGGGATTATGCATTGCTTCACGGGCAGTATTGAAGTAGCGAAGCAGTGTATGGATATGAATATGTATATTTCTTTTGGCGGACCTGTTACCTTTAAAAATGCGAAAAAACCAAAAGAAGTTGCTACAGAGCTTCCTTTAGATAAACTATTAATTGAAACAGACTGTCCTTATCTAACTCCTCATCCATTCCGCGGCAAGCGCAATGAACCTGGTTATGTTTCATACGTAGCAGAGCAAATTGCAGAGTTAAAAGGTATAACGTATGAAGAATTAGCTGATATTACAACAGCTAACGCCAAAAAGCTATTTGGCATTAATGATTAAAACTTTTTCTCATATAACAATCATTTTCGTGTTAAAGTAAAGATAGGCGCAGAGGAGAATGTTATCCTCTGCCTTTTTCAGTTAAAATAACAGGTAGATGCTTTTTAATTTAGTTGATAATAAGATAAAACGTTGATTTCATAGAAGAAAAATGATGTGAGTAACGAGCATTTCATTTTTACTGAAAAGCAAATGAACAAAACTGAATGTTTTGGAGGAAGTAATGAAGATTAAAGAAATTATTGTAGTAGAAGGCCGAGATGACACTGTAGCGATTAAACGTGCAGTGGATGCGGATACCATCGAGACAAATGGATCAGCTGTGAATGAAGAAACCATTGAGAAAGTAAAATTAGCTCAAAAAACAAGAGGCGTGATTATTTTTACAGATCCAGATTATCCAGGACAGCGAATTCGAAATATTGTTTCAGAACGTGTTCCAGGATGTAAACATGCATTCTTAGATAAAGAAGAGGCTCGCCCTAAAAATGGCAAAGGTATTGGAGTTGAACATGCTTCTATTGCGTCTATTCAAAAAGCACTAAAAGATGTGAAGCAAGAGTGGATGGGGGCAGCTATGGAGATTTCTCAAGAGGATTTAATCGTAGCTCGTTTGATAGGAGATAGTAAAGCCAAGTCTCGACGTGAAAGAATAGGGAAGTTATTAAAAATTGGTTATGCCAACGGAAAGCAGCTCCATAAACGATTACAGATGTTCCAAATTTCAAAAGAGGACTTTATCAGAGCTGTTGAGCAGATAAATAAGGAGGAAAAGGGATCGTGTTAAAAGATATTGCAACGCCTAATCGAACCAAGGAAATTTTAAAGAAATACGGTTTTACATTTAAAAAGAGTTTGGGACAAAATTTTTTAATTGATACGAATATTTTACATCGTATTGTTGATCATGCTGAAATAACAGAAGAAACGGGAGCTATTGAAATTGGACCTGGTATCGGGGCCTTAACTGAACAGCTAGCAAAGCGCGCAAAAAAAGTACTGGCATTTGAAATCGATCAGCGTCTGCTTCCTATTTTAGCTGATACTCTTTCTCCTTACCCAAATGCAAAAGTTATTCATCAAGATGTGTTAAAAGCGGATTTAAAAGGGACGCTCGAACAAGAATTCGAAAACATAGAAGATTTAATGGTCGTTGCGAATTTACCCTATTACGTGACGACACCCATTTTGATGAAATTATTAGAAGAGCAAATTCCGGTACGTGGAATCGTCGTTATGCTTCAAAAAGAAGTTGCCGACCGTATAGCAGCCAAACCGGGGACAAAGGATTACGGTTCACTTTCTATTGCGATTCAATACTATACAGAGGCTGAGACGGTTATGATTGTGCCTAAAACAGTGTTTAATCCGCAGCCTAATGTAGATTCAGCTGTTATTCGGCTGCTGAGAAGACCGAAGCCAGCGGTAGAAGTACAAGATGAAGCATTCTTTTTCCAAGTTGTACGAGCAAGTTTTGGACAGCGAAGAAAAACAATTTTAAACAATTTAGTGAATAACTTGCCCAATGGGAAGCAGAAAAAAGCAGACATTGAGCAAGCACTTGCAACTGCTGAAATTGATCCGAAAAGAAGAGGCGAAACGCTGTCTATTCAAGAATTCGGAACGTTAAGTGACCAACTTTTAAAATCATTTCGCTAAATCATCACATTTTTATCATGAAGTCATAGGCTATGAAGAGAATTTATTTTTGAAGTAGCAAAGACGGAGTGAAGCATATGAACATCAAAATTGGTGATATAGTTACACGACCTTCTTATCAAAGAGATTTGCTTTTTCGTGTTATAGCTATTAATGACAGCGAAGCGGGGAAATATGCGACTTTAATAGGAGAAGACGTTCGGTTGATTGCCGACGCTCCTTGTACAGATTTAGAGGTTGTGGATGCTAAAGAACAGGATCAAAGAAAAAAACAAGAAGAAGAACTTTTAGAAAGATCCTTGGAGCTTATTCAACAGGATTATCGGCTCGTTCGAGAGAAAACTGAATATAGCATGACAAATGGATACAGCCATTCACATCGCTTATTTCAAATTCCTGGAAAGGTCCTGCACGTAGACGGAGACCCTAATTATTTGCGTAAATGTTTGCTGGTTTACGAAAAAATTGGTGTTCCTGTTTATGGTGTTCATTGCGTAGAGTCAGAAATGCCGGAGAAAGTTGGAAAGCTAATTGAGGATGTAAGACCCGATATTCTGGTGCTGACAGGGCATGATGCCTATTCCAAAGGAAAAGGAAATAAAGATGATCTCCTTGCTTATAGACATTCCAAGCACTATATTCAAACAGTCCAAGAAGCAAGAAAAAGAGTTGGTAATTTAGATCAGCTGGTGATTTTTGCAGGTGCCTGTCAATCGCATTTTGAATTGTTGATTCAAGCTGGAGCAAACTTTGCTAGTTCACCTTCACGTGTAAATATTCATGCGCTTGACCCTGTGTATGTAGTAGCAAAACTAAGTTTTACTCCTTTCACGGATCGTATTAATGTATGGGACGTCTTACGTAATACATTAACGGGTGCTAAAGGTTTAGGAGGAGTAGAAACAAAAGGGCTGCTTCGCACGGGCATGCCTTATGAAAGCGATGAGTAGAAATAAAAACAACTGGTTACAGCATGTACACGCATGATGTGCAACCAGTTGTTTTTTCGTATGAAGCCAAAGTATACGCTTAATTACACAAAATCATTTTCAATATTTGCTAAAGATATACATATTTCGTTGAAAAACGAGCATACTAACAGCGAAATGTAGATTCATGTTGAAAATTATTTATTGACACAATTAGAGATAGATTGTTATAATTTTATGTTTTTGACTATTTTTCTAACATGTGTTACACTATACATAGTGAGGTGGACCAATATGGCGAAAACTTTGTCTGATATTAAGCAAGCGCTGGATTTGCACCTAGGCCAACGATTAACTTTAAAAGCAAACGGTGGTCGTAGAAAAACAGTAGAACGTTCAGGTGTATTAACAGAAACGTACCCATCTGTTTTTATCGTTGAATTAGATCAAGAGGAAAACTCTTTGGAGCGCGTTTCGTATAGTTACGCAGATGTGTTAACGGAAACAGTGCAACTAAAATTTTTCTAAGAATGACATAGGCAATATAGCAAGTGGTGATGAGCAGTGGACATTGGTTTACTGCTTTTTTATTGGTCTTTTTTTCAAATTATATATGCATTATTTTTTATACATACTATACATATCGTCCTCGCGTTTCTTATGTAAAAGAGCGAGGAGATTCAGGTTGAAATTTCATTTTATACGTAAAGGAGCCATGTGCAATGTCAAGGCGTAGAGGGATTATGTCATCGAAGCTGAAAGAAGAACTGGCTAAAGAACTTGGTTTTTACGATACTGTACAAGCAGAAGGTTGGGGCGCTATTCGGGCAAAAGACGCAGGCAATATGGTGAAGCGAGCTGTAGAGCTTGCACAGCAGCAGCTAAAGCAATAGCATAGTGAAAATCAATGCTTATACGATTATTTAAAGTGAAATGAGGAAAACCGAAGTGTATAACCGCTTCGGTTTTTTTGTCCCAAAATGAAAGATAAAACAGAGGATTAAACAAAGATGTTTAAATGAACAGCTATATCTTATTCATTTTATGATAAAATAGCGTTAAACTCGATAAGATGAAGTAGGTGAAGTAAGTTGAAATTAATGGTGAAAGCACCGGCTAAAATAAATTTGTCACTTGATGTGTTACATAAACGTCCAGATGGTTACCATGAAGTTAAGATGATTATGACAACAATTGATTTAGCGGACAGAATTGAACTTTCTGATCGTGAAGATGGACGAATTGTTATTTATTCTCATAATCGCTTTGTTCCAGATGACCAGCGAAATCTCGCTTATCAGGCAGCGCAGATTTTGAAGCGACGTTATAACATTTCAAAAGGTGTAAATATATTAATTGATAAACATATTCCAGTAGCTGCTGGATTAGCTGGAGGCAGCAGTGACGCGGCTGCTACATTACGCGGTTTAAATACGTTATGGGAATTAGGGTTATCATTAGACACACTTGCAGAAATAGGGGCTGAGATTGGCTCTGACGTATCTTTTTGCGTGTACGGAGGGACAGCTCTTGCTACAGGGCGCGGAGAGATTGTAGAGCATATTGAGGCACCTCCAAGCTGCTGGGTGATTTTGGCTAAGCCTGAAATAGGTGTTTCTACAGCAGATGTATACCGAAATTTAAAAATTGAAGAGATGAATCATCCCAAAGTAGATGAGATGATTCATGCGATACAATCAGGAAATTATGATCAAATGTGTAGCCTTGTAGGAAATGTATTAGAAGCAGTAACGCTGAAAATGCATCCGGAAGTAGCTCTCATTAAAGAACAAATAAAGCGTTTTGGCGCCGACGCTGTGCTCATGAGCGGCAGTGGGCCAACTGTATTTGGACTTGTACAGCATGATTCACGTATGCATCGCATTTATAACGGATTACGTGGATTTTGTGATAAAGTTTATGCAGTTAGGCTACTTGGTGAACGAATAACGCTTGAATAAATCCGTATGTTAATGTTATATTTACATTACAATATTCGGATTTTCAGGAGGATGTTATGAAGTTTCGACGTAGTGGACGATTAATTGATATGACCAACTATTTCATTCAAAACCCTCAGCGCCTTATCCCTCTTACGTATTTTGCAGATAAATATGATTCCGCAAAATCATCTATTAGCGAAGATATGGCGATTATTAAACAAACTTTTGAGCAGCAGGGTATCGGAACTTTGGTTACGCTACCAGGAGCTGCCGGCGGAGTTAAATTCATTCCAAAGATGACGAATGAAGAAGCCGGTCAGCTTGTTCAAGAATTATGTGGGTTGATTGAAAAACCTGAGCGCTTACTGCCAGGTGGATATTTATATTTAACTGATATTTTAGGAAACCCTCGCGTTGTGAATAAAATCGGTCGCTTATATGCATCGCTTTTTGCTAACCGCAAAATCGATGTTGTGATGACTGTAGCGACAAAAGGTATTCCGATTGCGTATGCGGTTGCTCAGTATTTAGATGTGCCGGTTGTTATTGTACGCAGAGACAGCAAAGTAACCGAGGGGTCGACTGTTAGTATTAACTACGTGTCGGGTTCATCTAAGCGTATTCAAACGATGCTGTTAGCTAAAAGAAGTTTAGCAGTAGGATCAAATGTGCTCATCATTGATGACTTCATGAAAGCTGGCGGTACCGTAAACGGAATGGTTAGCTTACTTGAAGAGTTCGATGCAACTGTTGCTGGTATTGGAGTCTTAGTTGAATCAGAAGATATTGAAGAACGTTTAGTGGATGAGTATGTGTCTCTTGTACAGTTGAAAGATGTAAATATCAAAGATAAACAAATTCGTGTACAGGAAGGCAATTACTTAAAATATATTTGATCAAGTAAGGGAGAGGAACATATGTTACAGGTTCAAACAAAAAATGCACCGCAAGCTATTGGTCCATATTCACAGGGAATTGTTGTGAATAACTTGTTTTACAGTTCAGGTCAAATTCCACTTCGTCCAGATGGTACATTGGTCGAAGGCGATGTTCAAGTACAAGCTACTCAAGTATTTGAAAATTTAAAAGCAGTTCTTGAAGAAGCTGGAGCTTCTTTAAATACAGTTGTAAAGGCAACCGTATTCATCAAAGATATGAATGACTTTGCAGCGTTAAATGAAGTCTATGGTGACTACTTCGGGGACCATAAGCCGGCACGTTCATGTGTAGAAGTAGCGAGATTGCCAAAAGATGTACTTGTTGAAATTGAAGTTATTGCGCTAGTTAAAGGGTAATAAAATTAACAAATTTCTAACAAAAAGCAAGTAACTTCCAATTGTTCACTTTTTTTGCGAAAATTTTCTAAAAATTTTTTCTGAATAGCAGGAAAACACAAAATTCTGTGGAATTAAGTATGTAAAGCTTCGCATAGAAAAAGGTGGTGAACAAGATGGAAGTAACTGACGTAAGATTACGCCGCGTGAACACTGAAGGACGTATGAGAGCGATTGCTTCAATCACATTAGATGGTGAATTTGTTGTTCATGATATTCGTGTGATTGATGGTAATAATGGCTTATTTGTAGCCATGCCAAGTAAACGTACACCGGATGGTGAGTTCCGTGATATTGCACATCCAATCAATTCAAATACTCGCGGAAAGATTCAAGATGCTGTTTTAGCAGAATATCATCGTTTAGGTGAGGTAGAAGTTGAATTCGAAGAAGCGGGTGCTTCGTAAACATATGATACATTAAGAGTCTACTGAAAAGTAGGCTCTTTTCTTTTTGTTTGTCACTTATATAATTTCACACCTTTGTAAAACTTTAGCATTACCAAAAAATAAAATTCATGACTTATAAATGATTCCTTGAAATGCTGTCATTTTTGATATAATATTCTTAATGGATAAAAAGGTAAAATTGGAGGCCTGTTATGTCAAAAAGATATGCAGTCATATTGGCAGCTGGTCAGGGTACACGTATGAAGTCATCTTTATATAAAGTGTTACACCCTGTGTGTGGCAAACCGATGGTGCAACACGTAATTGATCAGTTATCACGCTTGGATTTAACAAATTTAATTACAGTTGTAGGTCACGGTGCCGAAAAAGTGAAATCACATGTTGGAGATAAAAGCTTATTTGCTTTACAAGAAGAGCAGTTAGGAACAGCTCATGCAGTAATGCAAGCAGAATCTTTACTTGCACATGAAAAAGGTACGACAATTGTTGTATGTGGAGATACTCCGCTTATTACAGCTGAAACAATTGAATCTTTATTAAAGCATCATGAAGCAACAAATGCAATGGCAACTATTTTAACAGCTCATGCAGAAGATCCAACAGGATATGGACGCATTATTCGAAATGAACAAGGGTCTGTTGAAAAGATTGTTGAGCATAAAGATGCCACGGAACAAGAGCGTCTTGTACAGGAAATTAATACTGGTACGTATTGTTTTGATAATGAGAAATTATTTGAGACCCTTTCAAAAGTTTCAAATGATAATGTACAGGGAGAGTACTATTTACCTGATGTTATCGAAATTCTAAAGAATGAAGGTCAAATTATTTCTGCATATCAAACATCCGATTTTGCTGAAACACTGGGCGTTAATGATCGATTTGCTCTGTCTCAAGCAGAAGAAACAATGAAAAAGCGTATCAACAAGCAGCATATGTTAAATGGAGTGACGATTGTAGATCCTTCTAACACGTACATTTCAGCAGAGGCTGTCATCGGCAGAGATACGGTTGTTTATCCGGGTACGGTTATTCAAGGAACAGTTGAAATTGGAGAGAATTGTGAAGTAGGGCCTAACAGTGAAATTAAAGACTGTAAAATAGGTAATAATACTTCTATTCGCCATTCTGTTGCTCACGATAGTGAAATTGGTCACGAAGTTACAATTGGCCCATTTGCACATATTCGTCCTCAGTCACTAATCGGAGATGAAGTGCGCGTAGGAAACTTTGTAGAAATTAAAAAAGCATCTTTTGGAAAAGGTAGCAAAGCTTCTCATTTAAGTTATATTGGAGACGCAGAGGTCGGAAAAGGTGTAAACTTAGGGTGCGGATCTATTACAGTTAACTACGATGGGAAAAATAAATTTTTAACAAAGATTGAAGATGGGGCATTCGTAGGATGTAACTCAAACTTAATTGCACCTGTAACAATTGGTGAAGGAGCCTATGTTGCAGCTGGTTCAACCGTAACGGATGATGTGCCAGGAAAAGCATTATCAATTGCTCGTGCGAAACAAGTAAATAAAGAAAACTATGCTGAAAAGCTTGATATTAATAAAAAATCCTGACGGAGGTTTCACAATAAAATGTCAAATGTATATGCTGATGAAAATTTAAAGTTATTTACGCTAAATTCAAACAAGGCTTTAGCTGAAGAGATCGCAAAAGTAATTGGTGTGGAGTTAGGTAAATGTTCGGTTGATCGTTTTAGTGACGGTGAAATTCAAATTAACATTGAAGAAAGTATCCGTGGTTGTGACGTATTTATCATTCAATCAACAAGTGCTCCAGTTAACGAACACTTAATGGAATTATTAATTATGATTGATGCATTAAAACGTGCATCAGCTAAAACAATTAACATTGTTATGCCCTACTATGGCTATGCTCGTCAGGATCGTAAAGCTCGTGCACGTGAACCAATCACTGCCAAATTAGCAGCGAATATCATTGAAAAAGCGGGAGCTACTCGTATTATCACATTAGATTTACACGCTCCTCAAATTCAAGGTTTCTTCGATATTCCAATTGACCACTTAGTAGGTGTTCCAATTTTAGGTGAATACTTCAAGAGTAAAAACCTTGATGACGTTGTTGTTGTATCTCCGGACCACGGTGGCGTAACGCGTGCTCGCCGTTTAGCGGAACGTCTAAAAGCGCCGATCGCTATCATTGACAAACGTCGCCCACGTCCAAACGTAGCAGAAGTTATGAACATTGTTGGACAAGTGGAAGGAAAAACAGCAATCTTGATTGATGACATGATTGATACAGCTGGTACAATTACAATTGGTGCAAGTGCATTAATTGAAGCAGGTGCAAAAGAAGTATATGCTTGTTGTACACACCCAGTGCTTTCAGGCCCTGCGATTGAGCGTATTCAAAACTCTACAATCAAAGAGCTAGCTGTAACAAACTCTATTGCTTTAACAGAAGATAAGAAAATTGATAAAGTAACAGAACTTTCAGTAGCTCCGTTAATCGGTGAAGCGATTATTCGTGTTCACGAAGAGCAATCAGTTAGTACATTATTTGATTGATAAACAGAACCTCTTTTCATTTGGAAAGAGGTTTTTTTGAAAAAAATTTAAATGTACTAACCCTTGATTTTAAAGCGCTTTGGACGGAAGGAACAAAGATATATTACTGTTCAAACCGGGTTTCATGTTTAGCAACCTTCTAAAAAGGGTACATTTTAAGTAGAAAACATACTGGAAGGTGAATAAAATGAGTATTTCAATTCAAGCAAATAAAAGAACGGATTTCAAAAATTCTACAAATAGAAAGATTCGCGACGAAGGAAACTTCCCAGCGGTTGTTTACGGAAATAAAACAGAATCCACACCTATTTACTTAAACAGTGCTGATTTTATTAAGACTATTCGTGAAGCAGGACGCAATGGAGTGTTAACATTACAAGTGGATAAGCAAAAATATTCCGTAATGTTACATGATATTCAAACCGATCCATTAAAAAACGAAATTATCCACGCCGATTTCCAAGTGGTCGACATGAAGAAAGAAATTGATACTGAAGTTTCTATATCTCTAGTAGGAGAAGCAAAAGGAACAAAAGAAGGCGGCGTATTACAGCAGTCTCTATATGAAATTTCATTAAAAGGCTTGCCGCAAGATATCCCATCATCTATTGATGTAGATGTATCAGATTTAGGAATTAATGATACAATCACAGTAGCGGATATTAAGGTAGATAAAAAGCTAGAAATTACGCATGATGCAGAAGATACAGTTGCTTCTGTACTACCTCCTCAACAGGAAGAAGAGCCGGACAGCGGCGAAGTTCAGGATGCTGAAGGCGATGTTGAAGCAACAAAAGAAAAAGATAACGAAGAATAATATAAAAAGACGTAACCAAAAGGTTACGTCTTTTTGTGTGAATTGATTATAATAAAAGTGATACTATATAGTAATGTAAAATATTAAAGGCATTTACCTATTATGTACAACTTATATAGAGTGGAAAGGAGTATCTATTTTGAAATTAATCGTTGGTTTAGGAAATCCTGGAAAAGAATATGACCGTACTCGTCATAACATAGGATTTATGGCAATTGATAAAATTGCTGAACAGTTTATGATTTCATTAGATAAAACAAAGTTTAACGGAATATATGGAACAGGTATAATAAAAGGAGAAAAAGTTATATTATTAAAGCCTCTAACATATATGAATTTATCAGGAGAAAGTATTCGCCCGTTAATGGACTATTTTGATATAGACGTCGAAGACTTGCTTGTTATTTACGATGACTTAGATTTACCGTGCGGAAAAGTAAGATTGCGTACAAAAGGAAGTCCAGGCGGCCATAACGGAATAAAATCAATTATTCAGCATTTAAAAACCCAAGAGTTTAACCGAATTCGTATTGGAATTGATCGTCCGAAAAACGGTATGAAAGTAGTTGATTACGTACTAGGGCGCTTTACAGAAGATGAAATGGTTCATATGGAAGAAGCGATGAAAACGTCTGTACACGCGAGTGAAGATTTTTTAGGTAAACCGTTCTTAGAAGTAATGAATCGCTATAATTAAGTAGAATAAAATTTCTCTCAATCGTCCATACTAACACTAAAAGATTTGGGAGGATTTGTATGTCTATTCATTATTTCTGTAGACATTGTGGCGCAAAAGTCGGTATGATAGAAAAGACAGCTCACAATACAGAAGCACTCGGTTTTAATCACCTGACCGCAGATGAACGAAAAGACTTTATTCACTACCATAATAGTGGAGATATCGTGGTTAAAATTATTTGTGAAGACTGTCAAGAAGCGCTAGAACGAAATCCAGACTATCATCAGTACGAAACATTTATACAATAAAAAGCTTTGGTCTCAAACCAAAGCGTTTTTCTGTTTAGTTTAGACATATCATGGGAGGAGGGAATTCCTTTGCGAGGGATTAGACAGCAATTTGAAGAAAATACAGAAATTGGAGCTGTTGTCAGCAGTTTAGAAGAAGGTTTGAAAGAACAGTTAGTAACGGGAATTTCCGGTTCAGCTCGATCTGTATTAATGGCACTCTTAAATGAGGATAAAAAATACCCCTTATTAGTAGTGACTCATAATTTATATCAAGCCCAAAAAGTGTATGAAGACCTTTTGCATCTTTTACCGGAAAAAGACGTTTTCTTATACCCTGTTAACGATTTAGTTGCTACAGAAGTGGGGATTGCAAGTCCAGAATTAAAGGCTCAGCGAATTGAAGTACTCAATTATTGGAGTCAACATACAGGTGGAGTAGTTGTAACACCGCTTGCAGGAATTCGAAAGCTGCTGCCTCCTAAAGCAAGATGGGAGCAAACGCAGCTGCCGTTTCAAATGGGAATTGACATCGACGTTGATCATTATTTAAAAAGGTTAGTTGAGTTGGGTTATGAGAGGGCATCGATGGTTTCAGCTCCGGGTGAGTTTAGTGTGCGCGGAGGAATCATTGACATTTATCCGTTAACAGAAGAGCTACCTGTCCGAATTGAACTATTTGATACGGAGATTGATTCCATTCGTACTTTTACAATCGAGGATCAACGCTCTCAAGAGCAGTTAAAAGAAATTTCAATCGGCCCTGCTACGGAAATCATTGTGAACCAAAATGAAGTGGCCCAAGGAATTGAAGAACTAGAAGCACAGCTGGCTTCGACGCTGCAACAAGTGAAAAACGCAGCGCTAAAAGCTACCTTAACAGAAAATATTAAAGGTGAAATTGAACAGCTGCGTCAAGGTCAACTTCTTGAAAATATGTTCAAGTATTTATCATTCTTCTACGAATCGCCTGCTAGTTTACTAGATTATTTACCAGAAGGCGGTCTTGTCATCTTTGATGAGACAACTCGAATTCAAGAAACGTCTGATCAGCTTGAAACAGAGGAAGCTGAATGGATAACGGAATTATTAGGACAAGGGCAAATTGTTCGAGACGTTCAATTATCTCATAAGCTCCCATCTCTTATTCAGCGAGCAAAACATCAGTTTTTATACTTATCGTTATTTTTGAAGCACGTATCGTATACGAGTCCGCAAAATATTATTAATATTTCATGTAAGCAGATGCAGCAGTTTTACGGCCAAATGAATTTATTAAAAAGTGAAATTGAACGTTGGAAAAATGCTAATTATACGGTAGTCCTCTTAGGAGCAGATAAAGAGCGCGTGAAAAAACTCGAAGGTGTGCTAGCAGATTATGATATTGATTCATCTATTTTAGATGGAAATGGTCAGCTTGTGCCAGGTCTTGTTCAAATTATTGAAGGCGATTTACAAATGGGCTTTGAACTGCCGATGCAAAAATTAGCTGTTTTAACCGAGGAAGAATTGTTTAAAAAACGGGTAAAGAAATCAAAGCGCCGTCAAAAGCTTTCCAATGCAGAGCGTATTAAAAGCTATTCAGAGTTAAACGTAGGTGACTATGTCGTTCACGTGAACCACGGTATTGGCCGTTACTTAGGAATGGAAACGTTAGAGATTAACGGTAATCATAAAGATTATATCCATATCAAATATGAAGGCTCTGACAAGCTGTACGTTCCTGTTGAACAGATTGATCAAGTACAAAAATACGTAGGATCTGAAGGGAAAGAGCCAAAAGTATATAAACTTGGCGGAAATGACTGGAAGAAAGTGAAACGAAAAGTTGAGTCTTCTGTTCAAGACATCGCTGATGACTTAATTAAACTGTATGCAGAGCGTGAAGCAAGTAAAGGTTATGCATTTTCCCCGGATGGCGATTTACAGAGAGAATTTGAAACAGCTTTCCCTTATCAAGAAACCGAAGATCAGCTTCGTTCTGTACAAGAAATTAAAAAGGATATGGAACATGAAAGACCAATGGATCGTCTGCTTTGTGGAGACGTTGGATATGGAAAAACGGAAGTAGCCATTCGTGCTGCGTTTAAAGCTGTGACAGATGGAAAACAAGTGGCTATTTTAGTGCCAACCACTATTTTAGCTCAGCAGCATTATGAAACCATCCGTGAGCGTTTTCAAGATTATCCAATCAACATTGGGCTATTGAGCCGATTTCGCAGCCGTAAACAGCAGCAAGAAACAATTAAAGGGCTAAAAAACGGGACCGTAGATGTAGTGATTGGTACACATCGTTTACTATCTAAAGACGTGATTTATAAAGATTTAGGATTGTTAGTTATCGATGAAGAACAGCGTTTTGGTGTAACGCATAAGGAAAAAATCAAGCAAATGAAAGCAAACGTTGATGTCCTTACACTTACAGCAACACCTATTCCACGAACATTACATATGTCTATGTTGGGCGTAAGGGATTTGTCTGTTATTGAAACGCCGCCTGAAAATCGTTTTCCAGTTCAAACATATGTAGTGGAGTATAATCCGGTTTTAGTTCGTGAAGCGATTGAGCGTGAGTTAGCGCGTGATGGCCAAGTTTACTTTTTATATAATCGCGTAGAAGATATTGAACGAAAAGCAGAAGAAATTTCGATGCTCGTGCCTGATGCTAGGGTAACGTATGCCCACGGAAAAATGAATGAAACAGAACTCGAAGCGGTTATCTTAAGCTTTTTAGAAGGCGAATATGACGTGATTGTGAGTACAACCATTATCGAAACAGGAGTAGATATTCCCAATGTAAATACGCTCATTGTCAATAATGCTGATAAGATGGGATTATCACAACTGTATCAATTAAGAGGGCGTGTAGGTCGTTCAAATCGCGTGGCATATGCGTACTTTACGTATCACAAAGACAAAGTACTGACAGAAGTAGCTGAAAAGCGTCTGCAAGCTATTAAAGAATTCACCGAATTAGGTTCTGGTTTTAAAATTGCTATGCGCGATCTTTCAATACGTGGCGCCGGAAACTTACTGGGTGCTCAGCAGCATGGATTTATCGATTCTGTCGGTTTCGATCTCTACTCACAAATGCTTAAAGAAGCGATAGAAGAAAGACGCGGGTCTGACGGAGAAAGTGTGAAATTTAATGTGGAAATGAATCTGGACTTAGACGCGTATATCCCTGATCAGTACATTACAGACGGCCGCTTGAAAATTGAGATGTATAAGCGCTTTAGAGGAATTGAAGCACTAGAGGATATTCAAGAATTGCAGGATGAAATGATTGATCGTTTTGGAGAGTATCCGGCTGAGGTTGAGTATTTGTTTAAAGTAGCTGAAACAAAAGTATATGCAACGCAGAACTTAGTAGAATCTATTCTTCAGTCAAAACAAGAAATTTCTATTCTGTTGTCTGAAGAAGCAAGCTCAACGGTAGACGGCCAAAAATTATTCATGCTAGGTGATCAATTTGGCAGAATGGTCAGCTTAGGTATGGAAGGCAAGAAAGTAAAATTAGTGGTTAATGTAAAAGGACTTGCTCAAAAAGAATGGCTCAATATTGTGTATCAGTTAGTAAAAGGAGTAGCCACTGTTAAAAAAGAACAAGTTACGAATTAAAAAGAAGGCTCATTTTTGAGCCTTCTTTTTGTATAGCTGAAATGAAAATATCCAAATCCCCATGTTTTGGCGGTTTTTTGGACATTTTTTTAATAAAAGCACACTTTTTAACAAAAAAAGAGATGGTTGGTGAATAGAAGTTGTAGAGTGAAGAATACTAACCTCAACAAAGGTGAACCTTTTATCATATAGCCATCAGTGATATTCACCAACTATTTTAATCATCATATGAAAGAGAGGCTTCAATGAATGAAAGCAACAGGTATTGTTCGTCGTATTGATGATTTGGGTCGCGTTGTGATTCCAAAAGAAATTAGAAGAACACTTCGCATCCGAGAGGGAGACCCGCTAGAGATTTTCGTCGATCGCGATGGAGAAGTTATTTTAAAGAAATATTCTCCAATTAGTGAATTGGGAGACTTTGCAAAAGAGTATGGCGAAGCGCTATACGATAGCTTAGGTCATCCTGTACTTATTTGTGACCGCGATGTATTTATTGCGGTAGCAGGAAGTTCTAAAAAAGAATACTTAAATAAAAACATTAGTTCTTTAGTGGAATCTGTTATGGAAAGCCGCAGTTCTTCTTTAGTAACTGATGGGAAAAACCTTGAATTTGTCGATGGATACGAAGAAAATATTTCTTCTTACACAATCGGTCCGATTATTGCAAATGGAGATCCGATTGGAGCTGTTGTCATTTTCTCAAAAGATAAGTCTCTTGGTGAAGTAGAGCATAAAGCAGCCGAAACAGCAGCTAGCTTCTTATCTCGTCAAATGGAGCAGTAA
The DNA here is from genome assembly GCF_023824195.1 of Priestia megaterium. Lineage (NCBI taxonomy): Bacteria > Bacillati > Bacillota > Bacilli > Caryophanales > Bacillaceae > Priestia > Priestia megaterium. The sequence goes on from NZ_CP085442.1 coordinate 66,506, forward strand.
GCGTAATTATCTTTATTTTACATCATTTAATGAAAAGGTAGCAGTTTCTGCTGCCTTTTTTCATGCTGTCTTACCTTAGAAATAAAGAGAACATGATATAATGGTACGGTATTTTATTTATTGGAAAGTGCAGGATGTTTTATAAGAACAAAGCTCTATTCTATTGCGGTTAGCGGCTAATAAAAAGAGTTGTTCATATCATTACAAGCTGCAGGTGAAAGGTGTAGGAATGCAGAAACAGTCAAAGCTCTATTCTATTTTTAACGGCGCCGTTATTTTAACGCTCGCAGGTTTATTTACGAAAATCTTAAGTGCCACTTATCGTATTCCATATCACCATATCGCGGGAGATATAGGGTTTTATATCTATCAGCAAGTTTATCCGCTATATGGAATTGCGCTACAGCTAGGTACATATGGTTTCCCTGTAATTATTTCAAAGTTAGTAGCTGAGTATGCGGTAACAAATCGGAGAAAGGAAATCCGAGGAATACTTCAAGTTTCATTTGCTTTTTTGTTTGTAGTAGGCTGCACGATATTTGCGTTCGAATATAGCTTCGCAGAAACGATTGCCGAGTGGATGGGAGATCGTAAGTTAACGATTCTCATTCAAATTATTTCATTTTCCTTTTTACTTATTCCGTTTATTGCTGTTATTCGTGGTTATTATCAAGGATTACATAATATGTTTCCTACAGCGTTGTCTCAAATCGCAGAACAAGTTGTACGGGTAGGGACTATTTTGTATCTGTCTATTTTCTTGATCCAACATGGGTATGATTTATATACTGCAGGGGCGGGAGCTATTTTTGGTTCCATAACAGGCGGTATAACATCTCTTATTATTTTATTTTTATTTGTTTTTAGAACAAAGACAAATTCTAAGGGAGTATTTCAACGCATAAAAAAAGCAGACATCAAAAAAATAGTAAAAATCCTTGTTATTCAAGGCTTATTAATTTGTATTAGCGGTATGGGTCTGCTGTTTATCCAGCTTATTGACTCCTTTACTTTATATTCTAGTCTGACGGCGCACGGCATGGCTGAAGAGGCAGCACAAATTTTAAAAGGTATTTATGACCGCGGGCTTCCGTTGATTCAATTAGGTACAGTAGTAGGTACAGCTTTTTCACTTTCGCTTGTACCTGTTATTTCTTCAGCCATTGCGAAAAAGAACCTGTCATTTGTGGTTGAAAAAGTTCAGCTGTCTCTCCGTCTATCGCTTGTAGTCGGAGTTGGAGCAGCTTTTGGCTTGATTGCGCTAATGAAACCCATTAATATGCTTTTATATAGTAACTCCGACGGAACGGACGTTTTACAAATTTTGAGCTTGTTAGTTATATTTACAACAGTAGCAGCAACTGCTGGAGCCGTGCTGCAGGGGATGGGAGCTGTTTTCGCGCCTGTAATAGCCGTCATCGCTGGCATGGCAGTCAAACTGATATTGAATCTTTGGCTAATACCAGATTTTCAAACCTTAGGAGCAGCCATTGCTTCATCAGCTGGATTCGCTATCGTTGCAGCAATCAATCTATTTTGTCTGTATAAAAAGCTAGCTGTGCCTCTTGTTCCGAAAAAGGCGAGTGGAGGTATTTTTATAACGGGCATAGCAATGGTCGTTCTTTTGCAAAGCTGTTTATTTTGTTTACATCACTTTGTATGGTCTAATGGTTTAGATACAAGCAAACAAGTGGTTGAAACAGGAGCTGGTGTTTTAATAGGCGGTTTATTTTATTTGTTTATCATTATGAAACAACATATTTTTACCGAAGAGGAATTACGTTTACTTCCAATGGGAAGTGTTTTAGCTAAATACGTATTAAAAAATAAATAAGAAGGTGAAGCAATGACAGGTAAAGTAACAGTTATTGGTTTAGGAGCAGGCGATTTAGAACAGCTACCTGTAGGCATTTATCGCTTGCTACAGCAGGAAAAGCATATTTATATGCGCACAAAAGAACATCCTGTAATCAAAGAATTAGAAAGTGAAGGCTTGACGTATGTATCCTATGATGACGTATACGAATCTTATGATGCATTTGAAGAGGTATATGAACATATATCAAATGATTTAATCGAAAAAGCTTCAATTGAAGAAGTGGTATATGCCGTTCCCGGGCACCCTTTAGTGGCAGAACGTACGGTTCAATTACTTTTACAAAAAGGAAAAGAGCGGGGCATTCCCGTTGAAATTAAAGGGGGACAAAGCTTCTTAGACCCAATTTTTGGCGCGCTAAAGATCGATCCTATTGAAGGGTTTCAGCTGCTAGACGGAACAGATTTAAAGCGAAGCGAAATAGAATTAACGGGTCATGTTCTAATTGCTCAAGTGTACGATCAGTTCGTTGCCTCAGAGGTAAAGCTAACGCTGATGGAACACGTTCCTGATGATTACCTTGTTTATATTGTAACGGCAGCGGGAAGCAGTGAAGAAAAAATCCAGCCGGTCAAGCTTTATGAATTGGATAGAGAAATGTCGCTCAATAACTTAACGACTATTTATGTTCCTCCAGTAGCAGACGAAACAATTTTATACCATCAATTTGACGCATTCAGAAGGATTATTGCCACGCTCAGAGGGCCAAAAGGATGTCCTTGGGATCAAAAACAAACGCATGAATCGCTCAAGCGCTATTTGCTAGAAGAGTCTTATGAGTTATTAGATGCAATTGACCGTCAAGATGACGATAATATGATTGAAGAGCTCGGTGATGTATTGCTGCAGGTATTGCTTCATGCACAAATCGGTGAAGATGAAGGAATGTTTTCAATTGATGATGTTATTCGCAGTGTTTCAGAGAAAATGGTAAGACGCCATCCGCATGTATTTGGTGAAGTAAGCGTAAATGATGCAGACGAGGTCTTGAAAAATTGGGATGAAATCAAAAAAGAAGAAAAAGGAGAGGAACCTTCTTCTCTGTTAGCTTCTGTACCGGCAGCTATGCCTTCTTTAATGAAAGCGCACGGATACCAAAAACAAGCTGCAAAAGTTGGGTTCGATTGGTCAGAAGTTGAACCTATGTGGGAAAAAGTACAGGAAGAACTTGCTGAATTCCAAGAGGAAGTACAGCATGCTGATAAAGAAAAAATGAGCGATGAATTTGGAGATATTTTATTTGCTTTAGTGAATATTGCAAGATTCTATAAAATCGACTCTGAAGCTGCATTAGCTAAAACGAATACAAAATTTTTAAATCGATTTCAATATATTGAAGAAAAAGTGAGAGCTTCTGAAAAACCATTTGAATCTTTTTCGTTAGAAGAGTTAGATGAATTTTGGGAAGAAGCCAAAAAAACAGGTTTGTAAAACAGAAAGGTGAGGGAATTATGAGGTTAGATAAATTTTTAAAAGTATCACGTTTAATTAAGCGCCGTACATTAGCAAAAGAAGTATCAGACAAGGGCCGTATTACCATTAATGGTATCGTTGCAAAAGCAAGCACAAATGTGAAAGTAGGAGATGAATTAGCAATCACATTTGGCACGAAGAAAATTACCGTTAAAATAGAGGCTCTTCAAGAAGCAGCTAAAAAAGAAGAAGCAGCTAATTTGTACTCAATTGTCAAAGAAGAGCGTATTTCATCTGAAGTATAACTGATGAAGGCTTGTTCTAAATCACCTTTCTCATTCATATGTTTTAAACAACAGATAACAAGAGCGAATGCTCTTAATGAATGAGGTGGGGATGAAGATATGAGCCAATTTTACGAAGCAAGCAATTCAAACAAAGACCATACTCCAAATCATGATTTAGTGATGAAGGGTCGGCGTCTCTTAGATATTACGGGTGTGAAGCAGGTAGAGAGCTTTGACAATGAGGAATTTTTACTTGAAACAGTGATGGGTTTCTTGTCAGTTAGAGGGCAAAATCTGCAAATGAAAAATTTAGACGTTGATCAAGGAATTGTATCGATAAAAGGAAAAATCTTTGATATAGTTTACTTAGATGAGAACCAATCGGAGAAGGCTAAAGGATTCTTTAGTAAGTTGTTTCGATGAGTTTAAACATTCAGCTCTATACAATGCTTGCGATGGTATCGATGGGAAGCGGTTTAGGTGCTTCTCTCGATACTTATCGTTACTTTGTTAATCGCTCTAAATCACGCCCATGGTTTGTATTTGTGAATGACGTATTGTTTTGGATGGTGCAAGCTCTTCTCATTTTTTATGTGTTGTTTTTAGTGAATGAAGGAGAACTGCGTTTGTATGCGTTTCTTGCTTTGTTTTGCGGCTTTGCCGCGTATCAAAGCTTATTTCAATCACTGTATTTAAAAGTATTAACATTTACTGTCTCGAGCGTATTAAGTTTATATCGAGGTGTTTTAACGCTTAGTAATATTTTTTTGGTCAAGCCTATCCGCTTCTTTATTCATATTCTACTTGTAGTCGCTTTAGGGATCTACCGAGCTGTTCATAAGCTGCTCGTATTCTGTCTAAAGCTTATTTACGTACCGACCAGGTGGGTTCTTTTCGTATTTTGGAGAATGATGCCTAAACCTGTAAAACGATTTTTACATATGGGTTTTCGGTATATAGAAGGAATTTACAATCGTGCAAAGAATATGATAATGAGAGTCGTTGCATGGGTGAACACTTTAAAAAACAAGGGGGACGACTAATTCAATGAGTGCGGTACGAAAAAAAAAGGTCGCGAAGTTAAACACTGATTATAGCCATAAACAAGAGCAAATTAAACAAAATACAGATCGAAAGCGTATCGGTTTAATTAGGCGTTTGACTGTTTTCGGAGTGTTGGCCTTAATCATTGGTGGATTGATGGTATCAGCTTTAATTACGCAAACCTCAGCTATCGAGAACAAAAAAGCTGAGAAGGTGAAATTAGAACAGCAGCTGACAAAATTACAAAGCAAGCAAAAACAGTTAAAAGGTGAAATCGTCAAGTTAAATGACGATGATTATATTAAAAAGATTGCCCGCAGAGATTATTTTTTATCAGAAGACGGGGAAATTATCTTTAATGTAAAAAAAGACTAAACGTATGGTTCGTTGACAGTGTATTTTTGCTTTTTGTATAATATAATAAATTGATTTCTTTTATCATTTAAGGAGGAGCATTTTTTTTATGTCAATCGAAGTAGGCAGCAAGTTACAGGGAAAGGTAACAGGTATTACGAACTTTGGAGCTTTTGTTGAGTTACCAGGAGGTTCAACAGGCTTGGTTCATATCAGTGAAGTAGCTGATAATTACGTAAAGGACATTAACGACCATTTAAAAGTGGGCGACGAAGTTGAAGTCAAAGTAATTAACGTTGAGAAAGATGGTAAAATTGGTCTTTCAATTAAGAAAGCGGTAGACAAACCAGAACGTCCAGAAAGACCAGAGCGTCCTGCAAGAGCGCCACGCTCAGACCGTCCACGTGATTCACGCCCACAACGTAATAACAATCGTGGTGGTGGTAATGATTTCCGTACAAAAGAAACATTCGAACAAAAAATGAATCGTTTCTTAAAAGACAGTGAAGAACGTTTATCTTCCCTAAAACGCCATACCGAATCAAAACGTGGTGGACGCGGTGCAAAACGCGGTTAACTTGCTGCTTATATCAAATAGATAGCGAGTTTTTGGAAAGTACCTTTTATCTAAAAGGTGCTTTTTTTATATGTAAAAAAGAGTAGAAAAAAAGCATGTACTGTTGTACATGCTTTTTGATGACCCGTACGGGATTCGAACCCGTGTTACCGCCGTGAAAGGGCGGTGTCTTAACCGCTTGACCAACGGGCCTTTATTCGAGTAGCGGCGGAGGGGATCGAACCCCCGACCTCACGGGTATGAACCGTACGCTCTAGCCAGCTGAGCTACACCGCCATTATACGTTCTCTAAAAGACATTTATAATAATATAAAAAAGCAGGGTTATTGTCAATAGCTTTTTTGTTATTTTTATAGACTTTTATTTGCTTTTAAAAAAGAATGATGAGCATAGGCTTTAACAGTATCTCTGATATTTTTTAAATTGCCATGTAAGATTGTACATCTTTTTGTATAGTTTTCAATATAATACTAGAAAATAGTCGAACGATTATAGGTATTTTGCTAGTCCGTTTGACAAAATTTCACCTTTCGCCGCGATATAATAACGAATAAGTATAATTAGCGGGTGGTGGGAGAATGCAAAAGACGGAAAGAGATTTTGCAAGTCCAACAACAGAGGCGGTATTTAACCGAACTAGATTAGAAATGTCCCGTGTATTTACAAAGGCGGGTATGAAAACGGAAAAGGTGTTATTTCAATGGGGATTGTTGCTGCTAGTCGTAGGTTTTTTATTAGGACGAGCGTTAATTTTAATGAAAATCATGCCATTTGCTTTGCCATTCTTTGCAGCTGTAATGGCTATAAAGAAAGAAAAAGCACCGTTAGCAAGTTTAGCCGTATTGGCAGGGGCATTTAGTGTTTCCATTCAAAATGGAGGTACCGTATTTGCTACACTATTTGTTTTCTTACTAATTCATCGATTTAGCGGCATACTGACAATGGATCCGTTAAAGAAGCTGCCGTTCACTGTATTTAGCGCGATGTTACTTACAAAACTAACTATTTTTTATGTGTTTACCAAGGAATTCACCATGTATGATTTTACATTTGTGGCAGTAGAAGCAGGGTTGAGCTTTATCTTAACAATGATTTTCTTACAAAGCGTGCCTTTAATTTCATACCGAAAGCGAAAACAATCATTAAAAACAGAAGAAGTGATTTCTCTAATTATTTTGTTGGCATCTGTTATGACGGGGACAATAGGGTGGATGATTTACGGGCTTTCGGCTGAACATATATTATCTCGTTACTTAGTATTAGTTTTTGCGTTTGTATCTGGCCCTACGATAGGAGCTACGGTAGGGGTCGTAACCGGTTTAATTTTAAGTTTCGCGAATGTTTCTAGTTTGTACGAAATGAGTTTACTCGCTTTTTCTGGCTTGCTTGGAGGACTTTTAAAAGACGGTAAAAAGCTAGGGGCAGCTCTTGGGCTGGTTGTTGGTTCATTGCTAATTGGCCTATATGCTCAGGCAGATCAAGGATTGACGACTAATTTGTATGAATCACTGACGGCCGTTGTCCTATTTTTATTAACCCCATCTTTTGTTTTGAAAAACTTAAGTAAACTAGTACCAGGGACATCTGAAAATATGCTTGAACAACAGCAGTACGTGCGCAAGATCCGAGATGTAACAGCGAATCGCGTAGAACAGTTCTCAAATGTTTTTCAAGCACTTTCCAAAAGCTTTACGCAAAATGGATTTTATGATGAAAAGCCAAGCGCGGATAAAGAAGTCGATTATTTCTTAAGTAGCGTTACCGAAAGGACGTGCCAATTTTGTTTTAAAAAAGAACAATGTTGGGCACAGCAGTTTGATACAACCTATGAATATATGAAGGAAATTATGCTTGAAGTTGATAATGGCACTCTTGAACAAAATCCAAGACTAATTCGAGAAATGGACAAACATTGTGTGAAATCGAAAAAAGTCATCGATGTGATTGAGCATGAACTTACGTATTTTAAAGCCAATCAGCACTTAAAAGCCCAAATTCAAGAAAGTAGAAGGATTGTAGCAGAACAGCTTCACGGTGTCTCTGAAGTCATGGGGAATTTTGCAAAAGAAATTAAGCGAGAGCGGGAAAATTTAAATGTACAAGAAGAACAGATTTTAGAAGCTCTTCGTAACTTTGGGATGGAAATCAATCAAATTGAAATTTATAGCCTGGAACCTGGAAATGTAGATATTGAAATGTGGGTACCATATTGTCACGGAAGAGGAGAATGCGAGAAGATTATTGCGCCAATGCTTACAGATATTTTAGGTGAAAGTATTGTAGTAAAGAACGAAGAATGTGCTAAATATCCTCAAGGCTATTGCCACGTTTCGTTTGGCTGTACAAAAGCGTACGTTGTTGATACAGGCGTAGCACATGCTGCTAAAGGCGGAGGGTTTGTATCCGGTGACAGCTACTCCATGATTGAGCTAAACGCCGGTAAGTATGCACTAGCTATTAGCGATGGTATGGGGAATGGAGAGCGTGCCCACTATGAAAGCAGCGAAACGCTTCAGCTGTTAAAACAAATTTTACAAACAGGAATAGAAGAGACAATTGCAATTAAATCGATTAACTCTATTTTATCGCTGCGTACAAACGATGAGATCTTTTCTACGTTAGATTTAGCGATGATCGACTTACAAGATGCCAATGTAAACTTCTTAAAAATCGGTTCTACGCCAAGCTTCATCAAACGCGGAGATAAGGTTATTAAAATACAGGCAAGCAATTTGCCAATGGGCATTATTGAAGAATTTGAAGTGGATGTTGTGAATGAACAAATGAAGGCGGAAGACTTATTAATTATGATGAGTGACGGCGTATTTGAAGGACCGAAACACGTTGAGAACTACGAAATGTGGATGAAGCGAAAAATTGGCGAGCTTCAAACAAACGATCCACAAGAAATTGCAGACTTAATTATGGAAGAAGTTATTCGAACAAAATCAGGTTTAATTGAAGATGATATGACGGTAGTTGTGGCAAAACTTCAGCACAATACCCCGAAATGGTCATCGATTCCTTCTTACGCTTATCGTAAAAAAGCACAATAGTTAGATAGAAGTATATTTTATCTCCTCCTCGTCTATCATGTTAATACTGATAATGAGGAGGGGATTTTTTTATGAAAAAAGGTACATTGAAACAGATGTTGGTAATTACGGACGGTGGTTCGAATACAGGTGAAGATCCGGTAGCAATGGCAGCATTAGCTAAAGAACAAGGGATTAGTGTAAACGTTATTGGTGTGATGGAAGAGGACACAATTGATGAGCAAAGCACGAATGAAATAGAAGGCATTGCCATGTCAGGCGGTGGCGTGAGTCAAATTGTTTACGTAAAACAGCTGTCTCAAACTGTTCAAATGGTTACAAGGCAGGCAATGACGCAAACACTTCAAGGCGTTGTAAATAAAGAACTTCAGCAAATTCTAGGTTCCTCTAATTCAAGATTAGAAGAGTTATCTCCTGAGAAGCGAGGAGAAATCATGGAAGTTGTTGATGAACTTGGGGAAACGGTTGACTTAGAGATTCTTATTTTAGTTGACATGAGCGGAAGTATGAAAAATAAGCTTCCTACTGTAAAGGAATCGCTGTTAGATTTATCGTTAAGCTTGAATGCTCGCATGGGGCATAATCAATTTTCAATCTTTTTATTTCCTGGGAAAAAGAAAGATGTAGAGAAGCTAATGGACTGGAATCCAAGATTAGAGTCGCTTTCAACGATTTTTCCGAAACTAACAGCAGGAGGTATTACGCCTACTGGACCGGCTATCAAAGAGGCTACTCATTATTTCACCAAAAAGCGCTCATTGAGAGGGTTGTTAAAAAATAATGAACAATACATTGAAGAATCAGGTATGTAACCTATCTCCGGGAACAGAAATTCAAGGAAAATGGCATCACGTCCATTATAAAATTCTTGAGAAATTAGGCGTGGGGGCAACTGGAGTTGTCTATTTAGTTCAATTAGTAAACGGAACGCTAGCGGCGTTAAAAATAAGCTTTTCCAACATGTCCGTTACAGCAGAAGTGAATGTATTAAAAAAGCTGTCTCAAGTCAAAGACAAAGTGCTAGGACCGCGCTTACTTGATGTAGATGATTGGAGCTATGGTTCTCACGCTCTTTCTTTCTATGTAATGGAGTATGTGAAAGGGCAGCCTCTCCTTTCCTTTATCTCAACAAGAGGGCCAGAATGGCTGCAAGTATTTGCAAGTCAGCTCTTAACAGACTTAGAAAACCTTCATGAAGAAGGGTGGGTATTTGGCGATTTAAAACCAGAAAACCTGGTCGTAACATCTAACCCCGTAAAAGTTCGATGGATTGACGTCGGAGGAACAACTCTGCAAGGGCGGTCAATAAAAGAATTTACCGACTTTTATGATCGAGCGCACTGGGGGCTTGGCTCCCGAAAAGCAGAACCAGCCTATGATTTGTTTGCTGTATCTATGGTTTTGATTCACGCAGCTTATGGCAAGCGAATTAATAAAACAGACAAACCGGCTGAACAATTAAAACAATTTATATTAACAACAAAGCAGTTAGAACCTTTCGGGGACGTTTTGTATCAAGCGGTTACGGGAAAGTATAAGTCAGCTAAAGAAATGAAAACAGAGGTGTTATCGGTCGAAAAAAGAAGAGGGGCAAAAAGTAAAGGAACAAAGCCTCAAAACGTTCGTCAACCGTCTGCTCCTCGTGTTAAAGTAAAGAAGAAGCGTTCTCACGTGTTAGAGACGCTACTACTTTGTACGTCTGTAATGTTGATTTATATTTTGTATCTATTTATTCAAGTGCTATAAAGTTTGGAGAAATTGTGAAACTTTCCTTATAGTCATTCGTATAAAGTAAATTAATGATACATTATTGCGTGTACATTATAAGGATGAGTCATTCCTATGGAAAAGCAAGTGAACAATTTTATGACAAAACATCAGTTATTATCCGCAGGCTCTACGGTGGTTGTAGGTATTTCTGGTGGTCCTGATTCTTTAGCACTGCTGCATTTCTTATGGAGTCTGAAAGAGCAAAAATCTCTCACGATTATTGCTGCTCATGTTGATCATATGTTCCGGGGCAAAGAGTCACAGCAAGATATGGAATATGTGCAGAACTACTGCAAACAATTGAATATTAAATGTGAGGCGAAGCAGATTGATGTTACTGCCTATCAGAAGGAAAGAAAGTTATCTTCTCAAGTAGCTGCCAGAGAATGCCGCTATACATTTTTTACTCATGTTATGAAGAAGCACAAAGCAAATCTTCTTGCATTAGGACATCACGGAGATGATCAGATTGAAACGATGTTAATGCGAATGGTCCGAGGTAGTACGATGAATGGATACGCAGGGATGCAGCCCAAGCGGCCATATGCGGATGGATTTATTATTAGGCCGTTCCTAGCCGTAACGAAAGAAGAAATCAATCGCTACTGTAAGCTACATGGGCTTACCCCTCGGATTGATCCGAGTAATGAGAAAGACTCGTACACGAGAAATCGGTTTCGTCATTACGTTTTGCCATTTTTAAAGCAAGAAAACGCCGCTGTACATGAAAAATTTCAACAATTTAGCGAGAACTTGCATGAAGATCAAGCATACTTAGAGGAATTAACGACCGATGTGATGAATAAAGTAATGAGAAAGAAATTGCAAAATGAAATTCTCATTGATAGAGATTGTTTTCTAAGGATACGCAAGCCTTTACAAAGGCGTGGTATTCAACTAATATTAAACTATCTCTATAAAGAAATTCCTCCAACCCTTTCCTCAGCGCATGTTGACACGTTAGTAGGATTTTGTAAAAGTGAAAAACCGTCTGGGACGCTTGACTTTCCAAATGGTTTACGCATTATCCGATCTTACAACGACTGTCTTTTCACCTTTAATGAGGGAAACATCGAGCCATATGAATTTATTGTTCCGATTCCAGGGGTCGTCGAGCTTCCAAATGGTCACCAGCTTATTTGTGAAATACATAATAAAGTCGAAGATATAAAAGGAAACGATGTTTTTCTTTTAGATGAAGCTCACGATTTACAATCATTAAAGGTAAGGACACGAAAAAATGGCGATAAAATGCGAGTAAAGGGCATGAAGGGACATAAAAAAGTAAAGGATATTTTTATCGATGAAAAAATCCCTTTACACTTCAGAGATCATTGGCCGGTAGTGGAAGATAGCCAAGGAACTATTTTGTGGCTACCTGGTTTGAAAAAATCTGCTTATGAACTGCATACACATAAGTCCAGATATGTTATTTTATACTATAAGTAGCGAAAACTTCTAGGAGGCAAGTAAGGAATGAAGCAGGATATTCAAGAAATTTTGATTTCAGAAGAAGAAATACAACAGAAAGTAAAAGAATTGGGTAAGCTATTATCTGAGGAGTACGCTGACCGTTTTCCTTTGGTAATCGGTGTATTAAAAGGTGCTATGCCTTTTATGTCTGATCTAATTAAGCGTGTTGATACATATTTAGAAATGGATTTTATGGATGTATCAAGTTATGGCAATGCGATGGTTTCTTCTGGTGAAGTAAAAATCCTAAAAGATTTAGATACATCAGTTGAAGGTCGAGACATTCTTATCTTAGAGGATATTATCGACAGCGGCTTAACACTTAGCTATCTTGTAGAGTTATTCAAGTACCGTAAAGCTAAGTCAATTAAGATTGTCACACTCTTAGACAAACCAACAGGTCGTAAAGCAGCTATTAAAGCAGATTACGTTGGATTTGAAGTACCTGATGCATTCGTAGTAGGGTATGGATTAGATTATCAAGAAAAATATCGTAACCTGCCGTATATTGGGGTTCTTAAACCGCAAGTATACAGCAATTAATAAGCACATATTCAAGTGCAATTTATTGGATAGGATAAATGTTCTATGTTAGTATTGAATACAGTATTTGTTTATCGTGGGAGGAGGTAAGAAATGAATCGGATCTTCCGTAATACCATCTTTTATTTACTTATATTTTTAGTCATTATTGGCGTGGTAAGCTTCTTTAGTGGCTCTAATCAAAAAGCAGAACCAATGAGATACGATACATTTGTTCAACACTTAGACAAAGGTGATGTGAAATCACTCTCTATGAAGCCTGAAAGAGGCGTGTATGTTGTGCAAGGGAAGTTAGATTCTTATAAAAAGGATCAAACGTTCCAAACTTACATCGTAGATGGTGACAAAGCACTTGATCGTATTGACGCTGCTTCAGAAAATAATCAAGTAGAAGTTGATTTTAAACCTGCTGATGAAACAAGCGGCTGGGTAACGTTCTTTACGTCAATAATTCCATTTGTTATTATTTTCATCCTATTCTTCTTCTTACTGAACCAAGCTCAAGGTGGCGGAAGCCGCGTTATGAACTTCGGTAAAAGTAAGGCTAAGCTTTACAGTGAAGAAAAGAAAAAGGTTAAATTTAAAGACGTAGCTGGTGCAGACGAAGAAAAGCAAGAACTTGTGGAAGTTGTTGAGTTCTTAAAAGATCCTCGTAAATTCGCAGAGCTAGGTGCAAGAATTCCGAAGGGTGTCTTACTTGTGGGACCTCCTGGTACTGGTAAAACATTATTAGCAAGAGCTGTTGCTGGTGAAGCAGGCGTTCCTTTCTTCTCTATCAGTGGTTCAGACTTTGTTGAAATGTTTGTTGGGGTCGGTGCTTCTCGTGTTCGTGATTTATTCGAAAATGCGAAGAAGAATGCTCCATGTATTATCTTTATTGATGAAATCGATGCTGTAGGTCGTCAACGTGGCGCAGGTCTTGGTGGCGGACACGATGAGCGTGAACAAACATTGAACCAATTGCTTGTTGAGATGGATGGTTTTGGTGCTAACGAAGGTATCATTATCATTGCAGCAACAAACCGCCCGGATATCTTAGATCCAGCGTTATTACGTCCAGGCCGCTTCGACCGTCAAATTACGGTAGATCGTCCAGATGTAAATGGCCGTGAAGCAGTGCTTAAAGTACATGCTCGCAATAAGCCTTTAGATGAATCAGTAAACTTAAAAGCAATTGCTATGCGTACGCCAGGTTTCTCAGGTGCAGATCTCGAAAACTTGTTAAACGAAGCTGCCTTAGTAGCTGCTAGACAGGACAAAAAGAAAATTGAAATGGTTGACATTGACGAAGCAACAGACCGCGTAATTGCAGGTCCAGCTAAGAAAAGTCGAGTTATTTCTAAAAAAGAACGCAATATTGTTGCTTATCATGAAGCAGGACATACAATTATCGGTGTCGTATTAGACGAAGCTGATATGGTACATAAAGTAACCATTGTTCCACGTGGGCAAGCTGGTGGATATGCTGTTATGTTACCAAAAGAAGATCGCTACTTTATGACGAAGCCAGAGCTGCTGGATAAAATTGTTGGATTGCTTGGTGGTCGCGTAGCTGAGGAAATTATTTTCGGCGAAGTGAGTACAGGTGCTCACAATGACTTCCAGCGTGCAACAAGCATCGCTCGTAAAATGGTAACAGAATACGGTATGAGTGAAAAGTTAGGACCAATGCAATTCGGTCAATCACAACAAGGCCAAGTATTCTTAGGTCGTGATTTACACAGTGAACAAAACTACAGTGATGCGATTGCTCATGAAATTGATAATGAAATCCAACGTTTCATTAAAGAAAGCTATGAGCGTGCGAAGCAGATCTTAACGGAAAACCGTGACAAGTTAGAGCTTGTAGCTCAAACGTTGTTAGAAGTAGAAACGTTAGACGCTGAGCAAATCAACCACTTAGTAGATCATGGAACTCTTCCAGACCGTTCTAGTCACGTAACAGATGAAGATGTTAAAGTAAACATCCAAACAAAGACAGACGATGAAGAGCCAAAAGCATAAGACAATAAAAATCAGTGGAGATATTCTCCACTGATTTTTTTATTGGTTAAAAGTTAGGTTTGGTAAAAGGTTTTTCTTATATATAGTGGATAAGTAGGATATACACTAGAGAATCGTGTCATTATATTCCTATTTTATCTAGAATATACACGTCTATTTACCAGTTATGGTATGATGGTTTCAGTGTAAATACTGAATTTATATAAAGTGGTGATTGAAATGATTTTTGTATTAGATGTTGGAAATACGAATACGGTATTAGGTGTATACGATGGAGATGAATTAAAGTACCATTGGCGTGTAGAAACAAGCCGTAATAAAACAGAAGACGAGTATGGCATGACAATCAAAGCCTTGCTTGAGCACGTTAGTTTATCTTTTAAAGATATTCATGGTATTATTATTTCCTCTGTTGTTCCTCCTATTATGTTTGCATTGGAGAGAATGTGTCAAAAGTATTTTCATTTAAAGCCGCTTGTTGTTGGTCCTGGAATTAAGACGGGTTTAAATATTAAATATGAAAATCCACGTGAAGTGGGAGCAGACCGTATTGTAAATGCTGTTGCTGGAATTCAGCTGTACGGAAGCCCTTTAATTATCGTTGATTTTGGTACCGCAACCACATATTGCTATATTGATGAAAATAAGCAATATATGGGTGGTGCGATTGCCCCTGGTATTAATATTTCGACAGAAGCTCTTTATTCAAGAGCATCTAAGCTTCCGCGAATTGAAATTGCGCGACCAAATAGCATTGTTGGAAAAAATACAGTATCTGCGATGCAAGCAGGTATTTTATATGGATACGTTGGACAAGTAGAAGGAATTGTAGCAAGAATGAAAGAGCAAGCAACAGTAAATCCTAAAGTTATTGCTACTGGAGGACTCGCAACATTGATTGCTAAAGAGTCGGATATTATTGATATTGTGGATCCATTTTTGACTTTAAAAGGATTGCAAATAATTTATACAAAAAATATGGAGTAAGAGGTGTATATTATGGGCGACTATTTAGTAAAAGCACTAGCTTACAATAGTCAAGTTCGCGCTTATGCGGTAAAAACAACGGATACAGTTGGAGAAGCGCAGCGCCGTCACTATACATGGCCTACAGCCTCTGCAGCATTGGGACGTTCAATGACTGCAGGAGTTATGATGGGGGCTATGCTAAAGGGTGAGCAAAAGCTAACAATTAAAATTGAAGGCCGAGGCCCAATTGGCGTTATTTTAGTAGACAGCAATGCCAAAGGGGAAGTGCGTGGATATGTAACAAACCCGCAAACTCACTTTGATTTAAATCAGCATGGAAAATTAGATGTAGCACGTGCTGTAGGTACAGATGGTACGCTAAGTGTCGTAAAAGATATTGGGATGCGTGATCAATTTAACGGACAAGTACCTATCGTATCGGGAGAATTAGGAGAGGATTTCACGTATTATTTTGTGACATCTGAACAAGTCCCATCTTCAGTAGGTGTAGGTGTACTTGTTAACCCTGATAACACGATCTTAGCTGCGGGAGGATTTATCATTCAGCTTCTTCCAGGAACAGATGATAAAACTATTACAGCTATTGAACAACGTTTGCAAACGATTGAACCAATTTCAAAACTGATTCAAAAAGGCCTTTCTCCTGAGGAAATCTTAGAAGAAGTTCTTGGAAAAGAAAACGTAAAGTTTCTGGAGACAATGCCTGTAGAGTTCAAATGTCAGTGCTCAGAAGAAAGAATTGCTAATGCTATTATCAGCTTAGGACAAGAAGAGATTCAATCGATGATTGAGGAAGACGGCCAAGCTGAAGCACAGTGCCATTTCTGTAATGAGACCTATCGTTTTGATAAAAAGCAGCTAGAAGAAATGAAAGAACAAGCAATTTAAATGAAATAAAAGATTCTTAAAAGGCGTCATTTTACAAATGAGCGCCTTTTTTTATAATTATTAAGTTCTATTTCTGTATATATTGATCTAAGAATATAACAAAATTAGGTAAATGGAAAGACAAAATGATTGACAATTTAGAAAACATCTGATAAATTGTATACAAAATCAATAAAATTAGTTGGTATTAGGAGTGGTCATATGGCACGTATTGCAAATTCAATTACAGAGTTAATTGGTCAAACACCAATCGTAAAACTAAACCGTCTAGTTGAAGAAGATATGGCGGATGTATATTTAAAATTAGAATTTATGAACCCAGGAAGCAGCGTAAAAGATCGTATCGCATTAGCAATGATTGAAGATGCGGAAGCAAAAGGTGTGTTAAAACCTGGCGACACAATCATTGAACCAACAAGTGGTAACACAGGAATTGGCTTAGCAATGGTAGCTGCAGCAAAAGGATACCGTGCTATTTTAACAATGCCTGAAACCATGAGTATTGAGCGTCGTAATCTGCTTCGTGCGTACGGGGCAGAGTTAGTGTTAACGCCAGGTCCAGAAGGAATGAAAGGGGCGGTTAATAAAGCAACTGAGCTTGCAAAAGAGCATGGCTACTTTATTCCTCAACAGTTCCAAAACGAAGCGAACCCAGAAGTGCACCGTCAAACAACGGCTAAAGAAATTATCGAGCAGTTTGGCGATCAGCTAGATGGATTTGTGGCAGGTATCGGTACTGGCGGTACTATTACAGGTGCTGGTGAAGTGTTAAAAGAAAAGTACCCAAACATCAAAATTTATGCGGTAGAGCCAGCTGATTCTCCGATTTTAAGCGGTGGTCAACCAGGACCTCATAAAATTCAAGGAATTGGTGCAAACTTTGTTCCGGATACGCTTAACACGGAAGTATATGACGAAGTTGTCGCTGTTCAAAACGACCAAGCTTTTGAATATGCCCGTAAAGTAGCAAAAACAGAAGGTGTACTAGTAGGTATCTCTTCTGGGGCTGCGATTTATGCTGCGTTAAAAGCTGCAAAACAGCTTGGAAAAGGTAAAAAAGTGTTAGCGATTATTCCAAGTAACGGTGAGCGTTACTTAAGTACTCCATTGTTCCAATTCGAGGAACAAACACAAGCATAAAAACGATAAAAAAACAGCTTCTATATGAAGCTGTTTTTTTTCATCTGAGAATCATGTAAAATGAAAGCAGGTGATTTATTTTTAGGAGAGTGAACAAATGCAGCAAAGAATGACTTGGGGCGAATCTATTTCTATCTCTAAAAACCAATGGTTCAAAAAATATCAAGAGTTGTCAAAAGAGGAACCGAATCATATCCTGCTTGAAAGCGGTCGAGGCGGAAAGTTTCAAATGATGGGATTAAAACCTGTAGCCATATTGCGAGGCGAACAAAACGAGCTTCATATCAAAACGGATGGCCGAGCTACTGTTCAAAAAGGTAATCCGCTTCATCTTATGCGAGACTGGGTGAAGAAGTTTGAAGCAGAGGTGAATCCAGATCTTCCTCCTTTTCAAGGTGGAGCAATTGGCTTTATTAGCTATGATTATATCCGCTATGTAGAAACCATACCTGGTCTTGCTGAAGATTCATTGAAAACGCCGGACGTTTATTTCCTTATTTTCGATGACGTATTTGTATACGATCAAGAAAAGGAAAAGCTCTGGATTATAGTTAACGATGAAGCAGATTGTAAAGAGAAGGCACATAAGCGTATTGATCAATACAAAAAGGACTGGATGGAGGCAAGTGCTGAAGGACTATCATATGAGCGTATTCATCGTGTTGCCGAAAAGAGTGAGGTTTCGATGTCTGAAGCTGCTTTTTCAGATGCCACAACTCGCGTACATGAGTACATCGGGCAAGGCGATGTGTTTCAAGTGAACTTATCTGTTCGACAGTCTCAACAGCTTCAAACTCATCCTATGCATATCTACGAACAGGTACGAAAAATCAACCCGTCTCCTTACATGTCTTATATGCAGACAGAAGAATTTCACATTGTGAGCTGTTCACCAGAACTATTAGTGAAAAAAGCCGGTGATGAAATCAGTACGAGACCGATTGCGGGAACGCGCTCTCGCGGTAAGGATGATCAAGAAGACCAACAGTTAGCGGATGAGCTTATTCATAACGAAAAAGAGCGTGCAGAGCATGTGATGCTTGTTGACTTGGAGCGTAATGATCTTGGTAGAGTAAGCGAATATGGTACCGTTCATGTTGACGAGTTTATGGTTATTGAAAAGTATTCACATGTCATGCATATTGTGTCTAATGTAAAAGGCAAGCTTGCGCGCAACAAAGATTTTGTAGATATCGTAGATGCGGTTTTTCCTGGAGGAACGATTACTGGAGCACCTAAAGTTCGTACAATGGAAATCATTGAAGAACTTGAACCAGTTCGACGAGGAATTTATACAGGATCGATTGGTTGGATTGGGTTTAATGGAGATATGGAATTAAATATTGCGATTCGCACTATGATTATTCAAGACGGCCAAGCTTATGTGCAGGCTGGTGCGGGTGTTGTGATTGATTCAAATCCGAAACACGAATACAAAGAATCACTGAAAAAAGCAATTGCACTATGGAAAGCAAAAGAGCAGAGCGAAAATGAGCTGAGTGAGGGTGAGTAAAGATGATATTAATGATTGATAATTATGATTCTTTTACGTTTAATTTAGTACAGTATTTAGGTGAGCTAGGGCATGAGCTTCTTGTAAAAAGAAATGATGAAATTACACTTTCTGAAATTGAAGTGCTAAATCCAGATTTCTTGATGATCTCCCCGGGACCTTGTAGTCCTAACGAAGCGGGAATCAGTCTAGAAGCCATCGAGTATTTTGCAGGTAAGATTCCAATATTCGGCGTATGCTTAGGGCATCAGTCGATTGGGCAAGCTTTTGGAGGGAATGTGATTCGTGCGGATAAATTAATGCACGGTAAAACATCTGAAATGCATCATGATGGCCGTACTATCTTTAAAGGCCTTGATAATCCGTTCACGGCAACTCGATATCATTCTTTGATTGTAGAAAAAAGTTCACTGCCGGATTGCTTTGAGATTTCAGCGTGGACAGCAGAAGATGAAATTATGGCGATTCGCCATAAATCATTACCTATTGAAGGAGTACAGTTCCACCCTGAATCTATCATGACTTCTTACGGTAAAGAAATGCTGAAGAATTTTATTGAAACTTACGAAAAAAAGCGAGTGTAATGATATGTATATATACGTAAATGGCGAAGTAAAGCCTGCGTCTGAAGCCACTATTTCTCCGTTTGATCACGGATATATGTATGGGCTAGGGCTGTTTGAAACGTTACGAGTTTATGAAGGTCATCCATTTTTAGTGGAAGACCATCTGAATCGACTGCGTAGCAGCTTACGTGAATTAAATATTGTATGGGACTACTCTACACAGGATGTGTTGGGAATCATTAATAGTCTGTTAATGAAAAACAATGAGAGAAATGCGTATGTTCGATTAAATGTCTCAGCAGGAAATGGCGGAATTGGCTTGCAGGTGGAAGAATACGACAAGCCATCTACAATCGTATATATGAAATCAATGCCTCATCCATCGAGCCCCCTTGTAAAAGAGGGGCTTATTCTTGAGACAAAGCGAAATACGCCCGAAGGAACCATGAGGTTAAAGTCTCATCATTATTTAAACAATGTACTAGCTAAGCGAGAAGTTGGTTCAGACTTAAATAAAGAGGGTATCTTTTTAACAAAAGAAGGGTTCTTAGCCGAAGGTATTGTGTCCAATTTATTTTTTGTAAAGGATGATTGTGTATATACGCCGTCTCTTGAAACAGGTATCTTAAATGGAATTACGAGACAGTTTATCTTTACGCTTTTACAAAGGAAAAACATAGAGGTTGTAGAAGGCTTATTCACGGTGGAACAGCTCTTGGAGGGTGATGAAGCTTTCGTTACAAATTCCATTCAAGAAATCGTACCTCTTCGAAGTATAAAGGATAAGCAGTTTTCAGTAGGAGACCATACGTTGACAGCTCAGTTGCAAAAAGAGTATCGCTCTTACACGATGTCGCTAATGAGTCGACATGAGCTACATGTATAAAAGCGAAAGGAGAGGCTAAAGATGGATAAAATTTATGTGAATGATATGCGTTTCTATGGATATCATGGCGTATTTCCAGAAGAAAATAAATTAGGGCAGCGTTTTCACGTGGATTTAGCTGTAGAACTGGATTTAAAACAAGCTGGTACTACGGACAATTTAGAATACTCGGTGAGCTATGCAGATTTATACCAAACATGCCAGGAAGTTGTAGAGAAGCGCACGTTCAAGTTAGTTGAAACGGTGGCCGAAACGATTGCATCTGAATTGCTTGCTAATTACGAACTCGTGCAGGCTTGTACAGTAAAGGTATATAAGCCCGATCCGCCAATTCCCGGTTATTATCAATCGGTAGCTATTGAAATTAAAAGGAGCCGTTGAATGACAACAGAAGCATATATTGCATTAGGATCAAACATTGAAAATCGAATGGAACATTTGAAGTCAGGAGTTACTGGCTTGATGAAACCCTCTGAGATTAAGGTAGTGGCTGTTTCATCTGTTTATGAAACGGCCCCGGTCGGGTATACGGATCAAGCAAGCTTTTTAAACATGGTAGTAAAAATACAAACAACGTATTCGTCAGAGCACCTTTTAGATTGTTTGCAAGCCATTGAACAAACGGCAGGTCGAAAAAGAGAGATTGTATGGGGGCCTAGAACCCTTGATTTAGATATCTTACTTTATAGTAACGAAATCATTCATACGGATAGGCTGAGCGTCCCTCATCCTCGAATGTTTGAACGAGCATTTGTGATGGTTCCTCTAAACGAACTAGCTCCATCTCTTATTCTCCCTGTAGCGGAAGAAAAAGTTGAAACCATCACAACACGTTTATCGGATTTAAAAGATGTAAAATTATTTCGAAAGCAAACAACTGGTATACTAGATATGTTCGAAAATAATAGTAATGATTTACATAAGTAAAAATGAATCTTATTAGTTGATTCATTTTTATATTGGAGTAAAGTAGAGTTCAGAGTGAAAACTTTGGGGTTTGGGTTCGCAGCTTGTTGGTCTATTGGGCAACTTGTTATAGAAATCGAAGAAAAAGAGAAGCGAAGCAAGAATAAAGCGATTTGACATAGAGAAACGACTGAACCTATAATAATTTTAAAGAAACGTAGTAGTTGCCAGTAAACATGCTGGCCTTTTTTCTGTTTCGGAAAACTTAATTATACGATGGAGATGAGTAAACGATGAGTCATGAAGAATTAAATGATCAATTTCTCGTTCGTCGCGAAAAAATGAGCAACCTACGAGATCAAGGTATTGATCCGTTTGGTCAACGTTTTGAACGTACACATACATCACAGCAATTAATTAGTGAGTATGACGAGTTAACAAAAGAACAGTTAGAAGAAAATGAAGTGCCTGTGTCACTAGCTGGTCGTATTATGACAAAGCGTGGAAAAGGAAAAGCAGGTTTCGCTCACGTTCAAGATTTAACGGGACAAATTCAGCTTTATGTACGTAAAGATGCAATTGGCGAAGAACAGTACGAAATCTTCAGCAGCGTAGATATCGGTGACTTGGTAGGGGTTGAAGGTGTTTTATTCAAAACAAAAGTTGGCGAACTTTCTATTAAAGTAAAAGATTTTACGTTACTAACAAAAGCGCTTCGTCCACTTCCAGATAAATATCATGGTTTAAAAGATATTGAACAGCGCTACCGTCAACGTTACTTAGATTTAATTACAAACCCAGAAAGTAAACAAACATTTATCTCAAGAAGCCGTATTATTCAATCGATGCGCCGTTACTTAGATAATCATGGATATTTAGAAGTTGAAACACCAATGATGCATTCAATCGCAGGTGGAGCAGCAGCTCGTCCGTTTGTGACACATCACAATGCGCTTGATATGGAACTTTATATGCGTATTGCGATTGAACTTCATTTAAAACGTTTAATCGTAGGTGGATTAGAAAAAGTATATGAAATTGGCCGTGTATTCCGTAATGAAGGTGTATCTACACGTCACAACCCTGAATTTACAATGATCGAGTTGTACGAAGCGTATGCGGACTACAAAGATATCATGGCTTTAACAGAGAACTTAATTGCACACATCGCGCAAGAAGTACTTGGCACAACAAAGATTCAGTATGGCGATCAAGAGGTAGATTTAACTCCAGAGTGGACAAGACTTCATATGGTCGATGCTATTAAACAATATACGGGCGTAGACTTCTGGGGAGAAACATCTGTTGAAGAAGCTCGTGCTTTAGCGAAAGAACACGGGGTAGAAATCACTGAACATATGCAATATGGACATATTGTAAATGAATTCTTTGAACAAAAAGTAGAAGAGCAGTTAATTCAACCAACGTTCATTTACGGACATCCTGTAGAGATCTCTCCATTGGCTAAGAAAAATGCGGAAGATCCGCGTTTTACTGACCGTTTTGAGCTGTTTATCGTTGCGCGTGAACACGCGAACGCATTTACAGAGCTAAATGATCCAATTGACCAACGTGAGCGCTTTGAAGCTCAGTTGAAAGAGAAAGAACAAGGAAACGATGAAGCACATGAGATGGATGATGACTTCATTGAGGCATTAGAATATGGTATGCCACCTACAGGTGGTCTAGGAATCGGTATTGACCGCCTTGTTATGTTACTAACAAATGCACCGTCAATCCGTGATGTACTATTATTCCCACATATGCGTCAACGCTAAAAAAGAGATGGCTACGGCCATCTTTTTTTTAGTTAATAATATTAGAAAATTTAAACTTTTAATTTACCTCTTGTTTTTATGAAATTGATTTGGTATATTTATATCTGTTGCTAACGCAGACAAGCGAAAACAACAAAAAATAAAAAAAGTTGTTGACATTACGTTAATAACTTGATAAGATAGTAAAGTCGCTTAAGAGCGGCGGTTGAACTTTGAAAACTGAACAAAGCGACAAACGTCAACGTTAATTTTTATTTTTTAAATTGAGCAAGTCAAACATTTCTTCGGAGAGTTTGATCCTGGCTCAGGATGAACGCTGGCGGCGTGCCTAATACATGCAAGTCGAGCGAACTGATTAGAAGCTTGCTTCTATGACGTTAGCGGCGGACGGGTGAGTAACACGTGGGCAACCTGCCTGTAAGACTGGGATAACTTCGGGAAACCGAAGCTAATACCGGATAGGATCTTCTCCTTCATGGGAGATGATTGAAAGATGGTTTCGGCTATCACTTACAGATGGGCCCGCGGTGCATTAGCTAGTTGGTGAGGTAACGGCTCACCAAGGCAACGATGCATAGCCGACCTGAGAGGGTGATCGGCCACACTGGGACTGAGACACGGCCCAGACTCCTACGGGAGGCAGCAGTAGGGAATCTTCCGCAATGGACGAAAGTCTGACGGAGCAACGCCGCGTGAGTGATGAAGGCTTTCGGGTCGTAAAACTCTGTTGTTAGGGAAGAACAAGTACAAGAGTAACTGCTTGTACCTTGACGGTACCTAACCAGAAAGCCACGGCTAACTACGTGCCAGCAGCCGCGGTAATACGTAGGTGGCAAGCGTTATCCGGAATTATTGGGCGTAAAGCGCGCGCAGGCGGTTTCTTAAGTCTGATGTGAAAGCCCACGGCTCAACCGTGGAGGGTCATTGGAAACTGGGGAACTTGAGTGCAGAAGAGAAAAGCGGAATTCCACGTGTAGCGGTGAAATGCGTAGAGATGTGGAGGAACACCAGTGGCGAAGGCGGCTTTTTGGTCTGTAACTGACGCTGAGGCGCGAAAGCGTGGGGAGCAAACAGGATTAGATACCCTGGTAGTCCACGCCGTAAACGATGAGTGCTAAGTGTTAGAGGGTTTCCGCCCTTTAGTGCTGCAGCTAACGCATTAAGCACTCCGCCTGGGGAGTACGGTCGCAAGACTGAAACTCAAAGGAATTGACGGGGCCCGCACAAGCGGTGGAGCATGTGGTTTAATTCGAAGCAACGCGAAGAACCTTACCAGGTCTTGACATCCTCTGACAACTCTAGAGATAGAGCGTTCCCCTTCGGGGGACAGAGTGACAGGTGGTGCATGGTTGTCGTCAGCTCGTGTCGTGAGATGTTGGGTTAAGTCCCGCAACGAGCGCAACCCTTGATCTTAGTTGCCAGCATTTAGTTGGGCACTCTAAGGTGACTGCCGGTGACAAACCGGAGGAAGGTGGGGATGACGTCAAATCATCATGCCCCTTATGACCTGGGCTACACACGTGCTACAATGGATGGTACAAAGGGCTGCAAGACCGCGAGGTCAAGCCAATCCCATAAAACCATTCTCAGTTCGGATTGTAGGCTGCAACTCGCCTACATGAAGCTGGAATCGCTAGTAATCGCGGATCAGCATGCCGCGGTGAATACGTTCCCGGGCCTTGTACACACCGCCCGTCACACCACGAGAGTTTGTAACACCCGAAGTCGGTGGAGTAACCGTAAGGAGCTAGCCGCCTAAGGTGGGACAGATGATTGGGGTGAAGTCGTAACAAGGTAGCCGTATCGGAAGGTGCGGCTGGATCACCTCCTTTCTAAGGATTTTTACATGACGTACGTTTTGACACTTTGTTCAGTTTTGAGAGTTCAATCTCTCAATTATAGAAAGCACACTACTTTCTTCTTATCTAATAAGAAGAATTTTGGTTGCGATTGTTCTTTGAAAACTAGATAACAGTAATTGCTGAGGAAAAGTGAAACTTTTCTTTAATCAAACCAATAAATAACACAACATTACGTTGTACCATTTATTCGCTAATGGTTAAGTTAGAAAGGGCGCACGGTGAATGCCTTGGCACTAGGAGCCGATGAAGGACGGGACTAACACCGATATGCTTCGGGGAGCTGTAAGTGAGCTTTGATCCGGAGATTTCCGAATGGGGAAACCCACTGTTCGTAATGGAACAGTATCTTTATCTGAATACATAGGATATTGAAGGCAGACCCGGGGAACTGAAACATCTAAGTACCCGGAGGAAGAGAAAGCAAATGCGATTTCCTGAGTAGCGGCGAGCGAAACGGAATTAGCCCAAACCAAGAGGCTTGCCTCTTGGGGTTGTAGGACACTCTATACGGAGTTACAAAGGAACGAAGTAAATGAAGCGACCTGGAAAGGTCCGTCGAAGAAGGTAACAACCCTGTAGTTGAAACTTCGTTCCCTCTTGAGTGGATCCTGAGTACGGCGGAACACGTGAAATTCCGTCGGAAGCTGGGAGGACCATCTCCCAAGGCTAAATACTACCTAGTGACCGATAGTGAACCAGTACCGTGAGGGAAAGGTGAAAAGCACCCCGGAAGGGGAGTGAAAGAGATCCTGAAACCGTGTGCCTACAAGTAGTCAGAGCCCGTTAACGGGTGATGGCGTGCCTTTTGTAGAATGAACCGGCGAGTTACGATCCCATGCAAGGTTAAGCTGATAAGGCGGAGCCGTAGCGAAAGCGAGTCTGAATAGGGCGTTTAGTATGTGGTTGTAGACCCGAAACCAGGTGATCTACCCATGTCCAGGGTGAAGTTCAGGTAACACTGAATGGAGGCCCGAACCCACGCACGTTGAAAAGTGCGGGGATGAGGTGTGGGTAGCGGAGAAATTCCAATCGAACCTGGAGATAGCTGGTTCTCTCCGAAATAGCTTTAGGGCTAGCCTCATGTTGTAAGAGTCTTGGAGGTAGAGCACTGATTGGACTAGGGGCCCCCAACGGGTTACCGAATTCAGTCAAACTCCGAATGCCAAAGACTTATCCATGGGAGTCAGACTGCGAGTGATAAGATCCGTAGTCAAAAGGGAAACAGCCCAGACCACCAGCTAAGGTCCCCAAGTATACGTTAAGTGGAAAAGGATGTGGAGTTGCTTAGACAACCAGGATGTTGGCTTAGAAGCAGCCACCATTTAAAGAGTGCGTAATAGCTCACTGGTCGAGTGACTCTGCGCCGAAAATGTACCGGGGCTAAACGTATCACCGAAGCTGTGGATTGACATCTTTGATGTCAGTGGTAGGAGAGCGTTCTAAGTGCAGCGAAGTCAGACCGTAAGGACTGGTGGAGCGCTTAGAAGTGAGAATGCCGGTATGAGTAGCGAAAGACAAGTGAGAATCTTGTCCACCGAATGCCTAAGGTTTCCTGAGGAAGGCTCGTCCGCTCAGGGTTAGTCGGGACCTAAGCCGAGGCTGAAAAGCGTAGGCGATGGCCAACAGGTTGATATTCCTGTACCACCTCCCCGCCGTTTGAGTAATGGGGGGACGCAGTAGGATAGGGTAAGCGCGCTGCTGGATATGCGCGTTCAAGCAGTTAGGCTGATGAGTAGGCAAATCCGCTCATCATGAAAGCTGAGCTGTGATGACGAGGGAACTATAGTACCGAAGTTCCTGATTCCACACTGCCAAGAAAAGCCTCTAGCGAGGCGGGAGGTGCCCGTACCGCAAACCGACACAGGTAGGCGAGGAGAGAATCCTAAGGTGATCGAGAGAACTCTCGTTAAGGAACTCGGCAAAATGACCCCGTAACTTCGGGAGAAGGGGTGCTCTGGTAGGGTGTATAGCCCGAGAGAGCCGCAGTGAATAGGCCCAGGCGACTGTTTAGCAAAAACACAGGTCTCTGCGAAGCCGCAAGGCGAAGTATAGGGCTGACGCCTGCCCGGTGCTGGAAGGTTAAGAGGAGGGGTTATCCTTTGGGAGAAGCTCTGAATCGAAGCCCCAGTAAACGGCGGCCGTAACTATAACGGTCCTAAGGTAGCGAAATTCCTTGTCGGGTAAGTTCCGACCCGCACGAAAGGCGTAACGATCTGGGCACTGTCTCAACGAGAGACTCGGTGAAATTATAGTACCTGTGAAGATGCAGGTTACCCGCGACAGGACGGAAAGACCCCGTGGAGCTTTACTGTAGCCTGATATTGAATTTTGGTACAGCTTGTACAGGATAGGTAGGAGCCTGAGAAGCCGGAGCGCTAGCTTCGGTGGAGGCGTCGGTGGGATACTACCCTGGCTGTATTGAAATTCTAACCCGCGGCCCTGATCGGGCCGGGAGACAGTGTCAGGTGGGCAGTTTGACTGGGGCGGTCGCCTCCTAAAATGTAACGGAGGCGCCCAAAGGTTCCCTCAGAATGGTTGGAAATCATTCGTAGAGTGTAAAGGCACAAGGGAGCTTGACTGCGAGACCTACAAGTCGAGCAGGGACGAAAGTCGGGCTTAGTGATCCGGTGGTTCCGCATGGAAGGGCCATCGCTCAACGGATAAAAGCTACCCCGGGGATAACAGGCTTATCTCCCCCAAGAGTCCACATCGACGGGGAGGTTTGGCACCTCGATGTCGGCTCATCGCATCCTGGGGCTGTAGTCGGTCCCAAGGGTTGGGCTGTTCGCCCATTAAAGCGGTACGCGAGCTGGGTTCAGAACGTCGTGAGACAGTTCGGTCCCTATCCGTCGTGGGCGTAGGAAATTTGAGAGGAGCTGTCCTTAGTACGAGAGGACCGGGATGGACACACCGCTGGTGTACCAGTTGTCTTGCCAAAGGCATCGCTGGGTAGCTATGTGTGGACGGGATAAGTGCTGAAAGCATCTAAGCATGAAGCCCCCCTCAAGATGAGATTTCCCATAGCGCAAGCTAGTAAGATCCCTGAAAGATGATCAGGTTGATAGGTCAGAGGTGGAAGCGTGGCGACATGTGTAGCTGACTGATACTAATCGATCGAGGACTTAACCAAACTTTTAAAAGCGTAAGCTTTATACTCAGCAAACTGTTATCTAGTTTTGAGAGAGCAATCTCTTGTCTGGTGGCGATAGCGAAGAGGTCACACCCGTTCCCATACCGAACACGGAAGTTAAGCTCTTTAGCGCCAATGGTAGTTGGGACTTTGTCCCTGTGAGAGTAGGACGTTGCCAGGCACCTGAAAAAGGACTAGCTATTTTAGCTAGTCCTTTTTTGTTTACAATTTATTTGTTTTATGAAAAAGTATAGTAAGAAAAATAAAATTCACGATTTGCAGGTTTTGAAATAAATTTTAGTGGCAACGATAAAAGTAAAGAATAAACTTTAATAGTACATAGTTGAAAATTTTTTCGTTTCCTTTTATATTTAAATTAAGGTCAAATATAGTCAAAGTCAGAAGGAGGGGGCAGCGTGCCAAATATCTCTGACATTATCGAACAGTATTTAAAACAAGTACTTGAATTAAGTGAAAGAGAAATTGTTGAAATAAGGCGCAGTGAGATTGCTGATAAATTTCAATGCGTTCCGTCGCAAATTAATTACGTTATCAATACCCGTTTTACAGTTGAGAGAGGTTATCTTGTAGAAAGTAAGCGAGGCGGCGGCGGCTTTATTCGTATTGCAAAAGTAAAAATGCATGATGCAGCGGATTTGTTTCAGCAAGTAATTGAGATGATTCAAAATGAAATTTCACAAGTAAGTGCTGAAAACGTCATTATTAGGTTAGTTGAAGAAAAAGTCATCACAGAACGAGAAGCAAAAATCATGTTGAGTGTTATCAATCGTTCAGTTATTAATATTGAACTTCCTTATCGTGATGAGCTAAGGGCTAATCTTTTAAAAGCAATGCTTAATTCATTACGCTACCGATAAGCTCATGATCTATTTTATTTAGAACAGGGAGTGATGACAGGATGATTTGTCAGCAATGTGAAACGAGACCTGCAACTCTTCACTTCACAAAAATTATTAATGGTGAAAAGACGGAGATGCATGTATGTGAACAATGCGCTTCAGAAAATGGAGATACATTTTCTTTTTCAAATCAGCAAGGTTTTTCAATCAATAACTTACTAGCTGGCCTACTTAACCTAGATCCAGTAGTAACTGAAAATTATAAGCAACAAAGTCATGAGGTTCTTTCTTGTCCTACTTGTGGTATGACCTATCAAAAATTTGCTAAAATCGGCAGGTTTGGATGTGCAGATTGCTACAAAACATTTGAGCGACCTCTTATTCCTTTCTTGAAGAGGCTGCATGGAGGTAATTATCTACATCATGGAAAAATACCAGCAAGAATTGCAAGTAATCTTCATTTAAAAAAGGAATTACAGGCATTAAGATTGAACTTAAAAGAGTATATCGAAAAAGAGGAGTTTGAGAAAGCAGCCGAACTCCGAGATCACATTCGATTACTAGAAAAGAAGATGAACGAATCGAGAGAGGAGGAAGCGTAATTCATGTCCCAGGATTTGTTCTTTTCCCAGCCTGTTAGCTCTTGGATGCGTCAAGAAGCTTCAAATTCAGATATTGTTCTAAGCAGTCGAATCAGGCTGGCTCGAAATTTAACTCATTATCTTTTTCCAACTCTCTTTTCTAAAGAACAAGCAGTTGAAGTGGTTCGAGTATTCGAGCAAGTTTTTCAAAAAAGTGAGAACACCAATCAGTGGAATTTGCATTTACTAAAGATGAACGAATTACAGCCTCTTCAAAAGCAAGTGTTGGTTGAAAAGCATCTTATCAGTCCTAACTTGGCTGAAGGAGATAACAACGGAGCTTGTTTTTTATCAGAAAAAGAAGATTTGAGTATTATGGTTAATGAAGAAGATCATTTACGCATACAATGTTTATTTCCAGGCCTTCAATTATCTGAAGCTTTAAGCACAGCGAATAAAGTAGATAATTGGATTGAGAAATACGTAGATTATGCGTTTGATGAAAATAGAGGGTATTTAACCAGCTGTCCCACAAATGTGGGTACTGGGCTACGTGCATCTGTGATGATGCATCTGCCGGCTTTAGTGATGACCCGTCAAATTCATCGTATTATTCCCGCTATTAACCAGCTCGGCTTAGTGGTGAGAGGAATTTATGGAGAAGGTAGCGAAGCTTTAGGGAATATCTTTCAAATTTCTAATCAGATAACCTTAGGGAAATCTGAAGAAGATATTGTGGCAGATTTAAATAGTGTCGTACAGCAGTTAATTACACAAGAGCACTCTGCAAGAGACGCGCTGTTTAAGACATCTCATGTAGAGTTAGAAGATCGAGTGTATCGTTCATATGGAGTATTGGCCAATAGCCGTATTATTGAGTCAAAAGAAGCTTCACAATGCTTATCAGATGTTCGATTAGGAATCGATTTAGGGTATATAAAAGGACTGAGTCAAAATATATTGAATGAACTTATCATTATGACGCAGCCAGGCTTTTTACAAAAGTATTCGGGAGGTCCCCTAAAGCCTCAAGAACGTGACATTAAAAGAGCCACCTTAATTCGAGAACGTCTCACTATAAATAAAAACACAAATTAAACGTGGAGGGTGACGATTATATGATGTTTGGTAGATTTACAGAGCGCGCACAAAAAGTATTAGCTTTAGCACAGGAAGAAGCACTACGCCTAGGTCACAACAACATTGGGACGGAGCATATTTTATTAGGTATCGTTCGTGAAGGTGAAGGAATTGCAGCAAAAGCTCTTTCTGCTCTAGGCCTAAGCACTGAAAAAATTCAAAAAGAAGTAGAAGCATTAATTGGCAGAGGCCAAGAATTAACGCAGACCATTCATTATACACCTCGAGCGAAAAAAGTCATTGAACTTTCAATGGATGAAGCCCGAAAGCTTGGTCATTCTTATGTAGGAACAGAACATATCTTACTAGGCTTAATTCGTGAAGGTGAAGGCGTTGCAGCACGCGTTTTAAACAATCTAGGTGTCAGCCTAAATAAAGCTCGTCAGCAAGTACTTCATTTATTAGGTAGCAATGAAGCTGCTTCAAGCCATCAAGGCGGAGGCTCTTCAAATGCCAATACACCTACGCTAGACAGCTTAGCACGCGATTTAACAGTTATAGCGCGCGAAGGAAGCTTAGACCCTGTTATCGGACGTGGGAAAGAAATTCAGCGTGTTATTGAAGTGTTAAGCCGACGTACAAAAAACAATCCTGTATTAATTGGGGAGCCAGGTGTCGGTAAAACGGCAATCGCTGAAGGTTTGGCTCAGCAAATCGTCAACAATGAAGTTCCAGAAATTTTACGTGACAAACGCGTTATGACTTTGGATATGGGAACGGTCGTTGCTGGTACAAAATACCGCGGGGAATTTGAAGATCGCCTAAAGAAAGTAATGGATGAAATTCGTCAAGCAGGTAATATCATTCTCTTTATCGATGAGTTACACACATTAATTGGCGCTGGTGGCGCAGAAGGTGCTATCGATGCTTCTAATATTTTAAAACCGTCTCTTGCTCGTGGAGAACTTCAGTGTATCGGTGCTACGACTTTAGATGAATACAGAAAATACATTGAAAAAGATGCAGCGTTAGAGCGTCGCTTCCAGCCAATTCAAGTGGATGAACCAACGTTGGAAGAGTCTATTCAAATCTTAAAAGGGCTTCGTGACCGTTATGAAGCGCATCACCGAGTATCTATTTCTGATGAGGCAATCGAGCAAGCGGTGAAACTATCAGATCGCTACATTTCAGATCGTTTCTTACCGGATAAAGCAATCGATTTAATTGATGAAGCTGGTTCAAAAGTGCGTTTACGTTCATTTACAACGCCGCCAAATTTAAAGGAATTAGAGCAAAAATTAGAATCAGTACGCAATGAAAAAGACGCGTCTGTTCAAAGTCAAGAATTTGAAAAAGCAGCATCTTTACGCGATACAGAACAACGCCTACGCGAAGAATTAGAAGACACAAAGAAAATTTGGAAAGAGCAGCAAGGTAAAGAAAATTCAGCTGTAACCGTAGAAGATATTGCGATGGTGGTATCTAGCTGGACGGGTGTACCGGTCTCTAAACTGGCACAGGAAGAGACAGAAAGACTGCTGAACATGGAAGAGATTCTTCACTCTCGTGTAATTGGGCAAGAAGAAGCGGTAAAAGCAGTTGCAAAAGCTGTGCGCCGTGCTAGAGCAGGCTTGAAAGATCCAAAACGTCCAATTGGTTCATTCATTTTCTTAGGACCAACAGGGGTTGGTAAAACAGAGCTTGCACGTGCATTAGCGGAGTCAATCTTCGGCGATGAAGATGCAATGATTCGTATCGATATGTCTGAGTACATGGAGAAACATTCTACTTCACGCTTAGTAGGTTCACCTCCAGGATATGTTGGATACGAAGAAGGCGGCCAGTTAACGGAAAAAGTAAGAAGAAAACCTTACTCAGTTGTTCTTTTAGACGAAATTGAAAAAGCGCATCCGGATGTATTTAACATTTTATTACAAGTGTTAGAAGATGGACGCTTAACAGATTCAAAAGGCCGTACAGTTGATTTCCGTAATACGATTTTAATTATGACATCAAACGTAGGTGCGGATACATTAAAACGAAGCAAGCACTTAGGATTCACAGTAGAAGCAGAAGGGCAAGACTACAAAGATATGAAAGGAAAAGTAATGGCGGAAATGAAGCGCGCGTTCCGTCCGGAGTTCCTAAACCGTATCGATGAAATTATCGTCTTCCATTCATTAGAGAAACCTCACTTAGCTGAAATCGTTAAATTAATGGCGGATCAGTTAACAAAACGCTTAAAAGAGCAAGAAATTGATCTTGAATTAACAAAAGAAGCAATTGATAAGATTGCAGAGGAAGGTTTTGATCCAGAATACGGTGCTCGTCCACTTCGTAGAGCAATTCAAAAACATATTGAAGACCGTTTATCTGAAGAGCTGCTAAAAGGGGTTGTTCAAAAAGGTCAGAAAGTGACGCTAGATGTAGACAAAGGAGAATTTGTTGTTAAATCCTCCGCTCCAAGCAGCATCAGCTAAATTTACTCAAACCAAGACGAGGCATACGAAAAAACACGTATGCCTCCCTTTTTATTTTAGCTTAGGAAATAGTGTACAATAGAGATAGAAATCGATTGAATGAACGGAGAGATTGATAACATAATGGCCAAACGAAAAACAAAATTTGCATGTCAGCATTGCGGATATGAATCAGCAAAATGGATGGGGAAATGTCCCGGATGCGGAAGCTGGAATTCTATGGTAGAAGAAATGGAAGAAACGAAATCATCACGCCGAGGAGCTTTTTCCGGAGCTACTGCTTCTAAAGTTCAAAAACCTCAGTCAATTACAGCGATTGAATCTACAACAGAACCACGAATTTTTACACCTTCTGCAGAGTTAAATCGTGTATTAGGAGGAGGTATTGTCAGAGGGTCACTCGTTTTAATAGGGGGAGATCCGGGTATCGGAAAGTCTACTTTACTTTTGCAAACCTCCGCGCAGTTAGCAATGAAACAAAATAAAGTACTATATATTTCGGGAGAGGAATCAACCAAACAAACGAAGTTAAGAGCGGACAGGCTAGGTGTAAAAGCTGAAGAGCTTTATGTTCACGCAGAAACAAACTTAGAATTAATACTAGAGGCCATCTCAAGCATGCAGCCTGATTTTGTGGTAATTGATTCAATTCAAACCATTTACCATGCTGATGTGACATCAGCGCCAGGAAGCGTCTCACAGGTGCGAGAGTGTACGGCTGAACTAATGCGTGTTGCTAAAACGAATGGAATTGCCATCTTTATTGTGGGTCATGTAACGAAAGAAGGGGCCATTGCAGGTCCAAGACTTCTTGAACATATGGTGGATACGGTTCTTTATTTTGAAGGAGAGCGCCATCATACGTATCGTATATTAAGAGCGGTTAAGAACCGGTTTGGATCTACAAATGAAATGGGCATTTTTGAAATGAAAGAAAGTGGGCTAGAAGAAGTATTGAATCCATCTGAAATCTTTCTAGAAGAACGATCTCAGGGAGCGGCAGGGTCGGTTGTTGTCGCTTCAATGGAGGGGACAAGACCTGTATTAGTAGAACTGCAGGCGCTAATCAGTCCAACGAGCTTTGGAAACCCTAGAAGAATGGCGACGGGAGTAGATCATAATCGCGTTTCGCTTATCATGGCTGTCTTAGAAAAGCGTGTAGGAATGCTGCTGCAGAATCAAGATGCTTATTTAAAAGTAGCAGGTGGAGTGAAATTAGATGAACCAGCAATCGATTTAGCTGTAGCCGTTAGTATTGCTTCAAGCTTCAGAGATGCTGCTTCTAGCGCTACAGATGTTATTGTAGGAGAGGTAGGATTAACAGGTGAAGTACGCCGAGTATCTAGAATTGAACAGCGCGTTCAAGAAGCGGTAAAATTAGGGTTCCAACGAATTATTATCCCGGAGAAAAATTTAGGAGGATGGAAAGTCCCAGATGGTATTGATGTGATTGGGGTATCAACAGTAGCGGAGG
Source organism: Priestia megaterium (assembly GCF_023824195.1). Lineage (NCBI taxonomy): Bacteria > Bacillati > Bacillota > Bacilli > Caryophanales > Bacillaceae > Priestia > Priestia megaterium. Next base: position 101,037 of record NZ_CP085442.1, read on the forward strand.
CTCTGCAATATACATTAGGAGGATAAGCAGTGGAAGGAGAAAAAACAACAGTTAGTCAAAAACAAATATCAGAAATTCTGCAGTTTGTAGCACCAGGAACCCCTATTCGTGACGGTATCGATAACGTCTTGCGGGCAAAGACGGGCGGCTTAATTGTTATGGGCTACAATGAACAAGTCAAAAAGATGGTAGATGGAGGGTTTTCGATTAATTGTGCATTTACACCTGCGCATTTATACGAGTTAGCCAAAATGGATGGAGCGCTTATTTTAAACGACAGCGGAAGCAAGATATTATTTGCTAATGCTCAGCTCATGCCAGACCCCTCTACTCCTTCTTCACAGACAGGAATGCGTCACCGTACAGCAGAGCGCGTAGCTAAGCAGTCAGGTGTATTGGTGATAGCCATTTCACAAAGGCGAAATGTGATTACGCTTTACAAAGGGTCTCTGCAGTATGTATTGAAAGACATTAGCGTTATTTTAGCAAAAGCAAATCAAGCGCTTGGAACTCTTGAAAAGTACAAGGCGGTATTAGACGAATCGATTACAAGTCTCAGTGCATTAGAGTTTGAAGAGCAAGTAACTCATACAGATGTGTTGCAGTCGCTTCATCGTACAGAAATGGTTCTGCGTATTAAAAATGAAATTTTGAGCTATATTAGCGAGTTAGGAACAGAAGGAAGACTAATCCGTCTCCAAATGAATGAACTACTTTCTCACTTAGAGGAAGAAGCAACTTTATTAATCAAAGATTATATGTATGACCTCAGCTTTGACCCTTACCGAGTAATTGAACGCATGCAGCAGCCGTCAAATAATGTTCTTCTCGATGACCAAACGCTCCTTCGCTTAATGGGATATCCCATGTATACAAGCTTTGAAGACAGCGTTATTCCTAGAGGGTATCGAATGCTTCATAAAATTCCAAGACTTCCATCGATTATTATTGAAAATCTCATTGATGAATTAGGGGATTTAAAAACGATAGCAGATGCGTCGGTAGAAGAATTGGATGAGGTAGAAGGCATCGGTGAAATTCGAGCAAGGAAAATCAGAGAAGGCCTAAAAAGACTAAAAGAGCAGCATCTTACAAACCGTCAGCTATAGGATATTAATTGACATTAAATGTTTGATTCATTAAGATATTGTGAAAATACAAAAAAAGTGACAGTTTGTTTACAAATTCTGTTTTTTGGTTAAATAACAGGTTTCAATCATTGTAAACTGTTTATAATGATAAAGGGAGGTGAAGGCGTGTTAAAACGTTTTGTACAGTTATTTTTTATTATTACAGGTGGTACATTGGGCGTCTTTTTTATACCTGAACTTATTCAATTATTAAATCTGCAAGATGTAGCATTTCTAGAAAAGCCTTACGTCGATGCAATACTGGGAGCCATTTTGTTTTTCCTTGTCACGTTTTGGATTGTTGATTATATAGTTGAATTAATTCGCCGAGTGGAAGAGGCGTTACTGAAGGCGCCTGTAACGGATGTGCTTTTCGGGAGCTTAGGATTGATTTTAGGGCTTATTGTGGCCTACTTGGTCGGAGCTTTTTTAGGTAGAATTCAACTTCAAGTAGTAAGTACCATTTTACCAATCTTTCTAAGTATTCTTTTAGGTTACTTAGGGTTTCAAGTCGGGTTTAAAAAACGTGATGAACTTGTAAGCGTGTTTTCGATGCCGGCTCGAATTGGGAAGAAAAAAGGACAAGAAGAAGAAACAGATAACGAAGAATCATTAAAGTCTCTTAAGATTTTAGATACAAGCGTTATTATTGACGGCCGTATCGCAGATATTTGTCAAACAGGATTTTTAGACGGAACGATTGTTATTCCGCGCTTTGTGCTTGAGGAACTTCAGCATATTGCTGATTCGTCGGATGTTCTAAAACGAAACAGAGGTAGACGAGGTCTAGATATTCTAAACCGTATTCAAAAAGAACTGGCAATGAAGGTAGAAATTTATGAAGGCGATTTCGAAGACATTCAAGAAGTAGACAGCAAGCTGGTTAAATTGGCAAAGCTGACTTCCGGTTTGGTCGTGACAAACGATTTTAATTTAAATAAAGTATGTGAACTTCAAAATGTTGGCGTTTTAAATATCAATGACTTAGCAAATGCCGTCAAGCCAATTGTACTTCCAGGAGAAGAAATGAACGTATTGGTTATAAAAGACGGTAAAGAGCACAATCAAGGTATTGCCTATCTTGATGACGGTACAATGATCGTGGTAGAAGAAGGAAGAAATTATATTGGAAAGCAAATTGATGTACTGGTGACGAGCGTACTCCAAACCTCAGCAGGCCGTATGATTTTTGCGAAACCCAAGTTATTAGAAAAAGCACTGTGACGTAACAGGTAAAGGGAGTATACCTATGAAGTATGAAATTATCGTGTTAGCTGCAGGTCAGGGGAAGCGAATGAAAGCGGGGCGGAACAAACAATTTTTAACTATTCAAAACGTTCCGCTTATCATTCATACGCTGCAAAAATTCGAACAAGATCCTTGGTGCAGTGGAATTGTACTAGTCGTAAACGAAAAAGAAGTGGAGATTTTTGAAGAGTTATTAATCGAATATCCAATTCAAAAGGTTCAATCATTGACAGTTGGGGGCGATGAACGTCAACATAGCGTTTATAACGGTCTTAAAAGTTTAAAGCAGGCTCAGATGGTATTAATTCATGATGGCGCTCGTCCATTTGTTCAACAAAACACAATCCATGAGTTAGTAGAAAAAGCTGCTAGTGATAAGGCTGCTGTGCTGGCTGTTCCAGTAAAAGACACAATTAAGCGTGTGGAACAGGGTACTGTCATTGAAACAGTTGAGCGCTCTAGCTTGTGGGCTATTCAAACGCCGCAGGCTTTTCTTTTTGATGTAGTAATGAATGCACACGAAAAAGCAAAAATAAATGAATACTTAGGTACCGATGATGCAAGCTTAGTAGAAAGAGCGGGGCAAAAAGTATCGATTGTAGAGGGAAATTACGATAATATAAAACTAACAACACCAGAAGATTTGTTATATGCAGAAGCTATATTAACAAAGCTAAACAGGACTGAAGGAGTGGAAAAATGAACATTCGAGTAGGACAAGGTTTCGACGTACATGAATTTGCAGAAGGAAGACCTTTAATCATCGGCGGTTTAGAAATTCCGTATGAAAAAGGACTATTAGGCCATTCAGATGCAGATGTGCTGTTGCATACAATCGCAGATGCCTTATTAGGAGCGGCGGCTAAAGGAGATATCGGAAAGCATTTTCCGGATACAGACCCTGAATTTAAAGATGCTGATTCAGCAAAGCTTCTTCAACACGTATGGAAACTACTAAAAGATGAAGGCTATGAATTAAGCAATGTAGATTGCACAATTATCGCGCAAAAACCTAAAATGGCTCCTTACATTGAACCAATGAGAGAGCGTATTGCGCAGCTGTTAGAAGCAAGCATTTCTCAAATTAACGTCAAGGCAACAACAACAGAAAAGTTAGGTTTTACGGGACGTGAAGAAGGAATTGCCGCCCAAGCAGCCGTTTTAGTTTATCAAAAATAAAAACAGTTGACTTTGACAGATACCTATTTGGTGATAAAATTAGAACATGTCTAAAATATCTAAATACATACTATAAGTAATATTAAATTGGAGGTCATCTTAGTTATGTCAAGCGAAGTAAGAGTTCGTTATGCCCCGAGTCCAACTGGACATCTTCATATAGGGAATGCAAGAACAGCACTATTTAATTATTTATTTGCACGAAATCAAAACGGTAAATTTATTATCCGTATTGAAGATACAGATCAAAAGCGTAATATCGAAGGCGGAGAAGAAAGTCAGCTGCGCTATTTAAAATGGTTAGGTATTGAATGGGATGAGAGTATCGACGTAGGCGGCGAGTACGGTCCTTACCGCCAGTCTGAACGTACGGAAATCTATCAAAAATATACGGAAGAACTTCTTGAAAAAGGATTAGCTTATCACTGTTACTGTACGTCAGAAGAGCTTGAAAAAGAGCGTGAAGAACAGCAGGCAAACAGTCAAATGCCGCGCTATTCAGGGAAGTGCCGTAACTTAACAGCTGAACAGCGTGCTGAACTAGAAGCAGAAGGCCGTGAGCCAAGCATTCGCTTCCGTGTTCCTAGTAACAAAGAAATTAAATGGAATGATATTGTCAAAGATGAAGTATCATTTGAGTCTGAAGGCATTGGTGACTTCGTTATTGTGAAAAAAGACGGTACACCAACATATAATTACGCTGTAGCCATTGATGATTATCTAATGAAGATGACACATGTTCTACGCGGAGATGACCATATTTCTAATACACCGAAGCAAATTCTTGTGTATGAAGCTTTAGGCTGGACGCCTCCTGTATTTGGTCATATGACATTGATCGTAAATGAAAATCGCCGTAAGCTAAGTAAACGTGATGAGTCAATCATTCAGTTTATTGAGCAATATAAAGAATTAGGCTACTTGCCGGAAGCACTGTTTAATTTTATTACAATGCTTGGCTGGTCACCTGTGGGAGAAGAAGAAATCTTCTCTAAAGAACAGTTCATTGAAATTTTTGACCCAGCTCGTTTATCAAAATCTCCAGCACTATTTGATACAAGCAAATTACGTTGGATGAACAACCAATACATGAAACAATTGGATTTAGACGAGGTAGTAGCTTTATCAGTTCCTCACTTAGTGAAAGCTGGAAAAGTTGAAGAAACGCGCGATGCAGAAACAGAACAATGGGTACGTGACCTAGTCGCTCTATACCAAGAACAAATGAGCTTTGGCGCCGAGATTGTTGAACTTACTGAAATGTTCTTTAAGAAAGAAATTGATTACAGTGAAGAAGCAAAAGCAGTGCTTGCTGAAGAGCAAGTACCGGAAGTGTTAAAAGCATTTGCTGAAGAGATTTCTTCCTTAGAAGAATTCAGCGCTGATGAAATTAAGGCAGCAACAAAGGCTGTACAAAAAGCAACAGGTCAAAAAGGTAAAAAACTATTTATGCCAATTCGTGTAGCAACAACAGGCGAAACACACGGTCCTGAGCTTCCAAAAGCTATTTCTCTTTTAGGGAAAGAAACAGTTTTAGCTCGTTTAGAAAGCATTTATAGTTAACAAATTTCTATTTTGCCCATATGATAAAATAATCAAATATGGATATCGTTGAGAAGGAAGAGTAGGCAAGTTCATTGCATATCAGAGAGGGTTATCACCGGCTGAAAGTAACCTATGACAAAACTTGTTGAAGTGCGCCTTTGAGTCTTTTGTTGAATGCTACTAAGTAAGTAGGCAAAAGCGGGTACTTTCACGTTATGAGAGAAGAGTTGGGATCGTTTGTTGATCCAAACAGAGTGGAACCGCGTATATACGTCTCTGTGTCATTTGACATAGGGGCGTTTTTTTATACAATCAATGAGTAGATAGAGGAATAGCGGAATTGGGGTGAGATGATGCTAAAGTTGTTAAAGGAAGACATTGAGGCCATATTTGAACAAGATCCTGCAGCAAGAAGTTATATTGAAGTGATATTAACCTATTCGGGGTTGCATGCTATTTGGGCACATAGATTAGCTCACGGGCTTTTTAAAAGAAAGTGGTTTTTTCTGGCACGTGTAATCTCACAAATTAGCCGATTCTTCACAGGGATTGAAATTCATCCGGGTGCGAAAATTGGCCGCCGATTTTTTATTGACCACGGAATGGGAATTGTTATTGGGGAAACGTGCGAAATTGGAGATAATGTAACAGTATATCAAGGAGTAACACTCGGAGGAACAGGGAAAGAAAAAGGAAAGCGTCACCCGACGATCGAAGACAATGTCTTAATTGCAACAGGTGCTAAAGTACTAGGATCGATTACGATTCATGCGCACTCCAAAATTGGAGCGGGCTCAGTTGTGTTAAATGACGTCCCAGAAAACTCAACGGTTGTTGGTATCCCTGGCCGAGTCGTCATTCAAAATGGCGTCCGGATTCCAAAAGATTTGAATCATCAAGATTTACCAGATCCAGATGCAGAGCGTTTCAAACAGCTAGAGAAAGAAATTTTACACCTGCAAAATCAATTAAAGGAATTAAAAGAAGGGAAGATTCACCATGGCAATTAAGCTATATAACACGTTAACACGTCAAAAAGAGACGTTTGTACCGCTAGAAGAAAACAAAGTCAAAATGTACGTGTGCGGACCGACCGTGTATAACTATATTCATATTGGAAATGCGCGTCCTGCGATCGTATTTGATACGGTGCGCCGCTATTTAGAATTTAGAGGCTACGATGTAGAGTATGTCTCAAACTTCACAGATGTAGATGATAAATTAATTAAGGCAGCAAAAGAGTTAGGAGAAGATGTTCCAACGATCGCAAACCGCTTTATCGATGCCTACTTTGAAGATACGTCAGCTCTTGGATGCAAGCATGCCGATGTGCATCCACGCGTAACTGAAAATATGGATATCATTATTGAGTTCATCGATGAACTGGTGAAAAAAGGATATGCATATGAGTCAGAGGGTGATGTATACTATCGTACACGTAAGTTTGAAGGATACGGAAAATTATCACATCAGTCTATTGATGAATTGCAATCCGGTGCTCGTATCGAAGTTGGAGAAAAGAAAGAAGATCCATTAGACTTTACTCTTTGGAAAGCAACCAAAGATGGAGAGATCGCATGGGATAGCCCTTGGGGTCAAGGAAGACCAGGCTGGCATATCGAGTGCTCTGCGATGGCACGCAAGTATTTAGGTGATACAATTGATATCCACGCAGGCGGCCAGGATTTAGCTTTCCCTCATCACGAAAATGAAATTGCCCAATCAGAAGCGCTCACTGGGAAATCGTTTGCGAAATACTGGCTTCATAACGGATATATCAATATTGATAATGAAAAGATGTCTAAATCACTAGGGAACTTCGTGTTAGTTCATGACATTATTAAAAAGCATGATCCTTCCCTACTTCGATTCTTTATTTTATCTGTTCACTATCGTCACCCAATTAACTATAACGAAGAAATTTTAGAGAATACGCGCAAAGGGTTTGAGCGTCTGCAAACAGCTTACGGCAACTTAACTCACCGTCTAGAGGCAGCAACAAATCTTCAAGAAGATGCTTCAGAATGGTTCGAAAAGCTAAAAGAGCTTCGCGAAACGTTTGTTGAAGAGATGGATGATGATTTTAATACGGCAAATGCCATTTCTGTTCTGTTCGAGCTAGCAAAGCAAGCTAACTTGTATTTGTTAGAACAAACAACGTCTACAGATGTAATTGAAGCCTTTATTAAAGAGTTTAAAGAATTAGGTGCTGCAATAGGCATTACGTTTGGAGAAGCTGAACTTCTAGACGAAGAAATTGATCAATTGATCCAAGGTCGTATTCAGGCTCGTAAAGATCGTAATTTCCAATTAGCAGATCAAATTCGAGATGAATTAAAGGCTAAAAATATTATTTTAGAAGATACGGCGCAAGGAACAAGATGGAAAAGAGGATAATAGTGTTATGAGCAGCAGTAAATTAGATGTAAAACAGCTAAATAGCTTAGCTCTTGCTTATATGGGTGATGCGGTGTTTGATTTACATGTTCGCCGCCACCTGCTGGTGTTAGGGACAGTGCGCCCTAACCAGCTTCATAATAAAGCTAAAAAATATGTATCAGCAAAAGCACAAGCGCAAATCGTATATTATTTTAAAAATGAAAACTTTTTTACTGAAGAAGAAGAAGGTGTACTGCGCCGAGGACGCAATGCAAAGTCCGGTACAGTCCCTAAAAACACAGATGTGCAAACGTATCGCTACAGTACGGCATTTGAAGCGGTCGTAGGCTATTTGTATCTTTTAGGTGAAGAAGAAAGAATGATGGAACTTATTACTAAAGCTATCTCTTTCGTCGATGAAGGAGAGGGAGGAATGAATCATGGAACATGAATTTATCATTGGACGTAATCCGGTCCTAGAAGCCCTAAAGTCTGGGCGCGACATTAACAAACTATGGATTGCCGAAGGATCGCAAGGCGGTTCTATGGGGCAAATCACGCAGTTAGCAAAACGTAATGGTGTATTGGTGCAGTTTGTACCGAAAAAGAAAATTGAGCAAATGGTAGACGGTATTCATCAAGGAGTAGCTGCACAAGTTGCTGCTTATCAGTATGCAGAGTTAGATGATTTATTTAACTTAGCGGAAAAACGTAATGAAAGTCCGTTTTTTCTTCTGTTAGATGAGCTTGAAGATCCCCATAATTTAGGTTCTATTATGCGAACAGCTGATGCCGTTGGCGCACACGGTATTATTATTCCAAAGCGCCGTTCAGTTGGATTAACCGCCACTGTAGCTAAGGCCTCTACAGGAGCAATTGAACATGTTCCCGTAGCAAGGGTAACAAACCTATCAAGGACGATTGATGAATTAAAAGATCGAGGCGTATGGATTGTTGGAACAGATGCGAAAGAAAGCGATGATTACCGCAACTTAGATGGAGGTATGCCGCTTACGTTAGTGATTGGAAGCGAAGGAAAAGGCATGAGTCGTTTGATTCGTGAAAAATGCGACTTCCTTGTACAGCTTCCGATGGTTGGGCATGTTACATCGTTAAATGCATCTGTAGCAGCTAGTCTTCTCATGTATGAGGTTTACCGAAAACGCCATCCTCTAGGTGAATAAGAATGGATATTCTACTGGTGGATGGTTATAACATGATAGGTGCGTGGCCCGACCTAAGAAAGCTTAGAGATAATGATTTAGCCGGTGCTCGAGACCTGTTAATCGAAAAGATGGCAGAGTATCAAGCATATATGGGTTATCGTGTCATTATTGTCTTCGATGCTCATATGGTCGAAGGAATTGAAAAGAAGGCAAAAAATCATAAGGTTGACGTTGTATTTACAAGAGAAAATGAAACAGCGGATGAGTACATTGAAAAGCTGGCTCAAGAGCTAAACAATGTAAAGACACAGATTCATGTTGCTACATCTGATTTTACGGAGCAGTGGGCAATCTTTGGACAAGGTGCGCTTAGAATTTCTGCTCGAGAATTGTACAACGAAATTGAGCAAATTGAGAAACATATTAATCTTGATGTGAAGTCTATTCAAAATCAAAAGCCAGCGGCACGCATTCAACTTTCCAATCAAGTAGCCGAAATTTTCGAAAAATGGCGCCGGGGACAGCGGTGAGGTTATTGACGGTACGGAATTAGCTACTGTATAATATTTCTATCTACTGTGCGGTCGGGGGGATCGATATGGGCGATAATTATGGGAGAAAACTGCATGCTCATTTCGAACAACAAGAGGATGAAACAGTTGTCGATCTTGTGCATAAAGGCGATATTGACGCATTAGAGTATTTGATTCATAAATACAAAAACTTTGTGCGAGCAAAGGCGCGGTCATATTTTTTAATTGGGGCAGACCGTGAAGATATTGTACAAGAAGGTATGATAGGGTTATATAAGGCAATTAGAGATTTTAGAGAAGATAAGCTAACTTCGTTTAAAGCTTTTGCTGAACTTTGCATTACGAGGCAAATTATTACCGCTATTAAAACCGCAACAAGGCAAAAACATATTCCATTAAACTCTTATGTATCATTGGACAAGCCAATATATGATGAAGAGTCCGACCGAACCTTAATGGATGTTATTTCGGGGACAAAAGTAGCAAATCCAGAAGAGTTGCTCATTAATCGAGAGAAGTTTGATGATATTGAATTAAAGATGGCTGAACTGTTAAGTGATCTTGAGCGAAAAGTTCTCGTTCTTTATTTAGATGGTCAATCTTATCAAGAGATTTCAGAAGAGTTAAACCGCCACGTCAAATCCATCGATAATGCACTTCAGCGTGTGAAGAGGAAATTAGAGCGCTACCTCGAGATTCGTGAAATCACAATGTAGCCTTCTATCCTCATATTGACATGCTAAGAAAGTCTGTGATACTTTTTTATAGACATTATCACTCTATAGGTGGTTGACATTATGCGTAAAAAAGTTGTACTTGCGTGTGTGCAATGCGCTAGTCGTAACTATACGACTATGAAAAACACACAGCAAAACGAAGATCGTTTAGAAATGAAGAAGTTTTGCAAAACGTGTAACGCACATACGATTCATCGTGAAACAAAGTAGATCAATAATCTGCACAGACTAATACCCCTTTTAATTTATTGGAGGTTACAAACATGAACCGTGTAGGAAATTTCTTGCGTGATGTTGGGCGTGAGATGAAGAAGGTAAGTTGGCCTAAAAAAAATGAGCTAACTCGTTATACAATTACTGTTATTTCTACAGTTGTATTTATGACACTCTTTTTTGTAGTAGTTGATTACGGAATTTCGTCACTTATTCGTTTAATCCCTTGAATAAATTGACTTAAATCATGGTATAATAAAGCTAAATTATGTTTTTTTCAGAAAAGCCCGGAGACGGGTTTTTTAATTTGCTTTAAGAATGATTGTGCTAGGAGTCAACTATTTTCCTAGTGCGTTGTCTGTGCAATAGATTAGGACATCTTATTTTATAGTGAGCTGGGAGGGAAGGACGTATAGTCCTCAGAAATGGAGAAAAATTGGTATGTAGTCCATACTTATTCTGGATATGAAAATAAAGTAAAAACAAATTTAGAAAAGCGCGTAGAAACAATGGGTATGCAAGATAAAATTTTCCGCGTTGTTGTTCCTGAAGAAGAAGAAAGAGAAATTAAGAACAACAAAGAAAAGATTACAAAGAAAAAAGTATTTCCAGGGTACGTGTTAGTTGAAATCATCATGACGGATGATTCATGGTATGTAGTTCGTAATACACCTGGCGTTACGGGCTTTGTAGGTTCAGCAGGTTCTGGATCAAAGCCAACTGCTCTTCTACCAGAAGAAGTAGAAATGATCTTAAAACAAATGGGCATGGACGAGAAGCATGCTGACTTTGACTTTGAACTAAAAGAAACAGTATTAGTTCAAGAAGGTCCGTTTGCAAACTTCGAAGGTACCATTGAAGAAATCGATACAGATAAACGTAAAGTTAAGGTTCATGTGGATATGTTCGGAAGACAAACGCCAGTAGAGCTAGACTTTACACAAATTGAAAAAATATAATCTGTAAGACCTTGCAATTCATGAAGTTTAATGTTAATATTTCATAAGTCAGTATGTCTCAAAACTAGAGACTAAAACAACTATTTCTTTATTTTATATATAAAGAACATTGAGTGGGAGGGCATCGCCCTATTACCACATCACGGACTTAAGGAGGTGTGTCTCGTGGCTAAAAAAGTAATTAAACTTGTTAAGTTACAAATTCCTGCAGGTAAAGCAAATCCAGCGCCACCAGTTGGTCCTGCATTAGGTCAAGCCGGTGTTAATATCATGGGTTTCTGTAAGGAGTTTAACGCTCGCACAGCTGATCAAGCTGGTCTTATCATTCCTGTTGAAATCACGGTATTTGAAGACCGTTCATTTACATTTATTACGAAAACTCCACCTGCTGCTGTACTACTTAAGAAAGCGGCTGGTATTGAGTCTGGTTCTGGTGAACCAAACCGTAATAAAGTTGCAACAGTCAAGCGTGACAAAGTGCGTGAGATTGCTGAAACTAAAATGCCTGACTTAAACGCTGCTAGCGTTGAATCTGCAATGCGCATGGTAGAAGGTACAGCGCGCAGTATGGGAATCGTAGTTGAAGACTAATTCCATTTGATTGGGTGTTAGAAGGTTGCGAGAAATGGAAGTTTTCCTATGCTCGCAACCTTTATTAGTGGGAGGTTATTCCGTTAAAACCACATAAGGAGGAAACAAAAATGGCTAAAAAAGGTAAAAAGTACGTTGAAGCTGCTAAGCTTGTAGATCGTACACAAACTTATTCAGTACAAGAAGCGATTGAATTAGTAAAGAAAACAAACACAACTAAATTTGATGCAACTGTAGAAGTAGCATTCCGTTTAGGAGTTGACCCTAAGAAAGCTGACCAACAAATTCGTGGTGCAGTAGTACTACCAAACGGTACAGGTAAAACTCAACGTGTATTAGTATTCGCTAAAGGCGAAAAAGCTAAAGAAGCTGAAGCTGCAGGCGCTGACTACGTTGGCGATGCTGACTACATCAACAAAATCCAACAAGGTTGGTTCGAGTTCGATGTAATCGTAGCTACTCCAGACATGATGGGTGAAGTTGGTAAACTTGGTCGTGTATTAGGACCTAAAGGTTTAATGCCAAACCCTAAAACTGGTACAGTAACATTTGATGTTCAAAAAGCAGTTAACGAAATCAAAGCTGGTAAAGTAGAATACCGCGTTGATAAAGCTGGTAACATCCACGTACCAATTGGTAAAGTATCTTTCGAAGAGAGCAAGTTAGTTGAAAACTTCACTACAATCTTCGAAACTATGGTAAAAGCTAAGCCGGCAGCAGCAAAAGGCACATACATGAAGAACGTAGCTGTTACTTCAACAATGGGCCCTGGTATCAAAGTTGATACTGCTTCATTCTCTGCTTAATAAATTTGGAAATAAATCGGTGTTGACTTTTTGAAAGTCCCTGATTATAATAGATAATGTTGTTAAAAAGAATAACATTTGTACCGTAGACAGTAGGTGCTGCAAAGCTTAATTTCCTACCGAGGTGTGTGAGATAAATTAGTGAAACGTTATGGTTCGCTTACTACACCTCCATGTCTTTATTGTCATGGAGGTTTTTTATTGCACCTTGTCTGAGTGTACGGAAGGAAATCTACAGGAGGTGTAAAGATGAGCAACGTAATTGAACAAAAGAAACAAGTCGTAGACGAAATTGCTGAAAAACTTCAAGCGAGTAACTCAATAGTTGTCGTTGACTACCGTGGTTTGAATGTTGCTGAAGTTACTGAACTTCGTAAGCAATTACGTGAAGCAGGCATTGAGTTCAAAGTTTACAAAAACACTTTAACTCGCCGTGCTGTAGAAAAACTTGAACTAACAGATCTTAATGATGCGTTAGTAGGTCCAAATGCAATCGCATTTGGTGGAGAAGATGTTGTTGCTCCAGCTAAAATTCTAAACAACTTCGCGAAAGAACACGAAGCGTTAGAAATCAAAGCTGGTGTAATTGAAGGTAATGTTGCATCTGTTGAAGAAATTAAAGCACTTGCAGAACTACCATCTCGCGAAGGCTTACTTTCTATGTTGCTTAGCGTGCTTCAAGCTCCAATTCGCAACCTTGCTCTTGCTACAAAAGCTGTGGCAGATCAAAAAGAAGAACAAGGTGCATAATCTAGTCTGTTATATATAACACAATCACAAGGAGGAAATTAACAATGACTCAAGAACAAATCATTGAAGCAGTTAAAAATATGACTGTTTTAGAACTTAACGATTTAGTAAAAGCAATCGAAGAAGAATTTGGCGTAACTGCTGCTGCTCCTGTAGCTGTAGCTGGCGGTGCTGCTGGTGAAGCTGCTGCTGAGAAAACTGAATTTGACCTAGTACTTGAAAGTGCTGGCGGACAAAAAATCAAAGTTATCAAAGTAGTACGTGAAATCACTGGTCTTGGCTTAAAAGAAGCTAAAGAAATCGTTGATAACGCTCCAAAAGCTCTTAAAGAAGGTATTTCTAAAGAAGAAGCTGAAGAAGCAAAAGCTAAACTTGAAGAAGTTGGCGCTTCTGTAGAAGTTAAGTAATTATTGCTTAACAACTGATATAAAAAAGCTCGCTTGTACAAGCGAGCTTTTTTGCTTCTGTCATCCTTTTCATTTATAGTAAAGAAGAACATATTGATTAGGAGGTTCTATTTTGACAGAACATTATTTTTCTAATACACCATCGTCTGCAAGTAATGAAGAGCGCTTTTCATTTGAATTGAGAGGAACCTCTTTTTCATTTACGAGTGACCGCGGTGTTTTTTCAAAAAAAGAGGTCGATTTTGGATCGCGCCTGTTAATTGAAACGTTTCAAATGCCCGAGAGTCCCGGCCCGCTTCTGGATGTTGGATGCGGATATGGTCCAATTGGGTTGGCACTTGCAAAAGAGGACAGCCAAAGAAACGTTCATATGGTTGATGTTAATGAACGTGCATTAGCACTAGCTCAAAAAAATGCTGAAGTTAATTCAGTATCAAATGTTTCAATCTATCAAAGCTCTTGCTATGAAAATGTGAAGGAAACGAATTTTGCAGCTATTCTTAGTAATCCGCCGATCCGTGCGGGTAAAAAAGTTGTTCATGAAATTCTAGAAAAATCATTAGATCACCTTGCTAACCAAGGAGAGCTTTGGATTGTGATTCAGAAAAAGCAAGGAGCGCCATCTGCTCTTGCGAAATTAGAATCTCTATTTAATGAAGTAGAAGTAGTAGAAAAGAAAAAAGGGTATTATATCATATGTGCTAAAAAATGTTGACTAATATTTTTTAGTATGTTAGCATTATAAAATGCCAATATATAAATATTCCATATAAGCTCGGGTTATACATAAAATAAAAGGTATAATTTTGAATTATATGGGAAAAACTAATAAAATCAATAGTACGTTTTTATGAAATTGTGGTTTTCTATTTAAAGAGACCATTTTTCTTTTGTTCAATAATAAACATATGGTTTATTATATATTTTGAATAATAACGCTTGATTTGAGGGGTGAATCAGTTGACAGGTCAACTAGTTCAGTATGGACGCCACCGCCAACGCAGAAGTTATGCTCGTATTAGTGAAGTTTTAGAGTTACCGAACTTAATCGAGATTCAAACGGCTTCATACCAATGGTTTTTAGATGAAGGTTTACGAGAAATGTTCCAAGATATTTCTCCAATTGATGATTTTACAGGTAACTTATCACTAGAATTTATTGATTACAGCTTAGGTGAGCCAAAGTATTCAGTAGGAGAGTCTAAAGAACGTGATGTAACTTATGCAGCACCTCTTCGTGTTAAGGTGCGGTTAATTAATAAAGAAACAGGTGAAGTAAAAGACCAAGATGTGTTCATGGGAGATTTCCCATTGATGACCGAAACAGGTACCTTTGTAATTAACGGTGCTGAGCGTGTTATCGTATCACAGTTGGTTCGTTCACCAAGTGTTTACTATAGTGGAAAGCTTGATAAAAACGGTAAAAAAGGATATACAGCAACTGTTATCCCTAACCGTGGTGCATGGCTAGAATATGAAACTGATGCAAAAGATGTAGTATACGTGCGTATTGATCGTACTCGTAAACTGCCAGTAACAGTGCTGTTACGCGCGCTAGGTTTCGGTTCTGACCAAGAGATTATCGATTTAATCGGTGATAATGAATACATCCGTAATACGCTTGAAAAAGATAATACGGAAACAACGGAAAAAGCGCTATTAGAAATCTATGAGCGTTTACGTCCGGGTGAACCACCGACAGTTGAGAATGCGAAGTCTCTATTAGTATCTCGCTTCTTTGATCCAAAACGATATGACTTAGCGAACGTAGGTCGCTATAAAATTAATAAAAAGCTTCATATCAAACATCGCTTATTTAATCAAAAGCTAGCTGAAACATTAGTTGATCCTGAAACAGGTGAAATTATTGCAGAAAAAGGCGCAATGATTGACCGCCGTCTGCTAGATCGCTTGATTCCGATGCTTGAAGGTGGAGTAAACTTCAAAACTTATAGTCCGGTTGGTGGAGTAGTAGAAGACGATGTTACATTACAATCTATTAAGATTTATGCGCCAAATGATCCAGAAGGTGAAAAAATCATCACTGTATCAGGTAACGCATATGTAACAGAAGAAGTTAAAAATATCACACCTGCTGATATTTTAGCATCAATCAGTTACTTCTTTAACTTGCTTCATCAAGTAGGAGACACAGATGATATCGACCACTTAGGTAACCGTCGTCTGCGTTCTGTAGGTGAATTGTTACAAAACCAATTCCGTATCGGTTTATCTCGTATGGAACGTGTTGTTCGTGAAAGAATGTCAATTCAAGACACGAATACAATCACACCTCAACAATTAATTAATATTCGCCCAGTTATTGCGGCGATTAAAGAGTTCTTTGGAAGTTCTCAATTATCACAGTTCATGGATCAAACGAATCCATTAGGCGAATTGACGCACAAACGTCGTCTTTCAGCTCTAGGACCTGGTGGTTTAACGCGTGAGCGCGCTGGTTTCGAAGTGCGTGACGTTCACTACTCCCACTATGGCCGTATGTGCCCGATTGAAACACCAGAGGGTCCGAATATCGGGTTAATCAACTCACTATCTTCTTATGCAAAAGTAAACAAATTCGGTTTCATCGAAACACCTTACCGTCGTATCGATCCTGAAACAGGTAAAGTGACAGAGCGAATTGACTACTTAACAGCTGATGAAGAAGATAACTATGTTGTAGCCCAAGCGAACGCTCGTCTAGGTGATGATGGTTCATTCTTAGATGAAAATGTCGTTGCACGTTTCCGTGGAGAAAACACGGTTATCCGTCGCGATCGTTTAGACTATATGGATGTATCACCAAAACAAGTTGTATCTGCCGCTACAGCATGTATCCCATTCTTAGAGAACGATGACTCTAACCGTGCATTAATGGGTGCGAACATGCAACGTCAAGCAGTACCTTTATTAAATCCTGAAGCACCAATCGTAGGTACAGGTATGGAATACGTATCTGGTAAAGACTCTGGTGCAGCCGTGATTTGTAAATATCCTGGCGTTGTAGAGCGCGTAGAAGCAAAACAAATTTTTGTTCGCCGCTATGAAGAAGTAGACGGACAAAAAGTTAAAGGTAACTTAGATCAATACAAATTATTAAAATTTGTTCGTTCTAACCAAGGTACTTGTTACAACCAGCGTCCAATTGTTTCAGTTGGCGACGAAGTAGTAAAAGGTGAGATCTTAGCCGACGGTCCTTCAATGGAAAAAGGTGAGCTTGCTTTAGGACGAAACGTAATGGTTGGTTTCATGACATGGGATGGTTACAACTATGAGGATGCCATCATCATGAGTGAACGCCTTGTGAAAGACGATGTATATACGTCTGTTCATATTGAAGAATATGAATCTGAGTCTCGTGATACGAAGCTTGGACCTGAAGAAATTACGCGTGACATTCCAAACGTAGGTGAAGATGCGCTTCGCAACTTAGATGAGCGTGGAATCATCCGCATTGGTGCAGAAGTAAAAGACGGAGATCTTTTAGTTGGTAAAGTAACGCCAAAAGGTGTAACAGAACTAACAGCTGAAGAACGTCTTCTACACGCTATTTTCGGTGAAAAAGCGCGTGAAGTTCGTGATACTTCTCTTCGTGTACCGCACGGCGGCGGTGGAATCATTCTTGATGTTAAAGTCTTCAACCGTGAAGATGGCGACGAATTACCACCAGGTGTAAACCAATTAGTCCGTGTATATATTGTTCAGAAGCGTAAAATTTCTGAAGGTGACAAAATGGCCGGTCGTCACGGTAACAAAGGTGTAATTTCACGTATTTTACCTGAAGAAGATATGCCTTACCTACCAGACGGTACGCCAATTGACATCATGTTAAACCCATTAGGGGTACCATCTCGTATGAACATCGGTCAGGTGCTAGAGCTTCATTTAGGTATGGCTGCTCGTAAGCTTGGCATTCACGTTGCGTCTCCAGTATTTGATGGTGCGCGTGAGGAAGATGTTTGGGCAACAATCGAAGAAGCTGGCATGTCTCGTGATGCTAAAACAGTTCTATATGATGGTCGAACAGGTGAACCATTCGATAACCGTGTATCAGTAGGAATCATGTACATGATCAAACTTGCTCACATGGTAGACGATAAACTTCACGCTCGTTCTACTGGACCATACTCACTTGTTACACAACAACCACTTGGTGGTAAAGCGCAGTTCGGTGGACAGCGTTTTGGTGAGATGGAGGTATGGGCACTTGAAGCATACGGTGCTGCTTACACATTACAAGAGATCTTAACAGTGAAATCAGATGACGTAGTAGGTCGTGTGAAAACATACGAAGCAATTGTTAAAGGTGAAAACATTCCAGAACCTGGCATACCTGAATCGTTCAAAGTATTAATTAAAGAACTACAAAGTTTAGGTATGGATGTGAAGATGCTTTCTGCTGACGAGCAAGAAATTGATATCATGGACTCAGAAGAGGACCATGAGCAACCAACAGAATCAATTATTGCAGATAACGAAGAAAGCCTTTCTGAAGGACAAAAAGATCCTGTCACAAAAGAGTAAGGAATTACTTTCATATAAACGTTAAGGGAAAAAACCTGTAGATTAAAAGGGAGGTAGGCTCCTTGCTAGATGTAAATAACTTTGAGTATATGAAAATCGGTCTAGCTTCGCCAGATAAAATTCGTTCTTGGTCGTACGGTGAGGTAAAAAAACCTGAAACGATCAACTATCGTACGTTAAAACCTGAAAAAGACGGCTTATTCTGTGAGCGTATTTTTGGTCCACAAAAGGACTGGGAATGTCACTGCGGAAAATATAAGCGCGTTCGTTATAAAGGTGTTGTATGTGATCGTTGTGGCGTAGAAGTTACGCGCGCAAAAGTTCGTCGTGAACGCATGGGTCACATCGAGCTAGCTGCACCTGTTTCTCATATTTGGTACTTTAAAGGTATTCCTAGCCGCATGGGACTTGTCTTAGACATGTCCCCTCGTGCGCTAGAGGAAATCATTTATTTTGCTTCTTATGTAGTAACAGATGCTGGTGATACACCACTTGAAAAGAAACAGCTTTTATCAGAGAAAGAATACCGTGCGTATCGTGAGAAGTACGGACAAACTTTCCATGCAGCAATGGGTGCTGAAGCTGTTAAAAAATTATTGCATGACATCGATCTTGATAAAGAAGTAGATGCTTTGAAAGAAGAATTGAAAACTGCTCAAGGTCAACGTCGTACACGTGCTATTAAACGTTTAGAAGTACTAGAGGCTTTCCGTCATTCTGGTAACGAACCTTCTTGGATGATTTTAGACGTTCTACCGGTTATTCCGCCAGAACTTCGTCCAATGGTTCAATTAGATGGTGGACGCTTTGCTACGTCTGATCTAAATGATTTATATCGCCGTGTAATTAACCGTAACAACCGCTTAAAGCGTTTATTAGACCTTGGAGCTCCTAGCATTATCGTTCAAAACGAAAAGCGTATGCTTCAAGAAGCTGTAGATGCATTAATCGATAATGGTCGTCGCGGCCGTCCGGTAACAGGACCAGGTAACCGTCCATTAAAATCTCTTTCTCACATGTTAAAAGGTAAGCAAGGTCGCTTCCGTCAAAACTTATTAGGTAAACGTGTTGACTACTCTGGCCGTTCGGTAATCGTTGTAGGTCCGAACTTAAAGATGTATCAATGTGGTCTTCCAAAAGAAATGGCGTTAGAGCTTTTCAAACCTTTCGTAATGAAAGAGCTTGTTGAACGCGGTTTAGCTCATAACATCAAGAGTGCAAAACGTAAAATTGAACGTGTGCAACCTGAAGTATGGGACGTATTAGAATCGGTTATTAAAGAGCATCCAGTTCTTTTAAACCGTGCACCAACGCTACACAGACTAGGTATTCAAGCATTTGAACCTACGCTTGTAGAAGGTCGCGCTATCCGTCTTCACCCGCTTGTATGTACAGCATATAACGCTGACTTTGACGGTGACCAAATGGCGGTTCACGTTCCATTATCTGCAGAAGCACAAGCAGAAGCACGTATCTTAATGCTTGCTGCTCAAAATATCTTGAACCCTAAAGATGGTAAACCAGTTGTTACACCTTCACAGGATATGGTATTAGGTAACTACTACTTAACACTTGAGCGTGAAGAGGCAGTTGGAGAAGGTATGGTGTTCAAAGATACCAACGAAGCACTATTAGCGTACCAAAACGGTTATGTGCATCTTCATACACGTGTAGCTGTGTATGCAGGTTCTTTAAACAACGAAACGTTTACAGAAGCACAAAATCAACAATTGCTTGTTACAACGGTTGGTAAATTAGTTTTCAACGAAATTTTACCAAAATCGTTCCCATACATTAACGAACCAACAAGAGAAAACTTAGAAGTGAAAACTCCTGAGAAGTACTTTGTTGAAAAAGGTGCAGATGTGAAGGAATTCATCAAGAATCAACCGGCTATCGCACCGTTCAAGAAAAAAATCTTAGGTAATATCATCGCTGAAGTATTTAAACGTTTCAAAATTACTGAGACTTCTAAAATGCTTGACCGTATGAAAGACCTAGGTTTCAAATATTCTACTAAAGCTGGTATTACAGTTGGTGTAGCTGATATCGTGGTTTTAGGAGAAAAAGAAGTTATCTTAACAGAAGCGCAAGCTAAAGTAGATAACGTACTAAAACAATTCCGTCGCGGTTTAATTACTGAAGATGAGCGTTATGATCGTGTTATCTCTGTATGGAGCAGTGCGAAAGACGTTATCCAAGGTAAATTAATGGCATCATTAGACAAACGCAACCCAATCTTCATGATGAGTGACTCTGGTGCCCGTGGTAACGCATCTAACTTCACTCAGCTTGCAGGTATGCGTGGACTAATGGCCAACCCGTCTGGTCGTATCATTGAGTTACCAATCAAATCTAGTTTCCGTGAAGGTTTAACAGTATTAGAGTACTTTATCTCTACCCATGGTGCACGTAAAGGTCTTGCCGATACGGCTCTTAAAACAGCTGACTCAGGTTACCTTACTCGTCGTCTGGTTGACGTGGCACAAGACGTTATCGTACGTGATGACGACTGTGGTACAGACCGCGGTATTTTGGCTGTTGCAATCAAAGAAGGAACAGAAGAAATTGAGAAACTTGATGAGCGCCTAATTGGACGTTATGCAAGAAAAACAGTACTTCACCCAGGAACAAACGAAGTGTTAGTGAAAGAAAACGAACTAATTACAGAAGACCTAGCTGAAACAATTGTGGATGCTGGTGTTGAAGAAGTATGGATTCGTTCTGCATTCACTTGTAACACTCGCCACGGTGTATGTAAAAAATGTTACGGTCGTAACCTTGCAACTGGTTCAGAAGTTGAAGTGGGTGAAGCAGTTGGTATCATCGCTGCTCAATCTATCGGTGAGCCAGGTACACAGTTAACGATGCGTACATTCCATACAGGTGGGGTTGCTGGAGACGATATCACTCAAGGTTTACCGCGTATCCAAGAGATCTTCGAAGCGCGTAACCCTAAAGGTCAAGCCGTTATTTCTGAAATTGAAGGTACAATTGCCGGCATTTCTGAAGGACGCGATCGTCAACATGAAATTACTGTTCAAGGAGAGATTGAAACTCGTTCTTACACAGCTCCGTACAGTGCACGTCTGAAAGTTATTGAAGGACAGCGCATTGCACGTGGTCAAGAATTAACAGAAGGTTCAATTGATCCTAAAGAATTACTAAAAGTAAAAGACATCACGGCTGTACAAGAGTACTTGCTTCGTGAGGTGCAAAAAGTATACCGTATGCAAGGGGTAGAAATTGGAGATAAACACGTAGAGGTAATGGTTCGCCAAATGCTTCGTAAAGTGCGCGTAATGGATTCAGGAGATACAGATGTATTACCAGGTTCATTACTTGATATTCACCAATTCACTGATGCAAATGAAAAAGTATTACTTGAAGGCAATCGTCCAGCGACAGGCCGTCCTGTATTACTTGGTATTACAAAAGCATCTCTTGAAACTGATTCCTTCTTATCTGCTGCATCATTCCAAGAAACAACGCGTGTTCTTACGGATGCTGCAATCAAAGGAAAACGTGATGAGTTGCTTGGACTTAAAGAGAATGTTATCATTGGTAAGCTAGTTCCGGCTGGTACAGGTATGACGAGATATCGTAATGCTGAACCGATCAAAAACCAAGCTGAAGAAACGGTAACAATCGACTAATTATAAAATCATTACTCTAGAATGGATGTTTTTTAAAAAAACTACAAAACGTTAGTTGACATCCATTCTAGGGAATGATACTATATCAAAGGTGCTCCTATAAACTACCTGTTACTTTGGAGGATATGATAATGTCTTATGAAAAAGTATTACAGGCTGATCATATTATTGTAGGAACAAAGCAGACGGTGAAAGCATTAAAAAAAGGTACAGTAAAGGAAGTCATCATTGCTGAAGACGCTGATTTTTATGTCACATCTATTGTGGCAAAAACGGCACAGCAAGAAAACGTTCCGTATACGTATGTCCCTTCTATGCGAAAGCTTGGTCAAGCTTGTAGGATAGAAGTTAACGCTGCAACTGTTGCAATTATTAGTTAACACGTTTTTGAACTTTTAGTTTCAAAGACTTTGTTTTTTGCTAAAAAATGAACCACCTGGATGTGTGGTCTTACAAAAGGCGAAAGGAGGAAAATTTAAATGCCTACTATTAACCAATTAATCCGTAATGGTCGCGTGAGTAAAGGTAAAAAATCTGACTCACCTGCTTTAAACAGAGGTTACAACAGCTTCAAAAAAGCTCAAACTAACCAATCTTCTCCACAAAAACGTGGTGTATGTACACGTGTGGGTACTATGACACCGAAGAAACCGAACTCGGCTCTTCGTAAATATGCTCGTGTACGTTTAACAAACGGTATCGAGGTAACAGCTTATATCCCAGGTATTGGTCACAACTTACAAGAACACAGCGTGGTACTTATCCGCGGTGGACGTGTAAAAGATTTACCAGGGGTACGTTACCATATCGTACGTGGTGCACTTGATACTGCTGGTGTGGATGGCCGTATGCAAGGTCGTTCTAAATATGGTACTAAGCGACCAAAAGCAGCTAAAAAATAATAGCTTAACAATTAATAGATAAACTTTTAAAAGTGAAAGGAGGAAGTAGAATGCCACGTAAGGGACCTGTTGCAAAAAGAGACGTATTACCAGATCCGATTTACAATTCTAAGCTTGTATCTCGCTTAATCAACAAAATGATGCTTGATGGAAAGCGCGGTAAGTCACAAGCTATTCTTTATAGAGCATTCGATTTAGTACAAGAGCGCAGTGGTAAAGAAGCTATGGAAGTATTCGACCAAGCTCTTAAAAACATCATGCCTGTACTAGAAGTTAGAGCACGCCGTGTAGGGGGTTCTAACTACCAAGTTCCTGTAGAAGTACGTCCAGAGCGTCGTACTACTCTAGGTCTTCGTTGGTTAGTAAACTATGCTCGTCTTCGTGGAGAAAAAACGATGGAAGAGCGTTTAGCTAACGAAATCCTTGATGCAGCTAACAACACTGGTGCTGCAGTTAAGAAACGTGAAGATACTCACAAAATGGCAGAAGCTAATAAAGCATTTGCTCATTACCGTTGGTAATCTTTTAACGAAACTTTTTGAAAAACAAACTAAAATATGGAAGGAGAAATACCTAAGATGGCAAGAGAGTTCTCCTTAGAAAACACTCGTAATATTGGGATCATGGCTCACATTGATGCTGGTAAAACAACAACAACTGAGCGTGTTCTTTATTATACTGGCCGTATCCATAAAATTGGTGAAACTCATGAAGGAGCTTCACAAATGGACTGGATGGAGCAAGAGCAAGAACGTGGTATCACTATCACGTCTGCTGCGACAACTGCTTCTTGGAAAGGTCACCGCGTTAACATCATCGATACTCCTGGACACGTAGACTTCACTGTTGAAGTTGAGCGTTCATTACGTGTACTTGATGGCGCTGTGGCAGTTCTTGATGCTCAATCTGGTGTTGAGCCTCAAACAGAAACAGTATGGCGTCAAGCGACTACGTACGGTGTTCCCCGTGTCGTATTCGTTAACAAAATGGACAAAATTGGTGCTGACTTCTTGTACTCTGTAAAAACGATCCACGATCGTTTAGGTGCAAATGCTCACCCAATCCAATTACCAATTGGTGCTGAAGATGAGTTCGAAGCAATCATTGACTTAGTGGAAATGAAAGCATACTTCTACGAAGATGACTTAGGTACTCGTTCAGAAGCTCGTGAAATTCCTGAGGAATACAAAGAGCAAGCTGAAGAATACCGTGCAAGCTTAGTAGAAGCTGTTGCAGAACTTGACGAAGAATTAATGATGAAGTACTTAGACGAAGGCGAGCTTACAGTTGAAGAACTAAAAGCTGGTATCCGTAAAGGTACTTGTGACGTTGAATTCTACCCAGTTATCTGTGGTTCAGCATTCAAAAACAAAGGTGTACAATTAATGCTAGATGCGGTAATTGATTACCTACCATCTCCAGTTGATGTACCAGCAATCCAAGGTATCGTACCTGAAACAGAAGAAGAAGTTACGCGTGAGTCTAGCGACAACGCTCCTTTCTCAGCATTAGCGTTCAAAGTTATGACGGACCCTTATGTTGGTAAATTAACGTTCTTCCGTGTTTACTCTGGTGTACTAAGCTCTGGTTCATACATCAAAAACTCTACAAAAGGTAAGCGTGAGCGTGTAGGTCGTATCCTACAAATGCATGCTAACTCTCGTGAAGAGATTTCTGAAGTATACGCTGGAGATATCGCGGCAGCTGTAGGATTAAAAGATACTTCTACTGGTGATACTCTATGTGACGAAAAGAGTCTTGTAATTCTTGAGTCTATGGAATTCCCAGAGCCAGTTATCTCTTTATCTGTTGAGCCAAAATCAAAAGCTGACCAAGATAAAATGACTACAGCTCTTCAAAAGTTACAAGAAGAAGATCCAACTTTCCGTGCGGAAACTAATACAGAGACTGGTCAAATCATCATCTCTGGTATGGGTGAGCTTCACCTTGATATCATCGTTGACCGTATGCGTCGCGAATTCAAAGTAGAAGCAAACGTTGGTGCTCCTCAAGTAGCTTACCGTGAAACTTTCCGCGCTGGTGCGAAAGTTGAAGGTAAATTCGCTCGTCAATCTGGTGGTCGTGGACAATTCGGTCACGTTTGGATTGAGTTCGAACCTAACGAAGAAGGAAAAGGCTTTGAATTTGAGAACAAAATCGTTGGTGGTGTAGTTCCACGTGAATACATCCCTGCAGTTCAAGCTGGTCTTGAAGATGCATTACAAAACGGTGTTCTTGCTGGTTATCCATTAATCGATATCAAAGCTGCTTTAGTTGATGGATCTTACCATGACGTTGACTCAAGTGAGATGGCGTTTAAAATTGCCGCTTCTATGGCTCTTAAAAACGCAGTATCAAAATGTAACCCAGCTATCCTTGAACCAATGATGAAGGTTGAAGTTGTTATCCCTGACGAATACTTAGGAGATATCATGGGTGACATTACGTCTCGTCGTGGACGTGTAGAAGGTATGGAAGCACGCGGTAACGCTCAAGTTGTACGTGCATTCGTTCCACTTTCTGAAATGTTTGGTTATGCAACTGCATTACGTTCAAACACTCAAGGTCGCGGAACATATTCTATGCACTTCGATCACTACGAAGAAGTTCCTAAATCAATTTCAGAAGAAATTATTAAAAAAAATAAAGGTGAATAATTGATTTTCACTCTTTATTGAAGTATAACTACTTATGTACGCTGTGAAAGTGGAGCTCATTCCCTTTCACGGCCTCATAAAACATAAACTACATGAATTTTAAGGAGGATTTTCGAATGGCTAAGGAAAAATTCGACCGTTCAAAAACACATGCCAATATCGGTACAATTGGTCACGTTGACCATGGTAAAACAACTTTAACAGCTGCTATCACTACTGTTCTTGCTAAGAAAAGTGGTAAAGGTGCAGCAATGGCTTACGATATGATCGACGCTGCTCCAGAAGAGCGCGAGCGTGGAATCACAATCTCAACTGCACACGTTGAGTATGAAACTGACACTCGTCACTATGCACACGTTGACTGCCCAGGACATGCTGACTATGTTAAAAACATGATCACTGGTGCTGCTCAAATGGATGGCGGTATCTTAGTAGTATCTGCTGCTGATGGTCCAATGCCACAAACTCGTGAGCACATCCTTCTTTCTCGTCAAGTAGGTGTACCTTACCTAGTTGTATTCTTAAACAAATGTGACATGGTAGACGACGAAGAGCTACTTGAATTAGTAGAAATGGAAGTACGTGACCTTCTTTCTGAATACGACTTCCCTGGTGACGATGTACCAGTAATCAAAGGTTCTGCTCTTAAAGCTCTTGAAGGCGACGCTGATTGGGAAGCTAAAATCATCGAGCTTATGGACGCTGTTGATGAGTACATCCCAACTCCAGAACGTGACACTGAAAAACCATTCATGATGCCAGTTGAGGACGTATTCTCAATCACTGGTCGTGGTACAGTTGCTACAGGTCGTGTAGAGCGTGGACAAGTTAAAGTTGGTGACGTTATCGACATCATCGGTTTAACTGAAGAGCCAAAATCTACTACTGTAACAGGTGTAGAAATGTTCCGTAAGCTTCTTGACTATGCTGAAGCTGGCGACAACATCGGTGCTTTACTTCGTGGTGTAGCACGTGAAGAAATCCAACGTGGACAAGTATTAGCTAAACCAGGCTCAATCACTCCACACACTAAATTTACTGCTGAAGTATACGTTCTTTCTAAAGACGAAGGTGGACGTCACACTCCATTCTTCACAAACTACCGTCCACAGTTCTACTTCCGTACAACTGATGTAACTGGTATTTGTAACTTACCTGAAGGCGTAGAAATGGTAATGCCTGGCGACAACATCGAAATGACTGTTGAACTTATCGCTCCAATCGCGATTGAAGAAGGTACTAAATTCTCAATCCGTGAAGGTGGACGTACAGTAGGCGCTGGCGTTGTAGCTAAAATCAGCGAGTAATTTCTCGTTTCAGTAAAGGGAGTAGGGTAACCTACTCCTTTTTTATTTGGTGATAAAAGGTAAAGATAGTTTTTACTATTACACTTGCAAAATGATCTCCTTTTATATATAATGAAAAAAGTGTGCGACACATGAAAAAGTTTTTTAACTTTATTGTTGCAATATGAACCCATTTTTAGTATAATAAAAATGTTGGTCTTTGACTGCGATGATGCGGAAGGTTGCCGACACACCCGGCCGCTTTGCCATGGCGAGTGTGGGGAAATTTCCGCGGAGAATGTCTATTGTAAAATAGGCGAAAAAGGAGGGAAAATAATGGCAAAAGAAAAAATTCGCATTCGTTTAAAAGCATATGATCACAGAATTCTTGATCAATCTGCTGAGAAAATCGTAGAAACTGCAAAACGTTCTGGTGCGGCTGTATCTGGTCCGATTCCATTACCGACTGAAAAATCAATTTATACAATTCTACGTGCAGTACACAAATATAAAGATTCTCGTGAGCAGTTCGAAATGCGCACGCATAAACGCTTAATTGATATCGTGAATCCAACACCACAAACTGTTGATTCATTAATGCGTTTAGACTTACCATCTGGTGTAGATATCGAAATTAAACTTTAATTTAAAATAAAGAATGAAAAGATACTTAGGAGGTGTGACTAATGGCCAAAGGAATCTTAGGAAGAAAGATCGGTATGACTCAAGTATTTGCTGAAAATGGTGACTTGATCCCAGTAACAGTAATTGAAGCTTCTGCTAACGTAGTTCTTCAAGTTAAAAACGCTGAGACAGACGGTTACGAAGCAATCCAATTAGGTTTCGAAGATATCCGTGAAAAACTATCTAACAAACCTGCAAAAGGACATGCTACTAAAGCTAATACTGCTCCTAAGCGCTTCATCCGTGAGTTACGCGGTGTGGACGCTTCAGCATATGAAGTTGGTCAAGAAGTCAAGGTTGATATTTTCGCAGAAGGCGATGTAATTGATGTAACAGGAATCTCAAAAGGTAAAGGTTTCCAAGGTGCTATTAAACGCCACGGACAATCTCGCGGACCTATGTCTCATGGTTCTCGCTACCACCGTCGCCCAGGTTCAATGGGTCCTGTAGCTCCAAACCGCGTATTCAAAGGTAAATTATTACCAGGACGCATGGGTGGAGAGCGCATCACTGTGCAAAACTTATCAATCGTTAAAGTTGACGCAGAACGCAATCTTTTATTAGTAAAAGGTAACGTGCCAGGAGCTAGAAAATCTCTAGTTACTGTTAAATCTGCAGTTAAATCTAAATAATAATTCTTCGAGAAAGGAGGAATAACCAATGCCAAAAGTAGCATTGTTTAACCAAAACGGTGAAAACGTTGGAGAAATCGAACTTCAAGATGCCGTTTTCGGTATCGAACCAAACAACAAAGTACTTTTCGACGCGATCGTAATGCAACGCGCATCTCAACGTCAAGGTACTTCTAAAGTTAAAAATCGTTCTGAAGTAAGAGGCGGTGGCCGTAAGCCATGGCGTCAAAAAGGTACTGGTCGTGCTCGTCAAGGATCTATCCGTTCTCCACAATGGCGTGGTGGTGGCGTAGTATTTGGTCCAGTTCCAAGAAGCTATAGCTACAAATTACCTAAAAAAGTTCGTCGTTTAGCAATTAAGTCTGCATTATCAACTAAAGTTCAAGATAACAGCATCGTTGTTCTTGAAGCTCTTTCTTTTGATGCTCCAAAAACAAAAGAAATGGTAGCAGTTCTTAAAAACCTAACAGTAGAACGCAAAGCATTAGTAGTAACTGCTGATCTTAACGAAAACGTTGCACTTTCAGCACGTAATATTCCTGGTGTAACAGTTGTTGCAGCTAATGGTTTAAGCGTATTAGACGTTATGAACCATGATAAGCTTGTAATCACTAAAGACGCAGTTGAAAAAGTAGAGGAGGTGCTTGCATAATGAAAGATCCTCGTGATATTATTAAGCGCCCCGTAATTACAGAACGTTCAACAGACTTAATGGCTGAGAAAAAATATACGTTTGATGTTGATGTAAGAGCTAATAAAACTGAGGTTAAAGATGCTATCGAAAAAATCTTTGACGTAAAAGTTGAAAAAGTAAACATCATGAACTACAAAGGTAAATTCAAGCGTGTAGGTCGCTACAGTGGTCTTACTAACCGTCGTCGTAAAGCGGTAGTAACACTAACTCAAGAGAGCAACGAAATCGAATTCTTCGAAGCTTAAGATTACTAGAGAAGGAGGGAAATTGAGATGGCGATTAAAAAGTATAAACCAACCTCAAATGGTCGTCGTGGCATGTCAGTTTCTGATTTCGCTGAAATTACTACTGACAAACCAGAAAAATCGTTACTTGCACCTGTCAAGAGAAAAGGTGGTCGTAACAACCAAGGTAAATTGACTGTTCGTCACCAAGGTGGTGGGCACAAGCGTCAATACCGTATCATCGATTTTAAACGCGATAAAGATGGAATACCTGGACGCGTTGCTACAATCGAATATGATCCAAACCGTTCAGCTAACATCGCATTAATTCATTATGCTGATGGTGAAAAACGTTACATCCTTGCTCCTAAAAACCTAAAAGTAGGTTTAGAAGTTATGTCAGGTCCTGAAGCTGACATTAAAGTAGGTAACGCGCTTCCTTTAGCTAACATTCCTGTTGGTACAGTAGTACACAACATCGAATTGAAACCTGGTAAAGGTGGACAATTAGTTCGTTCTGCAGGTACATCTGCTCAAGTACTTGGTAAAGAAGGTAAATACGTATTAGTACGTTTAACTTCTGGTGAAGTACGCATGATTCTTGCAACTTGTCGTGCAACTGTAGGTCAAGTTGGTAACGAACAACACGAGTTAATCAACATCGGTAAAGCCGGTCGTTCTCGTTGGTTAGGTATCCGTCCAACTGTACGTGGTTCTGTAATGAACCCTAACGATCACCCACACGGTGGTGGTGAAGGACGTGCTCCAATCGGACGTAAGTCTCCAATGAGTCCATGGGGTAAACCAACACTTGGTTACAAAACTCGTAAGAAGAAAAACAAATCCGATAAATTTATCGTTCGTCGTCGTAAAAAATAACGGGATTGAGCTACGGTTCAAACGAACCGTAGGACAATCACGAAGGGAGGTTCATTTATGGGTCGCAGCTTAAAGAAAGGACCTTTTGTAGATGACCATTTAATCAACAAAATTGAGAAGTTAAACGAAACTGACAGCAAGCAAGTAGTAAAAACTTGGTCTCGTCGTTCAACTATCTTCCCTCAGTTCATTGGTCATACAATTGCTGTATATGACGGTCGTAAACATGTACCAGTTTATGTTACTGAAGACATGGTAGGTCACAAACTTGGTGAATTCGCACCATCTCGTACTTACAAAGGTCACGCAAGTGATGATAAGAAAACAAGACGCTAATATGAGAGGAGGCTTTTAAATGCAAGCTAAAGCTGTCGCGAGAACAGTACGTATTGCTCCTCGTAAAGTTCGTTTAGTTGTAGATTTAATTCGAGGTAAGCAAGTGGGTGAAGCGCTAGCAGTGCTACTTCACACGCCAAAGGCTGCTTCTCCAGTCGTTGAGAAAGTATTAAAATCTGCTATTGCCAATGCAGAACACAATTATGAAATGGACGCTAACAATTTAGTTATTACTGACGCTTTTGTTAACGAAGGTCCAACTTTAAAACGTTTCCGTCCACGCGCTATGGGACGTGCAAGCCAAATCAACAAGCGCACAAGCCACATCACAATCGTGGTATCAGAAAAGAAGGAGGGATAATTCATGGGTCAAAAGGTAAATCCGGTCGGTCTTCGCGTCGGTGTCATCCGTGATTGGGAATCAAGATGGTTCGCTGGCAAAGACTACGCTGACTTATTACATGAAGACTTAAAAGTACGTGAATATATCGCTAAACGTTTAAACGATGCAGCTGTTTCTAAAGTTGAAATCGAACGCGCTGCTAACCGCTTAAACGTAACGATCCACACTGCAAAACCTGGTATGGTAATTGGTAAAGGTGGTACTGAAGTAGAATCACTTCGTAAAGCTCTTAACCAATTAACAGGCAAGCGTGTACACATTAACATCCTTGAAATTAAACGAGCAGATTTAGATGCTAAACTAGTAGCTGAAAACATCGCTCGCCAACTTGAGAACCGTGTATCATTCCGTCGTGCTCAAAAGCAAGCTATTCAACGTAGTATGCGTGCTGGCGCACAAGGTATCAAAACAATGGTATCTGGTCGTTTAGGCGGAGCTGATATTGCTCGTTCTGAATATTACAGTGAAGGTACAGTTCCACTTCATACACTTCGCGCTGATATTGACTATGCTCACGCTGAAGCAGATACTACTTATGGTAAACTTGGTGTGAAAGTATGGATCTATCGTGGAGAGGTTCTTCCTACTAAAAAGAAAACTGAGGAAGGAGGAAAATAATTATGTTATTACCAAAACGCGTTAAATATCGTCGCGAACACCGCGGAAAAATGCGTGGACGCGCTAAAGGTGGTACGGAAGTACATTTCGGTGAATTCGGTTTACAAGCTACTGAAGCTTCTTGGATTACAAACCGTCAAATCGAAGCTGCTCGTATCGCAATGACTCGTTACATGAAACGTGGCGGTAAAGTATGGATTAAAATTTTCCCTTCTAAACCTTATACTGCTAAGCCTCTAGAAGTCCGAATGGGTTCTGGTAAAGGTGCTCCTGAAGGTTGGGTAGCAGTTGTTAAACCTGGAAAAGTAATGTTTGAAATTTCAGGTGTATCTGAAGAGGTTGCACGTGAAGCTTTACGTTTAGCTGCACACAAGCTACCTGTAAAATGTAAGTTTGTAAAACGTGAAGAAATTGGTGGTGATTCTAATGAAAGCTAATGAAATTCGTGACCTTACCACTGCTGAAATTGAACAAAAAGTTAAGGCATTAAAAGAAGAGTTGTTTAACCTTCGTTTCCAATTAGCGACTGGACAATTAGAGAATACTACTCGTATTCGCGAAGTGCGCAAATCGATCGCTCGTATGAAAACTGTAGTTCGTGAAAGAGAGATTGCTGCTAATAAATAATTAAGTCTGAGAGGAGGCTTTCAGAATGAGTGAACGCAACCAACGTAAAGTTTACACTGGCCGCGTAGTTTCTGACAAAATGGATAAGACTGTTACTGTTCTTGTTGAAACTTACAAAAAGCATTCGCTTTATGGCAAGCGTGTAAAATACTCAAAGAAATTCAAAGCTCACGATGAAAACAATACAGCTCAACTAGGCGATATCGTGAAGATCATGGAAACTCGTCCGTTATCAGCTACTAAACGTTTCCGTCTAGTAGAAGTTGTAGAAAAAGCTGTTATCATCTAATAGTTAAGATAGATCGGATAAGAATGATTCATCCGAAGGGAGGTTTCGTACATGATTCAACAAGAATCTCGTTTAAAAGTTGCAGACAACTCTGGTGCACGTGAGGTACTTACTATTAAAGTACTTGGTGGTTCAGGTCGCAAGACAGCAAACATTGGTGATGTTATCGTTTGTACGGTGAAACAAGCAACACCAGGAGGCGTTGTTAAAAAAGGTGACGTTGTTAAAGCTGTTGTTGTACGTACAAAAAGTGGTGTTCGCCGTACTGACGGTTCTTACATCCGTTTCGACGAAAATGCTTGCGTAATCATCCGTGACGACAAAGGACCACGTGGTACTCGTATCTTCGGACCAGTTGCTCGTGAATTACGTGATAACAACTTCATGAAGATCGTATCATTAGCTCCAGAAGTTATCTAATTGATATATAGAACAAATACAAAATGCCTTTTAAGGAGGTGCGAATAGGATGCATGTTAAAAAGGGCGACAAAGTAGTGGTTATCTCTGGTAAAGACAAAGGTAAGCAAGGTGAAGTACTTGCAGCTTTCCCAAAGAAAGACCGTGTACTTGTTGAAGGCGTGAACGTTGTTAAAAAACACTCTAAACCTTCTCAAGTAAATCCACAAGGTGGAATCGTTAGCCAAGAGGCACCTATCCACGTATCAAACGTAATGCCGTTGGATCCTAAATCTGGTGAGCCAACTCGTGTTGGGTACCAAGTTATCGATGGCAAAAAGGTACGTGTAGCAAAAAAATCTGGTGAAACTTTAGATAAATAATTAATGAAATGTGAAGGGAGGTTTAGTTCACATGAACCGTCTTAAAGAGAAATTTACAAAAGAGATTACTCCTGCTCTAGTTAGCAAGTTTAATTATGAATCTGTAATGCAAGTGCCAAAAATCGACAAGATCGTAATCAACATGGGTATCGGTGATGCTGTTTCTAACTCAAAAGCTTTAGATAACGCTGTTGAAGAACTAGCTGAAATCACTGGTCAAAAACCTGTTGTAACTCGTGCGAAAAAATCTATCGCTGGTTTCCGTCTTCGTGAAGGTATGCCAATCGGTGCGAAAGTTACTTTACGCGGCGAGCGTATGTACGAATTCTTCGATAAACTAGTATCAGTATCACTTCCACGTGTGCGTGATTTCCGTGGTGTATCTAAAAAAGCATTTGATGGTCGTGGAAACTACACGTTAGGTGTTAAAGAACAATTGATCTTCCCAGAGATCGATTATGATAAAGTAACTAAAGTTCGTGGTATGGATATCGTTATTGTTACAACAGCAAACACTGATGAAGAAGCTCGTGAGCTTTTAACTCAGTTCGGTATGCCATTCCAGAAGTAATAACTGCCAACGTTAAGCAGAGGAGGCGAAAATGTGGCTAAAAAATCAATGATTGCGAAGCAAAAACGCCAGCAAAAATTCCAAGTACAAGAGTATACACGTTGCGAACGTTGTGGACGTCCACACTCAGTACTACGTAAATTCAAGCTTTGCCGTATTTGTTTCCGTGAGCTTGCTTATAAAGGTCAAATTCCTGGTGTTAAAAAAGCTAGTTGGTAAAACCCAAGTTTGGGAAGGAGGTAAATTAATATGGTAATGACTGATCCTATTGCAGATTTACTAACTCGTATCCGCAATGCGAACATGGTTCGTCATGAGAAAATTGAAGTTCCTGCTTCTAACATTAAGAAGCAAATTGCAGAAATCCTTAAGCGTGAGGGTTTCGTACGTGATGTAGAATACATCGAAGACAACAAACAAGGTATTATCCGTATCTTCTTAAAATACGGTTCAAATAACGAACGTGTAATTACAGGCTTAAAACGTATCAGTAAACCTGGTCTACGTGTTTATGCAAAAACTAACGAAGTACCACGTGTACTTAACGGTTTAGGTATCGCAATCGTTTCTACTTCTCAAGGTGTTTTAACTGACAAAGAAGCTCGTCAAAAGCAAACTGGTGGAGAAGTATTAGCGTACGTTTGGTAATAAGTTTTAAATGTGAATGGAGGTGTAACTATGTCACGTGTTGGTAAAAAGCCTTTAGAACTTCCAGCAGGTGTTACAGTTACGAACGAGAGCAACACTGTAACTGTAAAAGGACCAAAGGGTGAATTAACTCGTACATTCCACCCTGAAATCGAAATTAAAGTTGAAGACAACGTACTAGTTGTTAATCGTCCTAGCGACAATAAAGAGCACCGCGCTCTTCACGGAACTACTCGTAGCCTTTTAGGTAACATGGTTGAAGGTGTTACTAAAGGATTCGAACGTGGTTTAGAATTAGTCGGTGTAGGTTACCGTGCACAAAAATCTGGTAGCAAATTAGTATTGAGCGTTGGATACTCTCACCCAGTTGAGATTACTCCTGAAACAGGAATCGAAATCGAAGTTCCTTCTCAAACTAAGATCGTTATTAAAGGTATTGATAAAGAACGCGTAGGTGCATTAGCTGCAAATATTCGTGACGTTCGTCCACCAGAGCCTTACAAAGGTAAAGGTATTCGTTACGAAGGCGAATATGTACGTCGTAAAGAAGGTAAAACTGCTAAGAAGTAATGCCGGTTAGGTAAAAGAAAGGAGTGCCCGAAATGATCACGAAGCTTGATAAAAACAAAGTTCGTAAAAAAAGACATGCTCGTGTTCGTGCGAAGTTATCTGGAACTGCAACTCGTCCGCGTTTAAACGTGTTCCGTTCTAATCAACATATTTACGCACAAGTTATCGACGATTTAAATTCAGTAACAATCGCAAGTGCTTCAACGTTAGATAAAGACCTGACTTTAGAAAGCACTGGTAACACTGAAGCTGCTATCAAAGTTGGCGAATTAGTCGCTAAACGCGCAGTAGAAAAAGGTGTAAACGAAGTAGTATTCGACCGTGGCGGTTATTTATATCATGGCCGTGTTAAAGCATTAGCTGACGCTGCTCGTGAAGCTGGATTACAATTCTAATTGTAAAAGGAGGGAAAATCATGCGTCGTATTGATCCAAATAAATTAGAGCTTGAAGAACGTGTTGTTACCGTTAACCGCGTAGCTAAAGTTGTGAAAGGTGGACGTCGTTTCCGCTTCGCTGCATTAGTTGTAGTTGGTGACAAAAACGGTCACGTTGGATTCGGTACTGGTAAAGCACAAGAGGTACCAGATGCAATCCGTAAAGCTATTGAAGATGCGAAGAAAAACTTAATTACTGTACCTATGGTTGGTACAACTATTCCACACGAAATCCTTGGACAATTTGGTGCAGGTCAAATTTTCTTAAAACCTGCTTCTGAAGGTACAGGAGTTATCGCTGGTGGCCCAGTTCGTGCGGTACTAGAATTGGGTGGAGTAAGTGATATTCTATCTAAATCTTTAGGTTCAAACACTCCAATCAACATGGTACGTGCAACTCTTAACGGTTTAGCTAACCTAAAACGTGCTGAAGATGTTGCAAAACTACGTGGCAAGACTGTAGAAGAACTGTTAGGATAAGGGAGGGATATAGAATGGCAAACAAACTAGCAATTACCCTTACTCGTAGCGTAATTGGTCGTCCAGAAGATCAACGTGTAACTGTTCGTACACTTGGCCTACGTAAGTTAAATCAAACTGTCGTTCAAGACGATAATCCTGCAATTCGCGGAATGATTAACAAAGTAGCTCACCTTGTTACAGTAAAAGAGCAATAAGTATAAATTGTCACTCTAAGGAGGTGCTCCGGAATGAAACTTCATGAATTGAAACCAGCTGAAGGTTCACGTAAAGTACGTAACCGTGTAGGTCGTGGTACTGGTTCAGGTAACGGAAAGACTTCAGGTAAAGGTCACAAAGGGCAAAACGCTCGCTCTGGCGGTGGCGTAAGACCTGGCTTCGAAGGTGGTCAAACTCCTTTATTCCGTCGTCTTCCAAAACGTGGGTTCACTAATATCAATCGCAAAGAATACGCGATCGTTAATTTAGAAGCTCTTAACCGTTTTGAAGATGGAACTGAAGTAACACCAGAATTATTAATCGAAACTGGTTTAGTAAGCAAAGCAAAAGCTGGCGTTAAAGTACTAGGAAACGGTACATTAAACTCTAAGCTAACTGTTAAAGCTGCTAAATTCTCTTCAACTGCTAAAGAAGCTATCGAAGCTGCTGGCGGTACAGTTGAGGTGATCTAATGTTTCAAACAATCTCCAATTTAATGCGCGTGCGTGAAATAAGACAAAAAATCTTTTTCACTTTGTTAATGTTAATTGTCTTCCGAATTGGTACATTTATTCCTGTACCAAGTGTTAATACGGATGTACTAAAATTGCAAGATGGGTTAAATGTATTCGGAGTTCTGAATACATTTGGCGGCGGCGCGTTAAAAAACTTCTCCATTCTTGCTATGGGCATTATGCCTTATATTACAGCATCCATCATCGTCCAATTATTGCAGATGGATGTTGTACCTAAGTTTACAGAATGGTCAAAGCAGGGAGATGTTGGGCGCCGTAAATTAGCTCAAGTAACTCGTTATGGAACAATTGTGCTTGGATTTATCCAGGCTTTAGGTATGTCTATAGGATTCAACAATATTTCGGGCGGACAATTGATCGCTAATCCAGGAATTTCTACGTATCTTCTAATTGCTACAGTGTTAACGGCAGGTACTGCCTTCTTAATGTGGTTAGGAGAGCAGATTACTGCAAAAGGCGTAGGTAATGGTATTTCTATCATTATCTTTGCTGGGATTGCAGCTGGTATTCCGACAACATTAAATCAAATTTATGCACAGCAATTTGAAGACGTTGGGGATCAATTATTCATTCGTATCGTAACGGTAGTTTTAATTGCAATTGCAGTTTTAGCTATTATTGTTGGGGTTATTTATTTCCAACAAGCGCTACGAAAAATTCCTATTCAATATGCAAAGGGTTCAGCTGGTCGTAATCCTGTTGGAGGTCAATCCACTCATTTACCGTTAAAAGTAAATGCTGCTGGGGTTATTCCTGTTATCTTTGCAGTTTCATTTATTATTACACCACCAACAATTGCATCATTTTTCGGTCCAAATGATGTAACGACGTGGATTCAGAATACATTTGACTATACTAAGCCAATTGGTATGATAGTGTATGTAGCGTTAATCATTGCTTTTTGTTACTTCTATACATTTGTTCAAGTTAACCCTGAACAAGTAGCAGAGAACTTGAAAAAGCAAGGTGGCTACATCCCAGGCATCCGTCCTGGTAAAAGCACACAAGCTTATTTAACGAAAGTGTTATATCGTCTGACATTAATCGGCTCGATATTCCTTGCGTTAATTGCTGTGTTGCCGGTTCTGTTCATCAAAATTGCAAACTTACCATCATCTGCTCAGATCGGCGGTACTAGTTTGTTAATTGTTGTCGGTGTAGCTCTTGAGACAATGAAACAGCTTGAGAGTCAATTAGTGAAACGCCATTATAAGGGATTTATTAAGTAAAGCTGTTTAGTGGGAAGCAAGCTGCTTTCCCATTAAACGGATAAGATACTGAGGGGGAAGCAAGAAATGAATTTAGTGTTAATGGGCCTTCCTGGTGCTGGGAAAGGTACTCAAGCAGAAAAAATCGTTGAGCATTACGATATCCCTCATATCTCAACAGGAGATATGTTCCGAGCTGCAATTAAAGAAGGAACGCAACTAGGTTTAAAAGCTAAATCATTTATGGATCAAGGTAACCTTGTTCCTGATGAAGTAACAATTGGAATTGTGCGCGAGCGTTTAAACAAACAAGATTGTGAAAACGGCTTTTTACTTGATGGCTTCCCAAGAACAGTAGCCCAAGCAGAAGCTCTTGAAACAATTACAAAAGAACTAAACAAGCAAATTGATTATGTGATTAATATTGATGTAGATCAAAGCATTTTAATGGAGCGTCTTACTGGACGCCGCATTTGTAAAGATTGCGGAGCTACTTACCACTTAGTATTCAATCCTCCTGCGAAAGAAGGAGTTTGTGACAAATGTGGCGGAGAGCTCTACCAACGTGCAGATGACAATGCTGAGACGGTTTCAACTAGACTTTCAGTTAATGTTAAACAATCTCAACCTCTACTTGATTTCTATCAAGAAAAAGGTTATCTACGCAATATTAATGGTAATCAAGATATTAACATTGTGTTTGAGGATGTTCGTCAATTACTTGCTGGGGTTAAGCAATGATCATTTGCAAGACACCAGAGGAAATTGAGGTCATGCGTGAAGCTGGACGAATCGTGGCTTTAACTCATCAAGAGTTAAAAAAGCATATCGCTCCAGGTATTACGACTATAGAATTGGATGCAATTGCTGAAAATTTTATTCGTCAACATGATGCAATTCCGTCTTTTAAAGGGTATAATGGTTTTCGCGGCAGTGTATGTGCTTCTGTGAATGAAGAATTAGTTCATGGTATTCCGGGTGAACGCAAGCTTAATGAAGGGGATATCATCAGTTTAGACATCGGAGCTAAATTCGGTGGCTATCACGGTGATTCAGCTTGGACATATGGAGTAGGAAAGATTTCATTAGAAAATCAAGAGCTGCTTGATGTGACTGAGCAATCTCTCTACAAAGGATTAGCAGAAGCTAAGCCGGGTGAGCGTTTGTCGAATATTTCACATGCTATTCAACAGTACGCAGAATCACGTAACTTTTCGATTGTAAGAGAATATGTTGGCCATGGGGTCGGCAAAGACTTACATGAAGATCCGCAAGTACCTCATTATGGTCCACCGAATAAAGGACCGCGTCTACGTCCAGGCATGGTATTGGCAGTTGAGCCAATGGTGAATGCTGGTATGCGATATGTAAAAACATTACCTGATAACTGGACAGTTGTCACAGTAGATGGTAAAATGTGTGCGCACTTCGAACATACTATTGCAATTACTGAGACGGGATATGAAATTCTGACAGCATTGTAATGTTAAAGGATGTTATCTCTATCCATTCCTCGCTAGATGCACTGGACAGTAAACAGTAATTATCTAAATTCACGATGATCGTTTTTCGTCTGAATTGCTGTTAAAATGGTAAAGATGTATATTAGCGTCAATCATCTTGAATTTAATGATTACGATCTCCGGATGTTCAGAACAGGTTCTTTTTAAGTCGTTTAATGATAGCTTGTTACTGTTTCAAAGAAAGGAGAGCACTTTAATGGCAAAAGACGATGTAATTGAAGTTGAAGGTACAGTTGCTGAGACTTTACCTAACGCTATGTTCAAGGTAGAATTAGAAAATGGTCATACAGTACTTGCTCACGTATCAGGAAAAATTCGCATGCATTTCATTCGAATCTTACCTGGTGATAAAGTAACTGTAGAATTGTCACCATACGATTTAACTCGCGGTAGAATTACGTACCGTTTCAAATAAAACCTATGCACTCCGTACTATCAAGGAGGTATGAAACATGAAAGTCAGACCATCAGTTAAACCAATCTGCGAAAAATGTAAAGTTATCCGTAGAAAAGGTAAAGTAATGGTAATTTGTGAAAACCCTAAG
This sequence comes from Priestia megaterium, assembly GCF_023824195.1. Taxonomy (NCBI): domain Bacteria; kingdom Bacillati; phylum Bacillota; class Bacilli; order Caryophanales; family Bacillaceae; genus Priestia; species Priestia megaterium. The sequence goes on from NZ_CP085442.1 coordinate 140,587, forward strand.
CATAAACAAAAACAAGGTTAATCAATAAGGAGGTGCACTATTCATATGGCACGTATTGCTGGTGTTGATATTCCTCGTGACAAGCGTGTAGTAATTTCATTAACATACATTTTCGGTATTGGTCGTCCAACTGCTGAAAAAGTTCTAGCTGAAGCTGGAGTTTCTGAAGATACTCGCGTTCGTGACTTAACAGAAGAAGAATTAGGTAAAATTCGTGATATTTTAGATAGCTATAAAGTAGAAGGCGATCTTCGTCGTGAAGTTTCTTTAAACATCAAACGTTTAATTGAGATTGGTTCATACCGTGGTATCCGCCACCGTCGTAGTTTACCAGTTCGTGGTCAAAACAGTAAAAACAATGCTCGTACACGTAAAGGCCCACGCCGTACTGTAGCGAACAAGAAGAAATAATTAGTAAGGGAGGTCATTAACAGATGGCACGTAAAACTAATACACGTAAACGTCGCGTGAAAAAGAATATTGAAGCTGGTGTAGCTCATATTCGCTCAACGTTTAACAACACTATTGTAACAATTACAGATGTTCACGGTAATGCGATTGCTTGGTCTAGTGCAGGCGCACTTGGCTTCAGAGGTTCTCGTAAATCTACTCCATTTGCTGCGCAAATGGCTGCTGAAACTGCTGCTAAAGTTTCTATGGATAACGGAATGAAAACTCTTGAAGTTACAGTTAAAGGCCCTGGTGCTGGTCGTGAAGCAGCTATCCGTGCTCTTCAAGCTGCAGGTTTAGAAGTAACAGCTATTAAAGATGTTACTCCTGTACCTCACAACGGATGCCGCCCACCAAAACGTCGTCGTGTATAATTAATATGTATAGATTCTATTTCGTTGTCTATAATGATGATGGTGTAGAATTTATTCATGCAACGAAATGTTTTCCATTTGTTGTGCACATTCGGGAACTGTCTAATAGGGAATTTCGGTTAGGCATTTGAGAAATCAGCCGTCTAGCCGAGGTTTCGACGTTTTGAAGGAGGGTTTATATTGATAGAGATTGAAAAGCCAAAAATCGAAACGGTAGAAATCAGCGATGATAGAAAGTACGGTAAATTCGTCGTCGAACCACTTGAGCGTGGATATGGTACTACTTTGGGTAACTCCTTACGTCGTATCCTATTATCCTCACTCCCTGGTGCAGCTGTAACATCTATTCAAATTGAAGGTGTATTACATGAATTTTCAACAGTTCCTGGAGTTGTTGAAGATGTAACAAACATCATTTTAAACGTTAAAAAGTTAGCGTTAAAGATTTACTCTGATGAAGAGAAAACACTTGAGATCGATGTTAAAGGTCCTGGTACAGTAACGGCTGCTGACATTCAAGCAGACAGCGATATCGAAGTTCTAAATCCGGATCTTCATATTGCAACACTTGAGTCAGATGCTCATTTCCGTATGAGACTTACTGCTCGCACAGGTCGAGGTTATAATCCTGCCGATGCTAACAAGCGTGAAGACCAACCAATTGGTGTACTTCCAATTGATTCAATCTATACGCCTGTTACTCGCGTATCGTATTATGTAGAGAATACTCGTGTTGGTCAAATGACAAATTACGATAAGTTAACGTTGGATGTTTGGACTGACGGTAGCATCGAGCCAGAAAAAGCTGTTGCTTTAGGTGCAAAGATTCTAACGGAACACTTAAATATCTTCGTTAACTTAACAGATGAAGCTCAAAAAGCAGAGATTATGGTAGAAAAAGAAGAAGACCAGAAAGAAAAAGTTCTAGAGATGACGATCGAGGAACTAGATTTATCTGTTCGTTCTTACAACTGCTTAAAACGAGCAGGCATCAATACTGTACAAGAGCTTGCTAATAAAACAGAAGAAGATATGATGAAAGTTCGTAACTTAGGCCGTAAATCTTTAGAAGAAGTTAAAGCTAAACTTGAAGAATTAGGTTTGGGTCTACGTAAGGACGACTGATTATATCTACCTGTTTAACTACTTAACAAAGGAGGGGACCTCACATGTCTTACCGTAAATTAGGTCGTACAAGCGCACAACGCAAGGCGCTTCTTCGTGATTTAACAACTGATTTAATCATCAGTGAACGCATTGAGACAACTGAAGCTCGTGCAAAAGAATTACGTTCAACTGTTGAAAAAATGATTACTTTAGGTAAACGTGGAGATCTACACGCTCGTCGTCAAGCTGCATCTTACATCCGTAATGAAGTAGCTAACGAAGAAGCTGGTCAAAGCGCTTTACAAAAACTATTCAGCGATATCGCTACTCGCTACGAAGATCGCCAAGGCGGTTACACTCGTATCTTAAAAGTTGGACCTCGCCGTGGTGACGGTGCTCCAATGGTTATCATTGAATTAGTTTAATATTTTTAATACAGATAGAAAAGGGCGAGACAGTGTGTAACTAGTCGTTGCCCTTTTTTTATACCTAAAACCGGGTAAATAGTGTAAAAAATCAATGTAGGCAATGCTGCAATAGAAAAAGCTGAGAGGAAGATAGCGTTGAAAGAAATGTCTTTAGAGGTAAAAGATTTATGCTTTCGATACGATCCTGAAGCAGACCTAACATTAGATCACCTTTCTCTCTCTGCTTATAAAGGTGAATGGTTAGCGATAGCTGGACATAATGGATCTGGTAAGTCGACGCTGGCACGAATTCTAAACGGCCTTTTGCTACCTGAAAAAGGAACGGTTCGAGTGGGCGATACTCTTTTATCTGAAGAAACAATATGGGATGTGCGCAAGCAGATTGGAATGGTGTTTCAAAATCCAGATAATCAATTTGTTGGCTCAACCGTTCAAGACGATATTGCGTTTGGGCTTGAAAACAACGGGATTCCATTTGAGATTATGGAAAAACGTATACCTGAAGCAATCGAAATGGTCAATATGAGTGCTTTTCTGGATCAAGAGCCTCATCAGCTATCAGGTGGACAAAAACAGCGTGTGGCCATTGCGGGTATAATTGCCGTACAGCCATCTGTCATCATTCTAGATGAAGCAACATCTATGTTAGATCCTATTGGGCGAACTGAAGTGCTTGAAACTGTTAGAAAATTAAAAGAAGAAAAACAACTGACGGTTATTTCAATTACTCACGATTTAGATGAAGTAGCAATGGCTGACAGAGTCGTTGTGATGAACAAAGGGAAGATATATGCAACAGGTACTCCACGCGAAGTATTTGCATTAGGTTCCAAGTTAACGGATATTGGACTAGACTTGCCGTTTTCCGTTAAACTAAGCCATCGTTTTGCTTCCGTAGGAATTCCTTTATCAAAAATTCATTTAACAGATGAGGACTTGGTGGACGAACTATGGACATTATATTCAAAGAAGTAGAGCATCGTTATCAAGTTAATACACCATTTGAACGAATTGCTCTACATGACTTAAATTTAAACATTCAATCAGGTACATTTTTGGCTGTTATTGGCCATACTGGTTCTGGGAAATCAACAATCATACAGCATCTGAATGCCTTATTGAAGCCAACTGCTGGTGAAATTCAAATCGGTGAGCGCACCATTAAAGCCAATCGAAAAGAAAAGAATTTAAAAGCTATTCGTCAGCAAGTAGGCGTGGTGTTTCAATTTCCAGAACATCAGCTTTTTGAAGAAACGGTGGAAAAAGATATAGCTTTTGGACCAATGAATTATGGCGTTTCGGAAGAAGAAGCAAAGCAAAAAGCAAGAGAGCTTATCAAGTTAGTAGGGTTGCCAGAAGACATTCTCACCAGATCTCCTTTTGATTTGAGCGGTGGACAAATGCGTCGTGTAGCGATAGCAGGTATTTTAGCGATGAATCCTAATGTGCTAATTTTAGATGAACCAACTGCTGGATTGGACCCTAGAGGGCGTCAAGAAATTATGAATATGATTTATCGTCTTCATAAAGAAAAAGGCTTGACGACGATTCTCGTGACTCACAGCATGGAAGATGCAGCTATGTACGCTGATGAGCTAATTGTGATGAATAAGGGAACGGTTGCGATGAAAGGGTCACCTAGAGAAGTGTTTGGTCAGCATACGCAGCTAAAAGAATATGGATTGGATGTTCCAGAATCGCTTCGCTTTATGCTGAAGCTGCAAGAGAAATTTCAGCTTGAAGCATCGGATACGGTAATTACCTTTTCTGAAGTGGTAGAGAAAGTGCAGCACCTTATGCAGCAAGGTGAACGATTATGATGAACTCAATCATTATTGGTAAGTATGTGCCGGGTCAATCGGTTGTCCATCGAATGGATCCTCGGGCCAAGCTGCTTCTTGTGTTTGCGTATGTATTAATTGTGTTTTTAGCAAATAACCCTATCGGCTATGCTTTTTTAGGTGTGTATACCCTTATGATAGTGGCCATGAGTAAAGTGCCCCTTTCGTTTATTTTAAGAGGGTTAAAGCCCGTTATGTTTATTATTATCATCACGTTTCTTTTGCACATTTTTATGACAAAGGAAGGTCCTCTTTTATTTGAATGGGGATGGTTTTCTGTCTATAAAGGCGGCCTTATTCAAGGTGTTTTAATTTCCTTGCGCTTCTTGTTCTTAATTTTAATTACGACGATGCTAACTTTAACGACTACGCCTATTGAAGTAACAGATGGAATGGAAAGCTTGCTGAATCCATTTAAAAAGCTCAAGCTTCCCGTACACGAATTAGCTTTAATGATGTCCATTTCTCTTCGCTTTATTCCTACATTGATGGAAGAGACAGATAAAATTATTAAAGCGCAGACAGCACGAGGAGTGGACTTTAGCAGCGGCCCCATTACGGATCGTTTGAAAGCTGTCGTTCCTTTGCTTGTTCCTTTGTTTATAGGTTCGTTTAAGCGCGCTGAAGAGCTAGCTATTGCCATGGAGGCAAGGGGTTATAAAGGCGGAGAAGGGCGTACAAAGTATCGTCAATTGAAATGGGGAAGCATAGATACAATTATGCTTTTACTTCTGCTAGCAGTAGCAGTTGTTTTAGTGCTGATTAGAACGTAAAGATTGTTTGGTGAAAAGATGAAACGTTTAAAATGTATAGTTGCATACGACGGCACCCACTTTTCCGGTTATCAAGTTCAGCCCAATAAGCGAACTGTTCAACTGGAGATTGAAGCCGTTCTAGAAAAAATGCATAACAAAAAAGTGCCGATTTACGCCTCTGGACGAACGGACACAAATGTTCATGCACAGGGGCAAGTCATTCATTTTGATACAAACCTAAATATTCCATGTGATAAGTGGAAAAAAGCATTGAATTCAATGCTACCAGATGATATTGTAATGAAGAATGTATGTGAAGTTGATGCACATTTTCACGCCCGGTATGACGTTACTTCAAAAGAGTATCGCTATCATATTTTGCGCGGCGAAGATCGAAATCCTTTCACTCGTTCTTATGCATACCATTACCCTTATCCATTAGACTACTCAAAAATGAAAAAAGCCATCACATATTTACTCGGTACACACGACTTTACAAGCTTTTGTTCAGCGAGGACAGAAGTGGAAGATAAGATTCGTACGATTTACAAGATTGATATGTATGAAGAGAATAGTCAGCTTGTGTTTAGATTCGTTGGAAGTGGCTTTCTGTATAATATGGTTCGTATTCTTGTTGGAACGCTTTTAGAAGTGGGACAAGGCCGTATTGAACCAGATGCTATAAAAGATATTCTAGAAAGCAAATCACGTCCTCGTGCAGGGAAAACTGCGCCTTCGCAAGGACTATATTTATGGCGCGTTTTCTATGACAACTAAACCTGGTGTAACATTTTCTTGACATTAGTAGCTTAAAGATATAATATATCATATGGTATGTATTTTAACCCCACGGTTAGCCCCGGAAATTAATCGTGTTGAAATAGAAGGTTGAAATAATTTTATAATTGATGATGAAAATTAGGAGGGAAACTCATGCGTACAACTTTCATGGCGAAAGCAAACGAAGTAGAGCGTAAATGGTATGTTGTCGATGCTGAAGGTAAAACTTTAGGTCGTTTAGCAAGTGAAGTAGCATCAATCTTACGCGGTAAACATAAACCAACTTTTACACCACATGTTGATACTGGTGATCACGTGATCCTTATCAATGCGTCAAAAATCGAATTAACAGGTAAAAAATTAACTGATAAAATTTATTACCGTCACAGCATGCACCCAGGTGGTTTGAAACAACGTACAGCATTAGAAATGCGTACTAACTACTCTGAGAAAATGCTTGAATTAGGAATCAAAGGCATGCTTCCAAAAGGTAGCCTAGGCCGTCAAATGTTCAAAAAATTACATGTGTATGCTGGTGACACACATCCACATGAAGCACAAAAACCAGAAGTTTACGAACTTCGCGGATAATTAATAAGAGGAGGTTATTATCTTGGCACAGGTACAATATTACGGAACTGGTCGTCGTAAAAGCTCTGTTGCTCGTGTACGTTTAGTACCAGGTAACGGTCGCGTAACAATCAACGGTCGTGAAATCGAAGAATACATTCCATTTGCTGCACTACGTGAAGTAGTAAAACAACCACTTGCTTTAACTGAAACTGTAGGTAACTATGACGTATTTGTAAACGTTAATGGTGGAGGTTATGCAGGTCAAGCTGGCGCTATCCGTCACGGAATCTCTCGTGCTTTATTAGAAGCAGACCCTGAATACCGTGGAACATTAAAACGTGCTGGTCTATTAACTCGTGACGCTCGTGCGAAAGAACGTAAAAAATACGGTCTTAAAGGCGCTCGTCGTGCACCACAATTCTCAAAACGTTAATTTTATATTACGTTTCAAGCCTTGGTCTCTGGACCAAGGCTTTTTTTATTTGTTGTTTGCGTATGAGACGAACGCTTGTGCAGACAATATGTAAAAAAGGGAGGCGTTATCGTGAACGAGGTTACATATTTAAAAGAAAAACGTTATGAAAAAGAAATGAAATATGAACGCAAAGTCCTAAGAGAGCTGTCGTTTGATTTGCTTCAAGAGAGGCTGCGCCGTTATTTTCATCCAATGTTTCAGTGGAATATGCTAGGAGACGAACATGTGGAGGAGTACTGTCTTGATATTGCCATAGAATCATTTTTATTAGGTGCCCGGGTGAGTAAACGTGGTAAAGGCTACGAGGATTTTCAGAAGCACAGTAAGCAAGAAGAGTCTCTTTTAATTGATACATTGTACGGAGCCGTTAGCATGTCTGTAACAGACCTTTATCAAGATGGTCTGTATTATTTGTGTCAAGGATATGTGCAGGACTGGTGGAAAGAAGGTTATCGAACCGCAGAAAAAAGACGTCGGTTACGTTTGCATTAAAAAGTACTCATAATTCCCGTTCTTGTCCCATATAGAAATAAATAGGTGAGGCAAGAAGGGAAGGGATAAAATGTCTAAAGTAAAAATAATGAGCACAATTATAGCGCTTCTCGTTCTTTTTGTCATTGTACAATATCAGATAGATCATAAAACATCATCCGGTTCGCTTTCACTTCCTCTTAGCGGGAAAGTTATTGTGCTAGATCCTGGACATGGCGGTGTTGATGGAGGAGCCGTAGGAGAGGAGGAAGTGCTTGAAAAAGAAATAACTCTTAAAATTTCGTTAATGCTTCGGGACTATCTGCAAGAGCAAGGGGCACTTGTTATTATGACGAGAGAAAAAGACGAAGACCTAGCGGCCAAAGACACAAGAGGATACAGTCGCAGAAAAGTAGAAGACTTAAAAAATCGCTTAACGATGATTAATAAATCCAATGCTGATTTGTACTTAAGTATTCACTTGAATGCTATTCCATCCTCTGCGTGGAGAGGGGCTCAAACTTTCTATTACGGGTCCCTAAAAGAAAACGAGCAAGTGGCCAAACTCATTCAACAAGAGCTAAGAAATAATCTGGATAATACGAGTCGTGAAGCAAAAGCTATTCAAACTCTCTACCTTCTTAAGTATTCTAAGCCACCGGGTGCTTTGGTTGAAGTAGGATTCTTATCAAATCCTACAGAACGTAAAATGCTTCAATCGAAACGCTATCAAAAAAAGTTAGCTGAATCCATTTATGAAGGAGTCAGCCGGTATTTTACTGGAGAAAAGCCCAAATAAAAAGCATAGCATCCTTCTATTCAGAAAAATCTAATATGTATGATATACTTGATAGTATAAATAAATAGATTTTAACATGGTGGTGGGAGTATGCTAACGGAAAAGCAAGTAAAAGAAGTAGTAGGGGAAATTACAGATCCATTTTTAAATAAAAAACTATCAGAAACAGATGCGATTAAAGAAATAACAATCAAAGCTGAAAAACAGCATATAAGCCTGAAGATTGCTGTTGCAAAAACAGGTACTAGTGAACAGCTGAGCCTTCAAGGCACGATTGTAGAAGGATTAAAAAAAGCAGGTGTACAGTCGGTTGGACTGCGATTTGTTGAGTTTACGCCTGAAGAACTTCAGCAGTACCGCGCTGAACAACCGAATACTGGCAACTTACTAACTAGTCCGAATGCACCTGAATTTATTGCTATTGCCAGCGGTAAAGGAGGCGTTGGTAAATCAACAGTCTCTGTTAACTTGGCCGTTTCTCTAGCTCGTTTAGGAAAGAAAGTTGGTTTAATTGATGCTGACATTTATGGATTCAGCGTCCCAGATATGATGGGAATTACACAACGTCCTGTAGTAGAAGGTGAAAAGATTATTCCAGTTGACCGTTTCGGAGTAAAAGTTATTTCGATGGGCTTCTTTGTAGAAGATAATTCACCCGTTATCTGGCGAGGACCTATGCTTGGGAAAATGTTGACGAGCTTTTTTACAGAAGTTGAATGGGGAGAATTAGATTATCTTTTACTAGACTTACCTCCCGGAACAGGTGATGTCGCATTAGACGTTCACTCCATGCTTCCTGCTTGTAAAGAAGTCATTATTACGACACCACATCCTACAGCAGCATTTGTTGCAGCTAGAGCGGGTGCTATGGCTTTGAAAACTGATCATGAGGTAATTGGAGTTGTAGAAAATATGGCCTACTTTGAAAGCCAGCTAACAGGGGAAAAAGAGTATGTATTTGGTAAAGGCGGAGGTCCAAAACTTGCTGAGGAACTTCAGACAGAGCTTTTAGGACAGCTTCCGTTAAGTCAGCCCGACTGGAATGAAGAAGATTTTGCACCTTCCATTTACGACGAATCGCATCGTTTAGGTCAAATATATGGAGAGATTGCAAGCAAGATTGCATTTATTTGCGAAAATGAAAAAGCAGCAACAGGAAAATAACAAAAAGCACGCGCTGTTCGAGCGCGTGCTTTTTGCTATTATACAGAGAGTTCAATCTGCGCCTTTTTTAAATCAAATGCAAGGTTTTGTTTTAAGAGAGCTAAAAATGTTTTTCCGGCTGTACTTACGGTGTGAGACTGGTGCTTTAAAATGCCGATTGCAGGCCCCTCATGCAAGTCATGAATCGTTTTAACCACCACTTGATCTGGCGGAAGAGTTGCGCTTATTTGTGGAACAACGGCTATTCCTAAGTTTTCTTTTACAAAATGCTGAAGTGTGCTAATAGTGCCTAACTGGACTTTAGCAGGCAGCTGGCCTGTTCGTTCAAAGATTAGCTGCTCAATTTTCTTTTGAACGGAAGATTGCCCAGCTGTAATCAGCGTTTCGTGTATTAAATCTTTTGCAAAGATTGTTTTTCTTTTTGTTAGAGCATGATTGAATGGTAGTAGCAGCACAAGTTTTTCCGTTAGTAATGCCTCAAATTCTATATCTCTGAACGATTCTGAGACAGTGCCAATCGCGAAATCAATTTCTTGATTGCGTATATGTTGATGAAGATGCTTTTCGTCTGCAACGAGTAAGCTAATTTCTGTGTTGGGATATCTTTTTTTAAATAATGAGAGAATGGAAGGCAGTCGACTGCTTGCTGTAGGCTCTGCAGCACCTATACGAATAGTGCCAGCTTCGCCTGTTGAATAATCCTTTAAGGTGTTATTTAGATATTCATATTCCTTTAGTAAAATATTTGCCCGTTCGTAAAAGATTTTACCTGCTTCAGTAAGTTTAATGCTTTTTCCTCGTTCTAAAAGCTTAAATCCTAGTTCGGATTCTAACTTTTGAATGTGCAGTGTAATGGTAGGCTGAGAGTACTTTAAATATTCAGCGGCTAATTGAAAGCTTCCTAAACGAACAATGGTTTGAAACGTTTTAATAACGCGAAATTCCATCGAATTCCCTCCTTTTGCTATAAAACGATTGTGTTAATTTCTAATATTTTACCATAAAGCTAAGAATTAAAGTTTACAATTCCAATAAAAATACTAAGTATTAAAAAATATAAAGAAGTCATTTAGGTTTTTTAATAAAAATAACTGACATAATTAAATACGCATCTCATATGAGATGCGTATTTAATCACTGCTGTTGCTGTTCTCCGCCTGAATCAGATCCAGCGGAAGAAGAACCACCGTCGTCGCTGCTTTGTTTTTGTCCACCTTGTGTTTCTTCAGCGGCTTTCAAAAGAATGTCTTGAATTTTAGATTGATAAAGAGGGCTATCAAACGTTTCGGTCATAATCTTTTGTAAATAAGTGCGGTATTCCTTACTCTTTAAAACAGTCAGTACTTCTTTTTCCATAGCCGGATCCTTTAAAACATCTTGAAGCATTCCTTGATATTCAGGATCTTTCATCAGTTGTTTGATGACCGTCTTATTTTCTTTTTCCAAACTTTTAGCAAAGCTTTCAGCAAACTTCGGATCATCCATGGCTTTTTTCCAAAATTCCACGCCTTTATCTGATACTAGGGTTTGAGAAATTGTATCTTTTATCGCGTTTTGATCCATTAAAATATCTTGTCTAACAGAAGGGTCTTTCATAATTGCCTCGACTGCTTTTTTTCCTTCATCTGTTTTTAAAATATCAACAACCATTTTCTTTGTTTGATCATAATCCATACCATTGTTCTCTTCATCTTGGGGTGCACAGGCTGTAGCTAAAAGCATACACATTCCTATATAAATGAGGAGCATGAGTCGCTTTTTCATAGTAATGAGCTCCTTTCCTAATATGCTTACGCTTAATATGAGATAATCAAGGTTTTTTATTCATAAAAGAGCTCTAGATTTTTCAAAACGTGATTGGTACAATTTATGAAAAGGTACAATTTTGTAACTTATGGGGGAGATGGAAGTGAATAGTCGAAATTGGGTTCGTCTATTTCTAACCACGTTAGCTGTCGGGGGTATAAGTACAGCTGTTGTTGGGTTTGCGGTGCGCTGGGGGGAATACGGTCACTTATTTCAACAAGGAAAGATAGGAGAAATTGTTGCTGTTTTAACATGGCTCGTAGGCGTAGGGTTTATTTTTAGTTTAATTAGCCAAATGGGTTTTTTTGCATATTTAACTATTCACCGATTTGGGTTGGGAATTTTTAAATCTGCATCTCTTTGGAAATCGGTTCAAATTGTATTTGTTTTATTTGTATTATTTGACGTTGCTTATTTTCGATATAAGTTCTTTCAACAATCGGGAGAAGGCATAGGCAAGTATATTTTGTTAAGCGTTTTCTTGTTAGCGGTGGGGTTGTTAGTGGCGTATGCAAAGAAAAAGCAGACGAATAAAGAGGCTTTTGTACCAGCGCTGTTTTTTATGATTGTTGTAACGACAATTGAATGGTTCCCAGCGCTGCGAACGAACGAAGAAAGCTGGCTTTACCTTATGTTGTTTCCACTTCTAATTTGTAATATGTATCAACTTCTTATTTTGCCGAAACTTCTTACGCACGCAAGAATAGCAAAAGCAGACAAATAGCATATTTGTCTGCTTTTGCTTTCCATATACAGTGGGAATAGATCTTAGCGGATGTCTTTTACTTGGGTTTTTGAATTTGAAATTAATGTTGAAACACTTACGTTTGAGACTTTTTTATTTTGTAATGAATTCTTGATATATGGAATAGCCTTTGCTGTTTGTTGAGCGGAGTCAGACGCGTGCAGCAATATAATATCTCCCCCGTCTAAAGGCTTTGTAACATTCGAGACAATTTTTTCAACCCCTGGATTTGTCCAGTCTTTAGAATCAATGCTCCAGTGAACAGTAGTATATCCTATATCTGCTGTTAATTTTAAGATGTCTTTATTAAATTGCCCATTAGGAGGACGAAGAAGGTGAACATCTTTAAGGCCTAGCGAATCAAAGACTTTCTTTGATTTTGCAAGATCCTGTCTAATCTCATTAGGTTTTAGGCTTGTATAGGAAGTATAGTCATAGCCCATTGTGCCAATTTCGTGACCTTCTTTCTTAATGCGCTCTACAATATCTGGGTGACGTTCAGCCCATGAAGCAGATAAAAAGAAAGTAGCATGTTCAATATGCTGTCTTTTTAGTTCATTCAGAATGGGAATAGCTCTTTCATCTCCCCAGCTGATGTTAAATGTAAGAGCAACTTCCGGATTTTTATCATCCGCCTTATAAACAGCTCTTGGACCGTCATCTGTTGAAAACACGGGGAAGTGAAACGTCTGCTGAGCATAGAGAAAAAAGCTTGTAAAAAACGCAGCAACTACGATAAGCATTGTTTGTTTGATTCTTTTGGCTCGAATAGTATAAAACATATTCATTTTGTCACCTCATTTAATAAGTAGTACTTGTCTAATTTGTATGCGTTTTGTCTACAATTAATAACAGGTAAGGAAAAGAACAACTGATTTTATTTTGATGTTTGAGAATCAATGTCGCAAAAAGTAGGTGAATCAATGAAAATTTGTTTATTTAATCAGGTGGAGTGTTTAGAGTTAGAAGCACTACTTAGAGAAGAAATGAAGAGATCAAACGTTGCTTTTCAACAAAGTTTGAATCATGTAGTTCTTGAACGAAACATTCAAGAGAAGTATCAAATCCTTTCAAAGATCTTGCAAAGGTTCGGTGAAAGCAGGGAAGTAAATAAGATTTTTTGATGAAACGAAAAAAACTTTTCAAAAAGTGTTGACTTTATATAGTACAGATGTTAAATTATTAAATGTCGCTGATGAGTGATTGGAAAACAATCGCAATTCATCAGAAATGAAATATTAAAAAGTTGTTGACAAATGAAAGACAACTTGTTAATATAAAAAAGTCGCCCAAGAGCGGCGGTTGAACTTTGAAAACTGAACAAAGCGACAAACGTCAACGTTAATTTTTATTTTTTTAATTGAGCAAGTCAAACATTTCTTCGGAGAGTTTGATCCTGGCTCAGGATGAACGCTGGCGGCGTGCCTAATACATGCAAGTCGAGCGAACTGATTAGAAGCTTGCTTCTATGACGTTAGCGGCGGACGGGTGAGTAACACGTGGGCAACCTGCCTGTAAGACTGGGATAACTTCGGGAAACCGAAGCTAATACCGGATAGGATCTTCTCCTTCATGGGAGATGATTGAAAGATGGTTTCGGCTATCACTTACAGATGGGCCCGCGGTGCATTAGCTAGTTGGTGAGGTAACGGCTCACCAAGGCAACGATGCATAGCCGACCTGAGAGGGTGATCGGCCACACTGGGACTGAGACACGGCCCAGACTCCTACGGGAGGCAGCAGTAGGGAATCTTCCGCAATGGACGAAAGTCTGACGGAGCAACGCCGCGTGAGTGATGAAGGCTTTCGGGTCGTAAAACTCTGTTGTTAGGGAAGAACAAGTACGAGAGTAACTGCTCGTACCTTGACGGTACCTAACCAGAAAGCCACGGCTAACTACGTGCCAGCAGCCGCGGTAATACGTAGGTGGCAAGCGTTATCCGGAATTATTGGGCGTAAAGCGCGCGCAGGCGGTTTCTTAAGTCTGATGTGAAAGCCCACGGCTCAACCGTGGAGGGTCATTGGAAACTGGGGAACTTGAGTGCAGAAGAGAAAAGCGGAATTCCACGTGTAGCGGTGAAATGCGTAGAGATGTGGAGGAACACCAGTGGCGAAGGCGGCTTTTTGGTCTGTAACTGACGCTGAGGCGCGAAAGCGTGGGGAGCAAACAGGATTAGATACCCTGGTAGTCCACGCCGTAAACGATGAGTGCTAAGTGTTAGAGGGTTTCCGCCCTTTAGTGCTGCAGCTAACGCATTAAGCACTCCGCCTGGGGAGTACGGTCGCAAGACTGAAACTCAAAGGAATTGACGGGGCCCGCACAAGCGGTGGAGCATGTGGTTTAATTCGAAGCAACGCGAAGAACCTTACCAGGTCTTGACATCCTCTGACAACTCTAGAGATAGAGCGTTCCCCTTCGGGGGACAGAGTGACAGGTGGTGCATGGTTGTCGTCAGCTCGTGTCGTGAGATGTTGGGTTAAGTCCCGCAACGAGCGCAACCCTTGATCTTAGTTGCCAGCATTTAGTTGGGCACTCTAAGGTGACTGCCGGTGACAAACCGGAGGAAGGTGGGGATGACGTCAAATCATCATGCCCCTTATGACCTGGGCTACACACGTGCTACAATGGATGGTACAAAGGGCTGC
>NZ_CP085442.1:160000-210000 GCF_023824195.1 Priestia megaterium
TCTCCTTCAGGAAATATTCACGGTATGCCATTGGCGGCAAGTATAGGTATAGGAGACGAAGCATTGACTCGAATTGGTGGTTATACACCTAAAGTCAAGCCTGAAAATATTGTGATTATCGGAGCACGTTCTTTAGATGAAGGAGAAAAAGAGTTAATAAAGGAAAAAGGGATTAAAGTGTATACGATGCATGAGATAGATCGAATGGGTATGACAAAAGTAATGGAAGAAACAGTTTTATATTTGCGTGATAAAACAGATGGCGTTCATCTATCACTCGATTTAGATGGACTGGATCCACATGATGCACCTGGAGTAGGAACGCCAGTTATCGGTGGAATAAGCTACAGAGAAAGTCATTTAGCTATGGAGATGTTGGCAGAATCTCAGCTAATCACTTCTGCCGAGTTTGTGGAAGTGAATCCTATTTTAGATGAACGGAATAAAACAGCTACCGTAGCTGTTGCATTAATGGGCTCACTTTTAGGAGAGAAGTTAGTATAAAACATTAGTACCTACCAAAAGGTACATGAAACATATATGAAGATAAAAAAAAGAAGCTCTTAGTTCGGATTCGAGAGCTTCTTTATATAGAGAAAAACTTTTCATATTCATTTAATAAACCATCTAGCTCTGAACTTACTCTCACCACTGTTAGTGATGATAAAGGGTTTTCTGCTGCAAGAGTGACCATGTTATTTCTACATTCTTCAATTTGATTCAAAAGGTTCTCTTTTGTATGAGTCAAGCTTTCCACTCCTCTTCTTTTCATCTATACTAATTACATAACCTACGTACAATCTTTTTAAACGTATTTGACAAATTTTTGTTAAAATAATTAAGCATAAGTGAAACTTTATGATAAAGTACACGTATATATACTATCCCGCAATGGGCGGAGGTAACCGTTACATGGATTTATTATTAAAAAGGAAAATAAAAAAAGTAAAAAAAGGTGACCAGGATGCGTTTGCTGACATAGTAGAATATCACAAGGATAAACTTTTTCATCTATGTTATCGAATGTTAGGAAACCGGGAAGAAGCGCAAGACGCAGCACAAGAAGCGTTTATTCGAGCCTATGTAAATATTCATAGCTATGACACAAGTAAAAAGTTTTCCACCTGGTTATATCGAATTGCTACAAATCTTTGTATTGATCGAATTCGTAAAAAAAAGCCAGACTATTATTTAGATGCAGAAGTAGCCGGGACCGACGGGTTAAATATGTACTCTCAAATAGCTGCCGATCAGGCCTTACCAGAGGAAGAGCTAGAGCAAGTAGAATTGCAAGAATTCATTCAGTCGGAAATATTAAAGCTACCTGAGAAATATCGAACTGTCATTGTCCTAAAATATATAGATGAGCTGTCGTTAAAAGAAATCAGCGATATTTTAGACCTGCCTCTTGGTACGGTAAAGACTAGAATTCACAGAGGACGTGAAGCTTTAAGAAATCGACTTCGCCACTTGTAAGGAGTGAACTAAGAATGAAATGTCCAAAAATGTATGTAAATCTCATTCATGAGCATTTAGATGGAGATATTACAAAAGAAAATGAACTGTTATTAAAAGAGCATTTGCATCAATGCAAAGGTTGTCAGCAGCATATGCGTCAGTTAAAAAGAACCATTGCATTTGTGCAAAGCACTTCTCATATAGAATTACCTATGAACTTTACAGCAGGTGTTATGGCTGGGTTACCACGTGAGAAGAATCGAATTCGAATGAATAGATGGTTTACAAACCATCCGATTCTTAGTGCAGCTGCTGTATTTGTGCTGTTAATGTCCGGCACGGTGTTTTCGGCTTGGGAAACAGATGAAGACTTTTCTGTTTCAAAGCAGCCAAACCTGGTCATTCACGATAAAACAGTCGTTGTACCAAAAGGTGAGACCGTCAAAGGTGATATTACTGTGAGAAATGGCGATATTAAAATTGAAGGAAAAGTAGATGGAAACGTTACTGTTATACATGGTGATAAGTACCTAGCTTCTGCAGGAGAAGTGACAGGCAATATTGAAGAGTTAGACAAGATTTTTGACTGGGTATGGTATAACGTCAAAACTCATGCCAAGCAAGCTGTTGACTTTTAATAGTTGAACCATAAAACCGTCCGCTTATCTTGTTAGAGAGGAACAGTGGACGGTTTTATTTATATAAAAAGAAGGCTACATTGTATATAGGAACAAGGATTTAAAAATAAGATGTAATTTACAGTGTAATTTTGTTTTATGGTATAATAAAACGGTTATGTTATCTTTATTACATATATAGAGGAAGTGAGAAGATGCCTATTGGAGACCTACCAATCCTCTCATATTTAGGAAAAATTGTTGATGTTCTCCTGGTATGGTTCGTCATATATAAATTAATTATGGTCATAAGAGGTACAAAAGCAGTACAGCTTTTAAAAGGAATCACGGTGATTTTAGTTGTCCGCTTTATAAGTAACTTCCTTGGACTAAATACGCTGCAATGGTTAATGGACCAAGCGTTAACGTATGGGTTTTTAGCTATCATTATTATCTTCCAGCCAGAGCTGCGCCGAGCACTTGAACAGCTTGGGAGAGGACGTTTGTTTTCACGCAGTAATTTGCCTGAAGAAGATGAACGTACCGTTACGATTGAGGCTATTATAAAAGCAACGCATTATATGGCTAAAAGACGCATAGGTGCATTGATCTCAATCGAGAGAGAGACGGGTATGGGTGATTATATTGAAACAGGTATACCGCTCAACTCTAATATTTCTTCTGAATTATTAATCAACTTATTTATACCGAATACACCACTTCATGATGGAGCGGTTATTTTACAGCGGGATCAAGTAGCCGCTGCAGCATGTTACTTACCTTTATCTGAAAGTCCTTTTATTTCAAAAGAATTAGGTACTCGCCATCGTGCTGCTGTAGGAATAAGTGAAGTAACAGATAGTGTGACTGTCATTGTATCTGAAGAAACTGGAGGCATTTCCGTTACCAAAAATGGTGAATTGTATCGTGAATTGACAATTGATACATTGAGAGAAATGCTAGAAAAAGAATTAGTCACAACTTCTAAAGCAACTTCTTCCACTCGTTGGCAATGGAGGTTGAAGAAGAATGGATAAATTGATGAATCGATCGTGGGTTATGAAAATTATCGCGTTGCTGTTAGCCTTCATGTTATATTTATCTGTTAATTTAGATGATGGTGCCAGTTCATCAAATAAGATTCTGAACCGAAGCAGTTCTGCCAACACTGGAGTAGAAACATTAACAGATGTTCCGGTTCAAGTATCCTACAATGAGAAGAACAGAATTGTAAGAGGTGTTCCGGATACGGTTATTATGACACTGGAAGGTCCTAAAAATATTTTGGCTCAAACAAAGCTACAAAAAGATTATCAAGCTTATATTGACCTTGATAATTTAAGCTTAGGGCAGCATAGAGTCAAGGTTCAGTATCGAAATATCTCTGATAATTTAAACGTAGTCGTTAAGCCTGATATTGTAAACGTAACAATTGAAGAGCGCGATTCAAAACAGTTTTCAGTAGAGGCAAGCTATGATAAAAACAAAGTCAAGAATGGATATGAAGCAGGGGAAGCAACCGTTAGTCCAAGAGCCGTCACGGTAACGGGCGCATCAAGCCAATTAGATCAAGTTGCTTATGTGAAAGCCATTATTGATCTGGATAATGCTTCAAAAACAGTGACGAAACAAGCAACTGTTGTCGCACTAGATAAGAATTTAAATAAATTGAATGTAACAGTTCAGCCAGAAACGGTCAATGTAACGATCCCAGTGAAAAATATTAGTAAAAAAGTGCCGATCGATGTGATTCAAGAAGGCACGCCAGGCGACGGTGTCAACATTACGAAGCTAGAGCCTAAAACAGATGCAGTAAAAATTATCGGTCCATCTGATTCTTTAGAAAAAATCGATAAAATTGATAATATTCCAGTCGATGTTACCGGTATTACGAAATCTAAAGATATTAAGGTGAACGTCCCTGTTCCAGACGGAATAGATAGTGTAAGTCCAAAACAAATTACCGTTCATGTGGAAGTAGACAAACAAGGTGATGAGAAAGACGCAGAAGAAACGGACGCAAGTGCAGCTGAGACTAGGTCATTTAAGAATTTACCGGTTTCTTTAACTGGTCAATCCTCAAAGTACACGTATGAACTGCTTTCTCCTGCTTCAGTAGATGCGGATGTAAAAGGACCAAAATCTGATTTAGATAAGTTGACGAAAAGCGGCATTAGCTTGTCAGCGAATGTAGGGAATTTATCTGCCGGGGAGCACACGGTTCCTATTATAATAAATAGTCCCGACTCTGTTACATCAACACTATCGACTAAACAGGCAAAAGTTCGTGTAACAGCGAAAAAACAATCAGGGACAAATGATGAGCAAACAGATAAAGAAACAAGTGGAAGCACGAGCGATAAAGAAACAAAGCCAGACACGGGAACTGGATCAGGAACAAAGCCAGACACGGGAACTGGATCAGGAACAAATCCTGGGACGGGAAATTCAGGTGATTCAGCTGATAAACCAAGCGAAGAGACTGACACACCTGAAGACAATACAGATACACCAACAGATAGTACAGAAACTGGTGACGACAGTAGTAATCAAAGTGATGAAAATTCTACACCCGTAGATGGACAGACAGATAATACATCAGGAAACTAAATGTTTTGACATGAAGGAGAGAAAAATAATGGGTAAGTATTTTGGAACAGACGGAGTACGAGGAGTTGCCAATAGTGAATTAACTCCTGAGCTTGCTTTTAAAATTGGACGCTTAGGTGGTTACGTTCTAACAAAAGATTCAGAGCGACCAAAAGTATTAATCGGACGCGATACACGCGTTTCTGGTCATATGTTAGAAGGAGCGCTTGTTGCAGGATTGCTTTCAATTGGAGCAGAAGTTATGCGACTAGGCGTTATTTCAACTCCAGGGGTAGCGTATTTAACAAAAGCACTTGGCGCTCAAGCAGGGGTTATGATCTCTGCTTCACATAACCCGGTTCAAGATAACGGAATTAAATTCTTTGGTCCAGATGGATTTAAACTGTCCGATGCACAAGAGAATGAAATTGAAGCGTTAATGGATAGTGAAACAGATCAATTACCAAGACCTGTTGGAGGAGATTTAGGTCAGGTAAATGACTACTTTGAAGGTGGACAAAAATATCTTCAATACTTAAAACAAACGGTTGATGAAGACTTCTCAGGTATTCATGTTGCATTAGACTGTGCGCACGGGGCAACGTCATCTTTAGCAGCACATTTATTTGCAGATTTAGATGCGGATATCTCTACAATGGGGGCATCACCAAACGGATTAAACATCAATGACGGTGTAGGATCTACACATCCGGAAGCATTAAGTGCCTTCTTAAAAGAAAAAGGAGCGGATGTTGGGTTAGCATTTGATGGAGATGGAGACCGTTTAATCGCGATCGATGAAAAAGGTGAGATTGTAGACGGTGATCAAATCATGTTCATTTGTGCAAAATACTTGTATGAACAAGGACGCTTAAAGAAAAACACGCTTGTTTCTACCGTTATGAGTAACTTAGGCTTCTATAAAGCACTAGAAGCTAGCGGGATTGAAAGTGCACAAACTGGTGTAGGCGATCGTTATGTAGTGGAAGAAATGAAAGCTAATCAATATAACTTAGGTGGAGAACAGTCCGGTCATATTATTTTCTTAGACTACAACACAACAGGTGACGGTATGCTTTCAGCTATTCAGCTTGTAAACATTATGCAAGCAACGAAAAAGCCTTTATCAGAATTAGCAGCTGAAATGAAGAAATATCCTCAGCTTCTTGTAAATGTAAAGGTAACGGATAAGCATCATGTTACAGATAACGAGAAGGTAAAAGTGGTTATTGAAGAAGTAGAAAAAGAAATGAACGGTAATGGCCGAGTACTTGTACGCCCTTCAGGAACAGAGCCGTTAGTACGTGTGATGGTTGAAGCACAAACACAAGAAGAATGTGAGACTTATGTAACGCGTATCGTAGAAGTAGTAAAAGAAGAAATGGGCTTAGAGTAATTCATTAATTATATGCATAAGCGGTGACGTTTCAAGCCGTTTATGCATATTTTTATATTGTTGAGAAAAATTCTTGGAAATTATCTGATGCCAAAGGCTGTTTTTACAGATAGTAAAGAAGATAATTGACGTTTTCTCACTTCTTATTGTAATATTAAATCTGTTCGTCTCTTAATTTATGTAAAGGAGTGAACAATCTATTTTAAAAGTGAATACAAAGCGCCTGAACTAAGTAAAGGGACGGAAACGACTTAGTTGACGAGGAGGAGGTTTATCGAAGTATCGGCGGATGCCTCCCGGTTGTTGATTATCACGGCCGAAAACTTGATGTGAAAAACAATGAGGTGACTTATTGGACAAAAGCATTGAGATGATAATCATTGATGATGAAAAGAGACTCTCTTTTCATACATGAAGGAGGATTTTATCTATGTGCGGAATTGTAGGATATATTGGAACAGAAGATTCGAAAGAAATTTTATTACGTGGTCTTGAAAAGTTAGAATATCGTGGCTATGACTCAGCAGGTATTGCAGTTGTTAACAATGAAGGCGTGCACGTATTCAAAGAAAAAGGCCGTATTGCAGAATTGCGTCAGGCAGTAGATAACAGTGTTGTAGCACCAGCAGGTATCGGTCATACGCGTTGGGCAACTCATGGTGTACCAAGCCAAGAAAATGCTCACCCGCATCAAAGTACATCTGGACGCTTCACACTTGTGCATAACGGTGTAATTGAAAACTACGCTATTTTAAAACGTGAATATTTACAAGATGTAACGTTCAAAAGCGAAACGGATACAGAAGTAATCGTTCAGTTAATTGAAAAAATCGCAGCAGAAGGCTTAGATGTAGAAGAAGCGTTCCGTAAGACAGTAAGCTTGCTTCACGGTTCTTATGCACTAGCTCTTGTTGATAACGAAGATAAAAATACAATCTACGTAGCTAAAAATAAAAGCCCGCTTCTTGTAGGTGTTGGCGAAGGATTTAACGTTGTAGCAAGCGATGCTATGGCAATGCTTCAAGTAACAGATCAGTACGTAGAATTAATGGATAAAGAAACAGTAATTGTTACAAAAGAAGGCGTAACAATTAAAACGCTTGATGGTGAAGTGGTAGAAAGAGCACCTTATACAGCAGAGCTTGATGCAAGTGATATTGAAAAAGGTACGTACCCTCACTATATGTTAAAAGAAATTGACGAGCAGCCTTTAGTTGTTCGTAAAATCATTCAAGAGTATCAAAATGAGAACAATGAACTGCACATTGATGCAGACATTTTAGGAGCAATGGATGAAGCAGACCGCATCTATATCGTAGCATGTGGAACAAGCTATCATGCAGGCCTAGTAGGTAAACAATTCATTGAAACGTGGGCGAAGGTTCCAGTAGAAGTGCACGTAGCAAGTGAATTCTCTTATAACATGCCGCTTTTATCTGAAAAGCCATTGTTTATCTTTATCTCTCAGAGTGGAGAAACAGCTGACAGCCGTGCAGTATTAGTTCAAATTAAAGAACTAGGTTACAAAGCGTTAACAATCACAAACGTTCCGGGATCAACATTATCTCGTGAATCTGATTATACGTTATTACTTCATGCAGGTCCGGAAATTGCTGTAGCATCAACAAAAGCTTATACAGCTCAGTTAGCAGTGCTATCAATTCTAGCGGCTGTAACAGCAAAAACACGCGGCATTGAATTAGAATTTGATTTAGTTCAAGAGTTAGCAATCGTAGCAAACACAATGGAAGTACTTTGCGACGATAAAGAAGAAATGGAAAGCATTGCTCTTCAATTCTTAGCAACAACTCGCAACGCATTCTTTATTGGACGTTCTGTAGATTATTATGTAGGTTTAGAAGGTGCGTTAAAACTAAAAGAAATCTCTTACATCCAAGCAGAAGGATTTGCTGGAGGAGAGCTTAAGCACGGAACAATTGCTTTAATTGAAAACAATACGCCAATTATTGCATTAGCCACACAAGAGCATGTAAACTTAAGCATCCGTGGTAACGTAAAAGAAGTAGTAGCACGTGGAGCTAATCCTTGTATCATTTCAATGAAAGGATTAGAAACAGAAGAAGATCGCTACGTAATTCCGAAAGTTCACGAAACACTTTCACCACTAGCAGCGGTTATTCCTTTACAATTAATCTCTTACTACGCTGCATTGCACCGCGATTGCGATGTAGATAAACCACGTAACTTAGCAAAATCGGTTACTGTAGAATAATAAGGTTCTAGACACCCTTCTATTACAGAAGGGTGTTTTTGTATGTCTGAGAAAGAGAACAAACACCGTTTATGCCAGAAGTCTCATTGAGCTAAAAAATATATTTGCTTGCTCCATTTATTTTATATAATGAAAGAGGTAAATGAACGAACCTCAGCTATTAAAAAGGATGTGGAAAGCATTAGTGGATTGGCTCAAAGTATAAAGTACGTGTTGCGAGGCACCTTTTTTGTCTTGTATTTTCCCTTTTATTTTGTATTTCAAATCTTTTGTAAAATATGGATATATTTAATTACTAACCCCCTCATATGGATAGGAAAAAGAATCATTCAACCTGTCATTTATTTCATTTGGATATACATCATACGTTTTCTGTTCGTGTACCCTATTTCTTGGCTATGGAATGAGATAATATATCCTTTTATTCTCTTTGTTTGGGAACGATGTTTTTTGCCTATAACTAGATTTATATGGAGATATGCGGTATATCCTATATTGTATTTAGTTTGTTACCCTTGTTATCTTTTTTGGAAATACCTTGTGCTGCCTTTTTACAATGAAATTGTTCTTCCTGTGCTTTCATTCTGTCAGCGTATCTTTTTCTGTTTCTGGAAGGGATTTAAGTGGATTGGAATTCATATAATCTATTACCCTTTACGCTGGTTTTGGGTGACATGTATATATAAACCGCTTAAAAAAGTGTATATCAAAATCATTCAGCCTGTTCTCAAATGGTTTTCTCATTTATTTAGTTAATGAAATATACCAAAAGATTGCTTTTCTTTTTTAAGTATTAAACTCGAAAGATAAGAGGGAATTGATGTATAATAAAAACGGATATATCATTGCCTATTTATTTTATTAGATTCAATTTTGAAAGAGAGTGAAACAATATGGGCCGTAAGTGGAACAATATTAAAGAAAAGAAAGCGTCAAAAGATGCTAATACAAGTCGTATATATGCCAAGTTTGGCCGTGAGATTTATGTGGCTGCGAAACAAGGCGAGCCAGATCCAGAATCAAACCAAGCGTTAAAAGTTGTATTAGAACGCGCGAAAACATACAATGTGCCAAAAGCAATTATTGACCGTGCGATTGAAAAAGCAAAAGGCGGATCAGAAGAAAATTACGATAATCTTCGTTACGAAGGTTTTGGACCAAATGGCTCAATGGTTATCGTAGATGCTCTTACGAATAACGTAAACAGAACAGCTTCAGACGTGCGTGCTGCTTTTGGTAAAAACGGTGGTAATATGGGAGTCAGCGGATCAGTGGCGTACATGTTTGATCCAACAGCTGTTATTGGTGTAGAAGGTAAGGACGAAGAAGAGACGCTAGAACTGTTAATGGAAGCAGATGTAGATGTGCGTGACATTTTAGAAGAAGAGGATTCTGTTATTGTTTATGCTGATCCGGATCAATTCCATGCGGTACAAAAAGCGTTCAATGATGCTGGTATCACGGAATTTACAGTAGCTGAGCAAACGATGCTTGCTCAAAATGATGTGACTCTTCCTGAAGATGCACAAGCTCAGTTTGAAAAAATGATTGATGCATTAGAAGACTTAGAAGATGTGCAACAAGTATATCACAACGTTGATTTAGGATAATAGTAAAAGAGACAGACCTATCAAAGGGGTCTGTCTTTTTTTATAGGCCCTGCGAAAAGCATCTATTGACCCTTTCCCTTCGATTGAAATATGGTAAGATAATGAATTAAGTATAGAAAATAGTAGAATTTTATAAGAAACAAGTGGAGGGAAAGCAGTTGAAAAAATTAATGGTGGGGATGGCGTTAACAGCTACGCTTGCAACGGCTATAACGCCTGACTTTAGCTCAATTGGAGGAAATCAGGGAAAAGCATACGCAGCGACAGTTACATATAAAGTAACGGCAAGCAAGTTAAATGTGAGAAGCGGAGCGGGAACGACTTACGGGATTATCGGCAGCGTAGTGAAAGATCAAACGCTATCTGTGGTGAGCAAAAGCGGAAGCTGGTACAAAATTAACTACAACGGCCGCACGGGCTACGTAAGCAGCGATTATGTACAAGCATCAGGAACAACGCCATCAGCAGAAAGCACAACGTACATAGTAACGGCAAGCACGCTGAATGTAAGAAGCGGAGCAGGCACCAACTATGCAGCTATTGGAAGTGTGACAAAAGGTCAGAAGCTGTCCGTGGTGAGCAAAAGCGGAGATTGGTACAAAATTAACTACAGCGGCCGCACGGGCTACGTAAGCAGCGATTATGTACAAGCATCAGGAACAGCAACTTCACCAGCAGAAAGCACAACGTACATAGTAACGGCAAGCACGCTGAATGTAAGAAGCGGAGCAGGCACAAATTATGCATCCATAGGAAGTGTGACAAAAGGTCAAACGCTATCTGTGGTGAGCAAAAGCGGAAGCTGGTACAAAATTAACTACAACGGCCGCACGGGCTACGTAAGCAGCGATTATGTACAAGCATCAGGAACAACGCCATCAGCAGAAAGCACAACGTACATAGTAACGGCAAGCACGCTGAATGTAAGAAGCGGAGCAGGCACAAATTATGCATCCATAGGAAGTGTGACAAAAGGCCAGAAGCTGTCTGTGGTGAGTAAAAGCGGAAGCTGGTACAAAATTAATTACAACGGCGGTACGGGTTACGTAAGCAGCGACTATGTACAGGCTTCAGCTACAGCATCTCCAAAGCTCGTAGTCGATTCTTTTAAGACGTTAGGTAATGCCCAGCAGGTCATCTTGGTTACAGCAGATAACTACGATACGAAGTCTGCTAAAATTCAAACGTTTGAAAAAGTTGATGGAAAATGGAAGCAAGTTTTAACCGCGAATGGTGTACTTGGACAAAAAGGATTCGCTTTATCGAAAAAAGAAGGAGACATGGAGTCTCCGACCGGTAAATACACAATTGGCACAGCATTCGGACGCTATGCAAATCCTGGAACTAAGCTTCCATATCGAAAAATCACAGCAAATGATGTGTGGGTAGATGATTCAAAAAGTTCTCTATATAATACGTGGCAGCAAAAGCCGGCGAATGGCCGCTGGACGAGCGCTGAGAATATGGACATTCCCGCTTACGACTATGGGTTTGTCATTAATTATAATGAATCTAGAACGCCAGGAAAGGGAAGTGCAATCTTCTTCCATGTAGGCACAAATTATACAGCAGGATGTACGGCTACTTCTAAAGAACAAGTTGTCTCTATTTTAAAATGGTTAAATCCAGAGAAAAATCCAGTTATTATTCAATCTCCTGTAAGTGAATTAGATAAATATTAAGTTAGAAAGCAGCTGAATTCGTGTAATTCAGCTGCTTTTTTATGTAATTAAAAGCTTTGTCCGTCTGTGGTACGACAAAGTTAGTTTTCCTATTCATTGAATGAAAGCGTTTGATATCTTACGATTAAAGTATCATCACGTAGAGAAAGGAAGAGAGCAAATGGCTCAATCTAATATAAAAGTAGCTGTACAAAAGTTTGGGAACTTTCTAAGTTCAATGGTTATGCCAAATATCGGAGCATTTATTGCATGGGGACTTATTACTGCTTTATTTATTCCCACAGGCTTTTTCCCAAATGAAAGCCTTGCCAAACTAGTTGATCCAATGGTCAAGTATTTGCTGCCGCTGCTAATCGGCTATACAGGAGGAAAGCTTGTACACGATCAACGCGGAGGCGTTGTAGGTGCTATCGCGACCATGGGGGTCATCGTTGGATCTGATATTCCGATGTTTCTTGGCGCTATGATTATGGGACCGCTTGGCGGTTATATCATCAAGAAGTTTGATCAGTTTATTGAAGGTAAAGTCAAAACAGGATTCGAGATGTTAATTAATAATTTCTCAGCAGGTATTCTTGGAGGAATTCTAGCAATTCTAGCCTTTTTAGGAGTTAGTCCAGCTGTGGACGGCTTTACAGGTGCACTTGTAGTGGGTGTAGATTGGATGGTTGCACATGGCCTTCTTCCTCTTACAAGTATTTTAATTGAACCAGCTAAAATTTTATTCTTAAACAATGCTATTAATCACGGCATCTTATCTCCGATTGGAGCAGAACAAATTCGAACAAACGGACAGTCCATTCTATTGTTATTAGAAACAAATCCTGGTCCGGGATTAGGAATTCTGTTAGCGTATTGCTTCTTTGGAAAAGGAACAGCAAAACAGTCAGCGCCGGGAGCGGCCATCATTCATTTTATTGGCGGAATTCACGAAATTTACTTCCCTTACGTTTTAATGCGTCCGCTTTTAATCATTGCGGCTATTTTAGGAGGAATGAGCGGCGTATTTACATTTGTTCTTTTAGGAGGAGGCTTACAAGCGGTTGCTTCACCAGGAAGTATTTTGGCTATTTTAGCTGCTACACCAGGTAATGCAGGCAGCTACGTTGCAAATATCTCAGGTGTTCTCGTTGCAGCCGTCGTATCGTTTATTGTAGGTTCGTTAATTTTAAAAACAGGCAAGCAAACAGAAGATTTGGACGAAGCAGCTCGCAAAATGCAAGAGATGAAGGGCAAGAAGAGTTCTGTAGCAGGAAGCTTTACAAAACAGCAAGGCGAAGTACCAGCAAGTGTTCAAAAAATTGTTTTTGCCTGTGACGCAGGTATGGGATCGAGTGCAATGGGCGCCTCTCTTCTTCGCAAGAAAGTTAAGCAAGCAGATTTAAATATTTCGGTAACAAATACAGCTATCAGTAATATTCCAAGTGATGCTCAAATCGTTATTACACAGGAAGAGCTAACGCCGAGAGCTCAAAACAAAGTTCCAGATGCGTATCATATCTCGGTTGATAATTTTCTATCTAGCCCGGAATATGACAAACTAATTGATCAACTAAAAAATGATCATACTATTTCTAAGGCGGAAGAAGAAAAGAAAGTATCAGCAGAAAATAATGCAGATAGCAATGATGGTTTATTAAAAGAAGAAAACGTTTTCTTGAATCAGCACTTTTCTTCTAAGGAAGAAGCAATTCGATTTGCAGGAAGTGTGTTAGTAAAAGGCGGATATGTAGAAGAAAACTACGT
The DNA here is from genome assembly GCF_023824195.1 of Priestia megaterium. Taxonomy (NCBI): domain Bacteria; kingdom Bacillati; phylum Bacillota; class Bacilli; order Caryophanales; family Bacillaceae; genus Priestia; species Priestia megaterium. Next base: position 173,332 of record NZ_CP085442.1, read on the forward strand.
TGAAGCGATGATTGAGCGCGACAATATGACTTCTACTTATATGGGAAATGACGTGGCGATTCCGCATGGTACGGAAGAAGCGAAAAAGAACGTTTTAAGGTCAGGCTTTACAGTGATTCAAGTGCCAGAAGGCGTTGATTTTGATGGTGAGAAAGTTCGTTTGATTTTTGGAATTGCCGGAAAAGACGGCACCCATTTAGAAATTTTATCTGGTATCGCGATTACATGTTCCGATATGGACAATATTGAAAAGATGGTTCATGCCAAATCAGCTAAAGAATTAATGGCTATTATTCAAAGTAACTAACGGGATAGAAAGGCATGAAGATGCCTTTTTATCCTTTGTTTATAAATAAGAAAAGAGTTGATGTTCTTGTTTATTACTTCAAGAGAAAAATCAATCATTGAGTTAATTATTAAAACGGCAGGAAAGCATACAGCACTTACACTTGCTACTTTTTTGAATGTAAGTGTAAGAACCGTTCACCGAGATTTGAAGGCAATTGAATCAATACTTGAAAAATTTGATTTGAAGCTGATTCGTACACAAGATGAAGGACTAATGATTGAAGGTAAAAATGAACAAATTTTTCGTCTTATCCAAGAGCTGATGAAGATTAAAACGACGGATCAGTCTCCACAGGAAAGAAAATTAATTCTTTTAATTCTTCTTCTAGAAGAAGGAGATTCATTTAAATTACAAACGCTGGCTAAAGACTTAGAAGTAAGTATTACTACACTAACTGCTTATTTAGATGAATTAACAGAGTGGTTAACAACATTTTACGTTTTCCTTCATCGAAAGAGAGGGGTGGGAGTAGAGGTTCAAGCTACTGAAGCCAATAAACGAAAAGCATTAGCTAATTATTTTCTTGTTTACTTTAATGAAGAGTTAATTGAGTGCTTGTTTTTAGCGGAAAATCAGCAGCATACGGATGAAACGATTTTGCATTATTTTTATCCGGATTATTTAGCAGAAGTAGACCGAATTGTACATCAAGCGATTAATCAGCATCATTCTAAGCTGGCTGACAGCGATTATATAGGGCTCATTGTTCATATTTGCATTATGATACAGCGAACGAAAAAGCAAATGTATCTAGAAGACGACAGCGGCCAAACGGAAGAGCTGGCGAGTGAAATGTTCTTAATGAAGGATATTTGCCGCGAAATTGAACGGGTATTTTCTCTTTCTTTTACAGAAAAAGATATTCATTTCTTAGCAGTGCGGCTGCGTGCAGCAAAGTTCCAAACTACTAGAGACGTATATTACGACAGCGTAGTGGTTGGGCAGATTATTAAGAATATGATTTCTCATGTTTCTGTTCAGCTTAACACCGACTTAACCGGTGATTTTTCCCTTTACCAAGGGCTGCTTGCTCATATGGAACCGGCAATTTTTCGTCTTAAGCAAAAAATGGAGCTTTTTAATCCATTAACAGAAGAGATTAAGAAAAAGTACCCTGTTTTATTTATGGCTGTGAGAAACAGTATCGATCAAGAGCTGCCGGATTTAATTTTTCCAGATGATGAAGTGGCATATCTTGTTTTGCATTTCGGTTCAACGCTAGTGCTAAAAGAAGAAGTCATGGAAATTCAGGCACTGATTGTCTGTCCAACTGGAATTGGCACCTCGAAAATGTTAGCTAGCCGTATTCGTAAAGAGATTCCGGAGATTAATTCAGTTGTCATTAAATCGGTAAAAGAAATCAAAGAAGCCGCGCTTGAAGGGTATGACGTAGTGATTTCAACAGTAAGACTGCCTTTTTTAAATGTAGATTACATTTTAGTCAATCCACTCTTAACCGAAGAGGATATTCAATCCGTCCAGAATTTTTTACAGAAAAACATTCAAAAGTTAACCAAAGATAAGGACTATCGTTCCTTCCAATATAAAAATAAGACCGTTTCTACAGAAAAACCGTCTTTTGAGGAAACGATGAAGCAAATTAAAGATGTGCATGGAAGTATCGAATCAATTCTTCAAAACCTTAGAATGTATCGATTTTCGGATGCAGTGAGTCACGATCAAGTGATTTCGCATGTAGTACGCGCCGCTGAAAAAGAACGTTTAATAACCAATGCCAGCTGCGTTATTCATCAGCTTAAGGAACGAGAAAACAAAGGCGGTTTAGGCATTCCGCAAACGAGTATGGCACTGTTCCATTGCCGTGAACATCACGTGAAAGAGCTGATTTTTCAAGTTTCACATTTAGAACAGCCTTGCACAGTTAAAGGTATGGACGGAACAAACATGCAGGCGCGTAACCTGCTATTAATGCTCGCACCTGAAGAGTTAAGTGAAGCACAGCAAGAAATCTTAAGTTTAATTAGTACCAGTTTAATTGAAGACCATGAAGCAATGATGATTTTTTCGTCTTCGAACGAAGAGATAATTCGCAAAAAGCTAGAAGATACGTTTCATGAGTACCTTCGAAATAATTTGATAAAGGAATGATTTTTGTGAAACAAGCAGTTCATTTTGGAGCAGGCAATATTGGTCGAGGATTCATTGGGGCATTGTTTTCTCAAAGTAACTATCACGTCACATTTGTAGATATTGCTGAAAAGATTATCAATCAGTTAAACGCAGATGAAGGGTATAACGTAGTGACAGCTGCAGAGCACCCGGAGACATTAGCTGTTCAAAACGTATCTGGTTTAAATAATCTGACACAAGAACAAGCGGTCATTGAAGCGATTAAAGGAGCAACGTACATTACGACGGCGATCGGACCCAACGTTTTGCCTCGCATTGCTCCTTTAATTGCTAAAGGTTTGGCTGAACGCGTGAAAACAAGCGACGAAAACGTATATATTATTGCATGTGAAAATCAAATCTCCGCGACAGATTTATTAAAAGGCTATATTTTTGATGCGCTGGATGAAGAGACAAAAGCTCATGTGATAAATAAGGTCTTTTTCTTTAATTCAGCTGTAGATCGTATCGTGCCTATTCAACATAACCAAGGTTCGCTTGATGTTTTAGTAGAATCCTATTATGAATGGGTAGTAGAAGCACCTGAAGATATTCCTTTGGTAGAAGGAATGACGATTGTGCCTGACCTTGCTCCTTTTATTGAAAGAAAGTTATTTACAGTGAATACGGGACACGCGGTGATTGCATATTTTGGTTATTTAAAAGGAAAAGAAACGATTGATCAAACGTTAAGAGATTCAGATATTTACGAACAAGTACAGCAAACGCTACAAGAAACAGGAAACTATCTAATTAAAAGATATGACTTAGATAGAAAGGAACATGAAGCCTATATTACTAAAATCATTGAACGCTTTAAAAATCCTCATTTAAATGATTTAGTTAAAAGGGTAGGAAGAGCGCCAATTCGCAAGCTTGGACCTCAGGATCGCTTGATTCGTCCGGCGCTAGAAGCAAAAAAAGCGGGCCTTTCTTATGCCTACTTAGCAAAGGCTATTGCTGCTGCGCTTTTATTTGACCCGCAAGAAGATAAAGAGGCGATGAAGCTTCAAGCGAATATTCATGAGTATGGTATTGAGTATGTGTTAAAAGAGGTTAGTGAATTAGAGGCAAGTGATGATTTAACAAAAGAAATCATTGCTCAATATAATGCTTTAAAGTCGTGAATGAATTTAGTGCGTGTAAACAGTCTATTTTAAATGGGCTGTTTTTCTTTTAACAGAAAGGGAATGTTTGTGTATAGGAGGGTGATAAAATGGTAGCTATTACGCACGTTCGATTAGCTGTACCTGATGTAGAAGAAGCCGTGCAGTGGTATGGAAAAGTTTTAGGTTTTAAGCTGATTGCGGGTCCTTATACGTTTAATGCTGAGGAAGAAAAAGCTGAAAATATGACTCAAGATTTACTGGGGTCTCATATCAAAAAAATGAAAAATGCTCACATGACAGCTGACAACCAGGTAGGCATTGAACTGTTTGAATTTAATAAGCCGCAAATGCCTCTTGTATTAAAAGACAGCGATGAGCAGTATCAAAGTTATTTTCACATGTGTTTAATAGCAGATGACGTGGAAAAATTAGCGGATAAAATTGAGCAATCAGGCGGTAAAAAGCGCAGCCAAGTATGGAATACAAGACCTGGAAAACCTTATTACTTAATTTATTGCGAAGATCCGTTTGGGAATATTATTGAGCTATATTCACACAGTACGGAGCTCATGTATGGGAATAGAGAAGAATAAAAGCTTATCCAGATTTCTTGGATAAGCTTTTATTTTTTCATAGCTGCCCGTAGCCGTATACCTTTGCCAGCTCTTCGAAGGTTTTTGATGAATACGTAATAGCTACAGATGTTCCTACTGCCACTTTATCAAATAATTCTTCGACATCCGCATTGTGCATTCGTACGCAGCCGTGGCTTACATATTTGCCGATGCTATCTTCTGAGTTATTGCCGTGAATAGCGTATGTGTCGCCAGTTGTGCCGTTTGCATTAAGCCCTAGCCAGCGGGAGCCAAGAGGGTTATTAGGAGCGCCTCCTGCAATATGCCCTGTATAGTAAGGACGATTTTTAATTTTATTAACAATCTTAAAAAAGCCTACCGGCGTAGCGCTCCATGTTTTTCCCGTAGCTACTGAATACGTCTTCTCTAACTTTCCATTATGAAAATAAGCAAGCTGATTTGTTTTTTTATTAATAATAATTAAATCTCCACTTGCTGCGTTTTCACTTGCATTCGCCGCACTTGCTGTATAAGAAATGCTGATAAGAGCTGCGAGGCATAAAGCAACTGCTCGCAGTATAATTTTTCTCACGTTCTAGCCATCTCCTCTATTGTTCGTTTACATATTTGATGAATTACATGCTATTAGTGTATAAAAGGAAAATGGACTGAATATGAACCTTTCCTGAATGACAACTGAAAGTGCATTTTATTTATAAGCGAATATAAAGTAAAAATCTGGGCAGAAATACAACTAAAGGTCTGGTACATATCTCATGAAAAAGAGAAAAGTGAAAATGCGCCTTGTATGTTTAATTTAGGATGTATTATCATGAAAGTTTGAAATAAAGGGCAGGAGGTGGAAGAAACAGATGCTTAAAGAATTTAAAGAGTTTGCTTTGCGAGGAAATGTATTGGATTTAGCTGTCGGTGTTATTATTGGAGCGGCATTTGGAAAAATTGTGACGTCTCTTGTAAATGATATTATTATGCCGCTGATTGGTTTGTTGTTAGCAGGGATAAACTTTAAAGATTTATCCTTCACGGTTGGAGATGCTACGGTATTATATGGATCTTTTATTCAAACAATTGTTGATTTCTTAATTGTCGCATTCTCGATTTTCTTATTTATTCGTTTCTTTAATCGTTTTAAGAGAAAAGAAGAAGAGAAAGTAGAGGAAGAAGTGGCTGTTCTGTCAAAAGAAGAAGAGATCTTAACAGAAATTCGTGATCTGCTAAAAGCAGAAGCAGTGAAAGAGCGTTCATAACAGCAATTTTTACATACGTATAAAACGGCTAAGAGGCCCGTCTTTTCATAAGAAAAGCGGGCTTTTTCGTGTGAAATTTCTCGGGAAATGTTAGTGGTATGATCATGGGGAAATTAGGCGTGAAAGCGAGAGAGATAGGAATGTTAAAATCATATTAAAAGTGTTAAGATATTGTAAATAGGAGGCTTAAGGTTATGTTTAAACATTTGTATCGTTCTTTGCCAATGCTGGCAGCGTATGGCCTGCTTAGCGTTTTTTTATACAGTGTTGTTATGTTTAATGTATCAAATGACACAAAAATGTTGTTTGACTGGGCCCAAATCCATACAGCTGGGTTCGTAGTATTAATAGGGGGATGCTCACTTGTTTTATGGGCGCTCACTTTCTATTTGCTACTTCGATTTAATCAGATAGAGAGAATACAAGGTTCGCAGTGGTATGCCATTTTTACGGCAATTGTGTTTTCAATTGTGGTAGCAGCCGTTTCTGCTATGGTTTTTATTATATATCATATTGATATACATAATCCAGGCAAAACAATAGAGTGGATGCAAGCATATCCCGAACGCTATCTTTTCACGGTATTTTTACTTTCGCTGTTAACACTAGCGATCATTATGCTAGTAGGGGAAGCTTATTTAGGGGCTGGGATTACCTTTGTTCTGTATTTTATTTTAGCTCTTGTAAACTATTATAAAAAAATCTTTCGAAATGAACCATTGTTCCCGAACGATTTTATTCAGGCGAGTCAGTTAAAAGAAGTTATTCCGATGATTAAAGATTCGATTTCAATTCCTATTGTAATAGGAGTTATTGGATCTATTGTTGTACTGATCGCTCTTTGGTTTTTCTTGCCGAAAATTAAAATTCGATGGTTTCTTCGAATTATTATGATTCTGCCGCTCATCTTTTTAATGAAATCATTTTTATTCTTTGAACACTCGTTTGCTCAAAAATATTATGATCAATATGCTGCGCTGATGCCTTGGAATCAGCAAAATAATTATTACTATAATGGACCTGTTATTGGCATGATTTCAAATGTTAAAACAGATGTGCTGCAAGAGCCGGATGACTACTCACAGGAAGTAATGGCCAAAGTGGCAAAGCGCATTCAGTCAAAGGAAGAGAAAACACAAGAAAGCAAGGCTGAAGTCAAACCAAACGTTGTGTTTGTGATGAACGAAACGTTTTGGGACCCAACAAAGCTTAACGTGACGTTCTCTGAAGATCCAATGAAAAATACAAGAGAACTTCAAAAGAAATATCCTTCTGGGTGGTCTTTAAGTCCTTCATTTGGCGGGGAGACAGCTAATGTGGAGTTTGAAGCGCTGACGAGCTACTCTTTGTCTTTCTTTAACCCTGGAGTCCTTCCTTATCAGCATGTATTGAGTAAAAAAGAATATCCGTCTTTTGTTTCTTATTTAGAAAAACAAGGCTATGCTACAACAGCTATGCATCCAAACAGCGGCATGCTTTATATGAGGCAAAATGTGTATCCAAATTTGGGATTTGATCAAGTGAAGTTTATTGATCAAATGAAGCATACGCAAAAAGATAACAAAGAATTTGTTTCCGATGAAGCGGTAGTTGATGAAGTACTCGATACGCTTCGTCAGTCGAAAAAGCCTGCATTTGTGCATGCTGTAACGATTGCAAATCATCTTCCTTATTCAGCGGATAAGTATAATGGTCAGGAAACAATTAAAGTAACCAGTAAAGGGTTATCACCGGAAATGCAAAAGGAAATTGAAATTTATGCTGAAGGAATTAAACGTTCAGATGCTGCTTTAAAACGATTGAACGATGAAATTCAAAAGCTGGACGAGCCGACCATTGTGGTATTTTGGGGAGATCATTTGCCAGCACTTGGACAAAACCTTCAAGCTTACAAAGAAACGGGTTTTGGAAACGAGAAAACGCAGCAAACATCTCAAAAATTTTATGAGACGCCGCTCTTATTTTTATCTAATTACGATACGGAAATAGATAAAAATCTCGGTACGATGAGTCCTATTTATATTGCTCCGACGCTTGTTCAATCTCTTGGTTACAAAAGTAATCTGTTCTACGATCAGTTGAATCAAATGAAAACAGAAGTGCCGGCTTTTCGTTCAAATATGTATATAGATTCAAAAGGAAAGCTAGTGGATGATCCGGCAGCGCTCTCTAAAAAAGCTGCAAAAGACCTTCAAGATTACCATGAAGTTGAGTTTGATACATTATCCGGGAAACAGTACGAAACGCATAAGTTGTATAAATAAAAATAAAAACTCCTTTTAAATAAAAGGAGTTTTTATTTTTTAAGTGTTTAAGGTTGTACTAAAAAATAATTCATGTATAATATTTTAAGGTTAAAAGTAAACTTTAAGTTAAGTAAAACAAAACTTGAGTTTGGAACAGCATGAACAATCATTCATGCTGTTTGCTAATTTTAAATACAGTTGAGGATCGAGAGTATGGAAATAGGAAAGAAAATTAAAAATTTACGATTAAAAAAAGGTTTAACACAAGAAGAGCTAGGAGAACGTACTGATTTAAGCAAAGGCTATATTTCGCAGCTAGAGCGCGATTTAAGTTCGCCGTCTTTAGAAACATTTTTTAGTATTTTGGAAGTGCTAGGGTGCGAACCGAAAGAATTCTTCGAAATTGATACGCATGTTCAAAAGGTTGTATACAGAGAGGAAGACTACACGAGTTATTGCGAAGATGAAAAAGGTTATCATATTCAGTGGCTTGTACATGAATCAAATGAAAAAGAAATGGAGCCAATTCGTCTTATTCTTCATGAAAAAGGTGCATTTAAGAGATTTGAGCCTTCTCTTTCAGAAACGTTTGGCTACATTTTGCGCGGGTGTGTGAAGGTGAAGCTTGGAGGCAGAATATATGAAGCCAAACAAGGAGAAACCATCTATTTTCAAGCTTCTGAAGAACATCAGATTTTAAATGCTCATGACGGAATAACAGAGTTAATTATCGTGGCGACAGAGTCTTATTTATAGAACAAAAGAGGTGAAGTGAAATGACATCTACGAATACAATTATTCAATTTGAAAATGTGACCAAGCAATATGATAATGATTCAGTTGTATTGGACCATGTAAGCTTTGAAATTGAAAAAGGGAAGTTTTATACCCTCTTAGGTCCATCGGGATGTGGAAAGACAACGATTTTACGATTAATTGCAGGCTTTACGGAAGCCTCAAGCGGAACGATTTATTTTAATGGGAAAAGAATTAATGATGTCCCGGCTAACAAACGTCAGGTTAATACGGTTTTTCAAGACTACGCGCTTTTCCCCCATTTGAATGTATTTGAAAATGTAGCATTTGGTCTTCGAATCAAGAAGATGAAAAATGCTGATATTGCAATAAAAGTTAAAGAAGCCCTTCGTTTTGTTAACCTAGAAGGATATGAAAACAGAGAAATAAAGGAAATGTCAGGCGGCCAAAGGCAGCGCGTAGCAATTGCACGAGCAATTGTAAATCAGCCCGAAGTCATTTTGCTGGACGAGCCGCTTTCAGCTCTTGATCTAAAATTGCGTACGGAAATGCAATACGAGTTAAGAGAATTACAGCGTCGTCTAGGTATTACGTTCATTTTTGTTACGCACGATCAAGAAGAAGCGCTTGCGATGTCCGATGAAATCTTTGTTTTGAATAAAGGAAGAATTCAGCAGAGCGGGGAACCTACAGATATTTATGATGAGCCAATTAATCGTTTTGTTGCCGATTTTATTGGTGAATCAAATATTGTACCAGGTAAAATGATTGCTGACTTTTTAGTGGAGTTTGGCGGCCAGCAATTTGAATGTGTCGATCAAGGATTAAACCAAAATGAGCAGGTTGAAATTGTGATTCGCCCTGAAGATTTAGCCATTACAAGCTCCGATCAAGGAAAGCTGCAGGTTCGTGTAGATTCACAGCTGTTTAGAGGAGTCCATTATGAAATTTTAGGCTATGACCATGCAGGGAATGAGTGGCTCGTTCACTCTACGAAAAAGGCAACGGTTGGCGAAGAAATTGGTTTATATTTTGAACCTGAAGCTATTCATGTTATGCGATTTAATGAAACGGAAGAAGAATTCGATAAGCGACTCGAAGGTTATGAAGCGGATTACGATGCAAACTAAATCAAGAAATATTTACTTAGTCCCGTACGTGTTATGGATTTTGCTTTTTGTAGTTGCTCCCATTGTATTAGTTGTCTATTATTCTTTTTTCAGCATCGATAATGAGCTGACGCTTGAAAATTATAAGAAATTTTTTACCCCAGTTTATTTACAGATGACGCTGAGTTCATTTTGGTATGCCTTTTTAATTACGTTATTTTCCTTGGTTTTTTCTTATCCTACAGCTTATTTACTAACGAAGCTTAAGCACAAGCAGCTTTGGCTCCTACTGATTATTTTACCGACGTGGATTAACCTATTATTAAAAGCTTATGCTTTTTTAGGTATATTTGGCACGTATGGTACGGTTAATAAGTTTACTGAATTTCTGGGACTTGGTACTCATCAAATTTTATTTACTGACTTTAGTTTTGTATTTGTATCGGTGTATATTTTTATCCCCTTTATGATTTTGCCGATTTTTAACTCTTTAGAAGAACTTAACCCCTCGCTTATCTACGCTTCGCGAGACTTGGGGGCATCTTCATGGGTGACATTTAAGCGCGTGGTATTTCCGCTAACGCTAGAAGGGGTTAAATCAGGTTGTCAGGCTGTTTTTATTCCAGCACTATCACTCTTTATGATTACGCGTTTAATTGCTGGAAACCGCGTCATTACACTGGGAACAGCGATTGAACAACATTTTTTAGTGACGCAGGATTGGGGCATGGGCGCCACAATAGCCGTCTTTTTAATTATTGCGATGGCCGTTATGATGCTCATAACAGGCATTGGAAAGAGAGGTGTGTAAAATGAAGAGAAAGTGGAAGTTCAGCCACCTTTATTTATTTTTTGTGTTTTTCATTTTATACGCGCCCATTTTTTATTTAATGTACTACTCTTTTAACAGCGGAGGAAACATGCGTGAATTTGAAGGGTTTACGTTAGATTGGTACAAAGAAGTGTTTCAAGACACACGTTTGCTCATTATTGTCTTGAATACCCTTATTATTGCTCTATTATCTTCGGTTATTTCAACTATTATTGGCGTGATAGGGGCACTTGCTATCGTATACGTGAAGCGCAGACGTGTTCAAAATACGCTGTTAACATTTAATAATGTGTTAATCGTGAGTCCAGATGTTATTATTGGCGCATCTTTTTTAATTCTATTTACCATTATCGGTGTAAAGCTCGGATTTATATCGGTATTATTAGCGCATATTGCATTCAGTGTACCGATTGTGGTCATCATGGTTCTGCCTAAGCTGCAGGAAATGAGTCCGACACTGCTCGACGCAGCCCGTGATTTGGGCGCAAGCCGCTTTGAAGTGCTTTCGAAAGTGGTATTGCCATTTATTCGTCCGGGTATCTTTGCAGGCTTTTTTATGGCTTTAACTTACTCTTTGGATGACTTTGCGGTTACGTTCTTTGTGACCGGGAACGGTTTTTCCACGCTTTCAGTAGAAATTTATTCGTTAGCAAGAAGAGGGGTATCGCTGAAAATCAATGCTCTTTCTACTCTTATTTTCATGTTTACCGTGCTGATTGTAATTGGTTATTACTTTATCAGTCAGCGATATAGCAATAAAGTGAAAGGGGTGGCGACTGGAAAATGAAGCAATTAGCAAAGCCGTTTATCTTCATCGTCATCCTTTCTTTCGTTCTTATGTATGTGGTTCATCATTTGAACAATGCCGAAGGATACTCTGGAGGAGATACGCTGACCGTCTATAATTGGGGAGATTATATTGATCCTGATTTAGTGAATCAGTTTGAAAAAGAAACCGGAATTAAAGTCATTTATCAGACCTTTGATTCGAATGAAGCAATGATGACCAAAATTGAACAAGGCGGTACGACATTTGATATTGCTGTGCCTTCTGAGTACGCGATTAGCAAGATGCGTGAAGAAAATTTACTATTGCCAATTGATCATTCGAAGCTGCCTAATTTAAAATACATTAATCCGCGTTTTTTAGACTTATCCTTTGATCCTGGCAATAAGTACTCTATTCCTTATTTTTGGGGAACTGTGGGTATTGTGTATAACTCTGATATGATTCATGGTAAGAAGATAAAAAGTTGGAATGATTTATGGGATCCTAAGCTGAAAAATCAAATTTTACTTGCAGATGGCGCTAGAGAAGTGATGGGAATGGGGCTAAATAGCTTAAATTATTCATTAAATGATACGAATAAAGCCCATCTTCAAGAAGCAAAAAGAAAGCTTGATACATTAACACCAAATGTCAAAGCCATTGTAGGAGACGAGATTAAGATGCTCCTAGCAAATGAAGAAGCGGCAATTGGCGTTGTTTGGTCAGGTGATGCTTCTGAGATTATGAGTGAAAACGATAAGCTGAATTACGTTGTTCCAGAAGAAGGTTCGAATTTATGGTTTGATAACATGGTTATTCCAAAAACGGCTAAAAACGTAGAAGGCGCACATAAATTCATGAATTTTATGCTAGATCCTAAACACGCTGCTCAAAATACGGAATATGTAGGGTATTCTATCCCTAATAAAAAAGCGTTAGATTATTTGCCGAAAGAAGTAGCGGAAGATGAACGTTTTTATCCAGAGGAAGAACTAACAAAAAAGCTTGAAGTATATAATAACTTAGGCAAACGAATGCTTGCTTATTACAATGAATTATTTTTAGAATTTAAAATGCACCGTAAATAAAAGGAACTTAATTAGGTCTTTGTACTTAAGTTCTTTATTGTTTTTGTAAATTCAGTTGCGTGATAGCAAGAGGAAAGATAAAATACAAACGAGTAAAGCTAATAACATTTATTTTATGTTATTAGCTTTTTTATTTGTAAAACGGGAAAGATAAGAAAAAATTGAATGTTCTATTATTCATCTAGAATTTATATTTCACATTATATAGGAGAGAAAAAGTGAAGCAAAAACAAAAGCAGCATATTCAATCCATTTATTTTTTACGATTATTCGCTATGATGATGGTTGTGCTCGTACATGTAACAGCAGCGTATGCAACGGTACTGCCATTTGCGAGCGAAGCTTATCAGAAATATCATTTTCTTAACCGAATTGTTCGAATTGAAGCAGGGATCTTTATTGTTATCACAGGTTTGGTTTTCTTTTATAGTTATATTAACAAGCCGTTAACAAAGACTTTATGGAAAACGTATTATGCTCGAAGAGTGACATATATTTTAGTTCCCTATATTATTTGGGCACTTATTTATGAATTTTATTCGTACTATGTAGGAGCAACAGAATTAAATGCAGCTGATATTGTGAAACGTATTTTACGCGGAGAGTCCTACTATCAGCTTCATTTTATCTTTTTAATTGTACAAGTCTATCTCGTGCTGCCGGTTTTTGTATGGCTAGCACAAAAAGTAACCATTTTTAAAAAATACATGTGGCTGTTTGGTATTATCATTCAGCTTGGTTATTTAATGCTTAACAATACGTATCATATCACTTCATTTAATTTATTTTTAAATACAATGGCTACGTTTTTACTCGGCGGTTGGATTGGCATTTATTATCGCGAGCAAGTGGATAAAAAGTACAGTCGTTCGAATATTGTATTATTTCTAGTGACGCTCGGATTGGGAATAGCTATTTCACTGTTAAATTATCACTTATACACAATGAAGACAATCCAAATTTCAGGCTTTACGTATGAGGCCGTTAATACGCTTTATTTGGTCGCTGGAAGTTATTTCTTCTTCCGAATTGCAGAGATATTAGCTGAAAAGCTTTCTGTGAAGTCCGTGACGATTGTTAAAAATATTGCCATGTACTCTTTTGGATTTTACTTGATTCACCCAATGGTTTTAAACTTTGTAGCAAAAGCAGTACCAATACAAGGCAACTACATGTTTCACTTTGAAATCGTGGCACGCTATATTTTAACATTAGCGGGCTGTTACCTCATCATTTGGGGATGTCATCGTCTTTTACCGTTTGCTAGCTTTTTGTTTGGCAAACTGCCAAAAGAAGCGGTGTTCATTTACCGACGTCCTGATCATAAATAGCGTTTAGTTAAAAGTTATGTCTGCTTGCAGACATAACTTTTTTTATAAAGTATAAGAGATGATAACGCGCTAGTTTTAAAATATTTTTAAAAGTGACATGCTAAGATAATGCTTATTTAGGTAATCACAAAAGGGGGAATTTGATATGCGTGTACTTGTGGTAGAAGATGATGCTTCATTATTACACGGTATCGTAGAAGGCTTAAAAGAAGAAGGATATGAAGTTGATTGTGCGTCTGAAGGAGATGAAGGTTTGTTTTTAGCAGAGCAGAATATTTATGATGCCTTGATTTTAGATATTATGCTGCCGGGTATGACAGGGCTTGACATACTAAAAAAGCTAAGAAAACAAAAGGTGCTGACGAAAGTTATTTTTCTCACTGCAAAAGATAGTGTAGAAGATCGAGTGAAAGGACTCGATTACGGAGCTGATGATTATTTGGTTAAGCCTTTTGCCATGGCTGAACTTTTTGCGAGGTTAAGGGTAATGCTCAGAGACTTGCAGGCAGAAGAAGGCATGATTTCATATGGTCCCATTTCTATACGAGAAGCCAATCATGAAGTTATGATAAATGGGAGTGCCCTAACGTTAACGATTAAAGAATTTCAGCTTTTGGAATACTTTATTCGAAATAAAGAACAAATCCTTATTCGAGATCAAATTTTTAATCGGGTATGGGGATTTACATCTGATGTAGGAGTAGGCGTAGTAGATGTCTATGTTCACCATTTAAGAAAGAAGCTTCAGCCTTTTAATTGTGACGGTTATGTACGTACAGTCAGAGGTGTAGGCTTTATGTTAAAAGGGGAAGAGCATGTTTAAAAAGACGAGAATCAGGCTTGTGTTATTTAACACAATGGTGCTGATGGTTATTTTGAGCATTTTTAGTTTAGTTTTATATTTTTATATGCAGCATGTTATTTTTTTAAATCCAGACAATCGGTTAAGTGAGATGAGCGAGCAAGTAAAAAAAAGAAACTTACATGAGATCCAGGAAAACAATGAGAGAGAAACAGAAAGGCGCGTTGCGTTTTTACTTTGGAGCAGTGATAAAAAATTAATCAAAATCACACCTAAAAAAGGGTTGTATACAAACGATATTGACGACTTTAAGCCTGCGCTCTCAGAAGGAAAAACCCAAACGTCGCAAGAGGTAAACGGTCATGCTTATCGAGTGATGAATGTGAAAAACGAAGGATATATAAAAGACCAAGACGTTTCAACGATTCAACTTGTCTTAAACGTAGATCCAGAAACTCAAACCTTAGAGCACCTTGCTTTTCTTCTTATCATTTCAGCTTTTATTGGACTGCTTCTTTCGCTTGTAGCTGGCTTGTTTTTAGCCAATAGAGCGCTTGTACCTATCCAAAAGTCTTGGAACAAACAAGTTGAGTTCATTGCAGATGCTTCCCATGAGTTAAGGACGCCTCTTTCCGTGATGCAAACGCATCTCGAGCTATTGTTTAGACGACCAAATCATACGATCGAGCAAGAAAGCGAAAATATTTATCAAAGCTTAAATGAAGTGAAGCGGATGACGAAGCTGGTGGGCAACTTACTAACACTGGCTAGATCTGATTCAAGTGCACAGCTGCTAAACAAAACGGTCTTTAATATGGACGAGCTGGTTGATAAAGTAGCTAATCAGTTTGAGCCTATATTTGAACTAAAGGAGCTGCGCTTCACAAGGGAAATTGAATCGTTAATGTGCGGAGGAGATCAAGAACGACTTCATCAGCTATGTATGATTTTATTAGATAACGCTTTTAAGTACACCCCATCTGGAGAAAGCATTCACATCAGTCTAAAGAAACATCACCACTCTATGACGTTAATTGTCAGAGACACAGGCGTTGGAATTGAAGCGAAAGATCTTCCTTATGTATTTGATCGCTTTTATCGAAGTGACAAGAGCCGAGCCCGTGCCGAAGGAGGATCAGGCTTAGGCCTCGCGATTGCCAAATGGATTGTACAAGCTCATGACGGAGAAATTAAGGTTTTTAGTCAAAAAAACGTGGGTACGGAATTTTATGTGAAAATTCCGGTATGAAAAAAGCTGCCTATCATCAGGCAGCTTTTTTCATCACTTTTTTATTGGCAGTCTTCCACGCTTTCCATGCATTAGCAAGTAACAGGCCAATTAATAAATAGGCAAGGCCGCCAAAAACTAAGTAATCTACAGCACTAATCGCCCCCGCAAGTAGTCCAAATTTTATTTGGTCTTTATACTTGGCAGGAGAAGTTGGCGGATCCGTCACCATAAAGAAGGCTAAAAATAAAGCGGAATTGACAAAAGGAGCTCGTAAAGCATCCGCTACATCGCCTACTCCTATTAATGACATAATCGTAAAAATAGCAAAATACACGCCCAAAAACGCAAATACTTGAGGGAATTTATTTACCTTGCTCGTCACAAGGTACCCCGTCACAAACACGAATACAATGAGCCATACGGGTAGTAAAGATAAGCTTCCCCACCAGCTTTGGCCGCTTGAAAAGACAATAAGTGAAAAGAGAAGACCAAAAGCGGCAGGGTTAAAAATAGGCTTCTTTTTTACTTTTACTAAGTGCTTCGATAAAATCGCAACAGCTACAGTGCAAAATGTGACCTAAGCCGGTGTAGATGTGCTAAGCACTAAGGCAATAATTAATCCAGTAATAATCCCGCCGTCAGGAAGCTGGATTTTCTTTTTATAAGCAAAAGAAAATCCTAAATCTAAGGCGGCCGCCGAGCATACGGCAAGTAGTAGGTGTCCTAAACCTTGAAAGGCAGAAGAGTTGAATTCACCTAATAAGGTTAAAAGCAGAAGCATAGCGATTACATATCTTTTAGGTGTTTTAACTAGCTGCGCCCAAGGACTTATTTCTTTTGGTTTGTTTTCATCTACAATAATATAACCTTTTGGTGTACTAATATATTTAACACCGCTTCTTCGTTCAGAACGTGTGGTCATAATTCATTAATTCCTCCATATCTGATGTGAAAAAAGGAGTGAAACTAGAATCGAAGAGTACGCCGCGTATGTCGGCATCATTCAATAAATTCACTCCTTTTTCCGCTCCTAAAATAAAAGCTGACGTAGATAATGCATCGGCCAGCATGGCAGAAGGAGCAATAGCTGTACAACTCAGTAGACTGCTTCGAGTGGATGGAGATAAGGGATTAACCAAATGATGCATGGATGGATGCGTCTTATTTTTTCTAGCATAATTCCCTGATGTGCAGACAGCCGTATCTGTTACACGTAAAGTCAGTAATGACTGCGTTTGAATCGCAGGATGCTGAATCCCGACTTTCCATAACTCTCCGTGTTGATTGAGTCCTTTAACTAGGATGTCTCCTCCTGCATTAATCATAAAATGCTGATAAGGAAGGGAGCGGGCAGCCAAATCAATGGCCAATCCTTTGGCGACCGCTCCAAGATCTATAATCATCGGTTTTTGTAAGAGAACCGTTTTTTTATGTGTATCCAATACGATGTCTTTATAACTTCCAGAATCGACTGCTTCGTTCACTTGTACGGGCTTTCCATATAAGTAATGTTCGTTAAAACCGCGGTTTTCTAATTGTTTTCCTACCGTTGGGTCAAAGATTCCATGCGTTTCATTTGCTACTAAGATAGCGAAATGAAGGGCTTCAAATAATAGAGGACTAACAGAAACGGGCTCTTTGACATGTCTAATTAGTTTCATAACTTCGCTTTTGGCATCAAATCGACTGCATGTCGTTTCAACGGTTTTAAAAATAGTAAATGCCTTTGAGATATGGTGAAGGACATTTGCTTCCTCTGATTGGGGAGCAATTACTTGAATGGACACGGTTGTTCCCATACATAAGACAGAGCGGCTATACGTTTTTATGGACATCATTCGTTTCTCCTTTATGCATTCATTGCTTGCTGAAGTGCGTCATCCACGGCATTTTGAAAATCTTCTGTACTAAGCGTTGCTCCGCTCACGACGTCGACATCTGAGCTTTGTCTTTGTACGACTTGAGACGGAAGGTCCTCAATGTAACTTTGAGAATAGTGAGTATCCGCTTCTGTAATTTCAACTGTATCAATTCGGTCGTTTTTAATGGTCACGGATACGTAGACAGTTCCGATACGGTTGCTTCCTTGGCCGGAATACGTTCCATCTTTGTATTTTGTTTTAGGAGCAGAACTTTCAGCACTCGCTGATGAATTGTTCTCATTAGATGAAGCAATATCTTCTCCCCAGTTGTCATTGACAATCGTTTGATTGCCTGTCTGATCCGTCGTTTTCTCCTGATGATGAGCCGGTGTGGCTTGAACAGCTTGTGCATTAGATAGAGTGTTTATATAACCAGTTGCATAAATACTTCCAATGGCTACGCTGCATGCAGCAATCATCTTCTTTCCCATTTTACTCATGTTTGTTGAACCTCCTGATTTGTACCAGAACTATAGTTTCGATTATTGATGGTTATCTTTAGCATAAATAAACTTTACAAATAAACTTTTAAAAAAGATTTAAAATCAAGAAAGGTTTTTTAAAAACAAATGAGCCAAAGGAAAAGGTGATTCTAAATAATAAGGGTAGGCGATGGAATTTCTTTCACAAGCCTAGCTATTTTGACATACGTAATAATAGTTAATATTTCTGTTTACTATCTAAACGTGCATGATAAAATAGAAAAGATGAATATGTGTTAGGAGGAACATCAGTGAAAATTAAGCTTGGCCTTTTATACGGAGGAAAATCCGCTGAACATAAAGTATCTTTACAAACAGCTCTAGCAGTTTCAAAAGCAATTAATCACGATAAATATGAAGTGCATCCAATTTATATTACAGAAACAGGAAAGTGGATTCGCGGCACACAGCTGACTGGTCCGCTTGAAACAGTTGCTCAATTAGAAATTCAAGATAACGGAACTGCTATTTCACCAGTTTCATTGAATACGGAAATGTTTGCATTAACAGATTCAAAAACAGATGATCAGCTAGATGTTATTTTCCCACTTCTTCATGGTCCAAATGGAGAAGATGGTACGGTACAAGGATTATTAGAATTATTGAATATTCCTTATGTTGGAAACGGTGTATTAGCTTCAGCAGCTGGTATGGATAAAGTTGTAATGAAGCAGCTGTTTGCACAGGCAGGTCTCCCTCAAGTAGAGTACGTATCATTTATCCGCCGCGAGTGGGAAGCAGATCGAACGGCTGCTTATGAAAAAGTAGAAACACTTGGATACCCTTGCTTTGTTAAACCAGCAAACTTAGGTTCAAGCGTTGGGATTAGCAAATGTGATAACCGCGAAGAGTTAGAAGCGGCATTTGTTGAAGCTTTCTTATTCGATCGGAAAATCATTGTAGAAGCAGCAGCAGTTGGTCGTGAAGTTGAAATTGGTGTGTTAGGGAATGATGAAGCAGCTTGTTCAGTAGTTGGAGAAATCTTACCTAAAAAAGCGTTTTACGATTACAAAGCCAAATATGAAGACGGCGATACAGGCCTTATTATTCCAGCTGAAATTACAGAAGAACAGCATCAAGAAATGTCAGCACTAGCAATCAAAGCATTTAAAGCAATTGATGGATCTGGTCTTGTACGTGCAGATTTCTTCTTAACATCAGAAGGTAAATTCATTATTAATGAAGTGAATACGATGCCTGGTTTTACACCTTTCAGTATGTTCCCGTTATTGTGGAAACACGCAGGTGTTGAATATCCAGATTTAATCGAAAAACTTGTATCACTAGCAATTGAACGTCATACCGAAAAGCAGCAAATTAAACACACAATGTAACTCACACAACACTATTCATCATGAATAGTGTTTCTGTGTTTAGTTTCGATTAATGTTATCCATAGTTTACTTTATATCGAGAGGAGCAAACCAACAATGATTAAACGTACGCTTAAACAGCTAGCTACAATGATTCCAGGAAGTGTATTTCATAGCGGGAAAGAAGCAGCTGTAATTGAGGGAGTCTCAATTGATACGAGAACAATTCAGCAAGGTAATTTATATATCCCAATCAAAGGGGAACGTTTTAACGGGCATACATTTGTCGATAAAGCAATTGAAAACGGAGCGGTCGCTACTCTATGGAACAAAGACGAAGAAAACCCACCGACAGACATTAGTGTTATTTTAGTCGATGATACACTAGAGGCCCTTCAGCAATTAGCAAAGTCCTATCGTCACGAGTTAGATATTAAAGTAGTGGGCATTACAGGAAGTAACGGGAAAACAACGGCAAAAGACATGGTGAAAGCTGTGCTCGATACAACTTACCGTGTTCTGAAAACAGATGGAAACTTTAATAATCATATTGGCATGCCGCTTACTATTTTGCGTTTAGATGAAACTCATGATATTGCAGTTTTAGAAATGGGCATGAGCAGCCGAGGAGAGATTGAGTTTCTTTCTAATTTAGCGGAGCCTGATGTAGCCATTATTACAAATATCGGCGAATCGCACCTTCAAGACTTAGGAAGTCGTGATGGAATTGCAGAGGCAAAATTAGAAATTACAAGCGGCTTAGCGCCAACAGGTCAGCTTGTCTATAATGGTGATGAGCCACTTTTAACGTCGCGCGTAGTTAATCCAGTATTTGAAACGGTGACATTTGGTAGCTCAGAACAAAACGATTTGTATCCAAGTGCTATTTCAGCTGAAGAGTTAGGAACAACATTCACTGTTTCACGTGAAACAACATATTCATTCTTTATCCCGGTATTAGGTAAACATAATGTTCACAATGCGCTTTCTGCTATTGCGGTAGGTCATTATTTTGGACTAGACAATAAAACAATCGCTAAGGGATTAAAAGAATTAAAGCTAACCAATATGCGTATGGAGCTCGTGAAACGAACAGATGGTCTGACCTTCATTAATGACGCATACAACGCAAGCCCAACGTCTGTTAAAGCTGCTATCACGTTGATGCATGATTTAGAAGGCTATAAGCAAAAAATTCTTGTTCTCGGGGATATGCTTGAATTAGGCGATCAGGAAAAAGAGTTCCACAAAGAAGTGGGAGAGTTTATTCAAGCAGAAAAAATTGATTATGTTCTAACATACGGCCCCTTATCTGTTGAAATTGAGCACGGAGCAAAAAATAATTTTGTAGAAGATAAGGTAATGCACTTTGAGGAGAAAGATGAGCTTGTTAAAAAATTAACAGCGATTACAACAAGAGAAGATGTGGTTTTAGTGAAAGCATCTCGAGGAATGAAGCTTGAGGAAGTTATCTCAAAAATGATGCATAAATTACCGTGATATTAAAAAGAGTATAAGTAAGCTCTATTGCAAACGGAAAGCCATAGTGTTATGATGTAGTCTGAGTGTCTTGAGGCGCTTATACTCTAAACGTTGAATTTATTGAAGTAGTCGTTTAGAGCATTTTCCGTTTCCTCGGAGAATGCTTTTTTTTGTAAAATATAGATAGTCTAAATATAAAAGGAGTTTGAAAAACTTGGCATTATTTCAAGATTTAGGATTAAGTCAACAGCTTAATAACGCTGTGAGTAAAATGGGTTTTGAAGAAGCAACACCAATTCAATCAGAAACTATCCCATTAGCACTAGAAGGTCACGATTTGATCGGACAAGCACAAACAGGAACAGGGAAAACAGCTGCATTTGGTATTCCTCTTATTGAAAAAGTTGATGTAAACGTAGATGCAATTCAAGGGTTAATTATTGCTCCTACTCGTGAACTTGCTGTACAGGTATCTGAAGAACTTTACAAAATTGGTCAAACAAAGCGCGTACGCGTGCTATCAATTTACGGTGGTCAAGATATCAGTCGTCAAATTCGTGCATTGAAAAAGCACCCTCATATCATCGTAGGGACACCAGGACGTATGCTAGATCATATTAATCGTCGTACACTTCGTCTACAAGACGTTCATACAGTTATATTAGATGAAGCAGATGAAATGTTAAACATGGGATTCATCGAAGACATTGAAAAAATCTTATCAAACGTACCTGAGAACCACCAAACACTTTTATTCTCAGCAACAATGCCTACTCCAATCCGTCGCATTGCTGAAAAATTCATGAACGAACCAAAAGTGGTAAAAGTAAAAGCAAAAGAAGTAACGATGCCAAACATTACGCAGTATTATTTAGAAGTACAAGAAAAGCGTAAATTCGATATCCTTACTCGTCTTTTAGATATGCAATCACCTGAATTAGCTATCATCTTTGGTCGTACAAAGCGCCGTGTTGATGAGTTATCAGAAGCATTAAATATGCGTGGTTATTCTGCACAAGGTATCCATGGTGACTTGACGCAATCGAAACGTCTATCTGTACTACGTCAATTTAAAGAAGGTTCTATTGATGTATTAGTTGCGACCGACGTAGCTGCACGCGGACTTGATATTTCTGGTGTTACTCATGTATACAACTTTGATATCCCTCAAGATCCAGAGAGCTATGTACACCGTATCGGACGTACAGGACGTGCTGGTAAAATGGGTGCTGCTATGACATTTGTAACGCCAAGAGAAACTGGACAGTTACACAATATTGAGCGTACAACAAAACGTAAAATGGAGCGTATGACTCCTCCAACGCTTGATGAAGCAATGGAAGGTCAACAGCGTATTGCAGCTGACAAATTAACGGAATCTGTGACACAAGGCAACTTATCTTACTACAAACAGTTGGCAGAAGAGTTACTTGAAGAGCACGATTCAGTTTCATTAGTGGCAGCGGCAATCAAATTATTTACAAAAGAACCAAACGAATCACCAATTCAATTAACTGCTGAACCACCGGTAATTGCAAAAGGTGATAAAAACAAACGTGGAAATGGCGGAGGTCGTTCACGTTCTAACTCTAAAAACTACTCACAGCAAAATCGTCGTGGAAACTCAAAGCGTTTTGGTGACAAGCGTCGCGGTGGAAGCAACGGCAGTGATAATAGAAATCGCAATAGCAGCAGCAATCGTAAAGATTCTCGCAGCAAAGCGTAAAATAAAAACGAGCCTTAACAGGCTCGTTTTTTTATGTGTTAATTGCTATTTTATTGGTGCACACTATGAGTAAAATAAAATGGGGTGTTCACTGATGTCGACCATTGTTCGGTTAGGTTATGTGGCGATGAGCGTTCATTTGGAAAATAGTTCTCCTTCTCAAACAATGACTTTTGCACAATTTCAGCGCGTGAAAGACCATGAAGCGGCCATTCGCAAGCTCGAACGTATTGCAATATCCAATTTAGAAAACTGCTTACGGTTATTAAAACATAATGCGTGGAGTGAAATTGAGTTTTTTCGATTCAGTTCTAAGTTAATTCCATTAGCTAACCATGATGCGCTAAAAGAGTGGAACTACATAGCTCCTTTAAAAGATGCTCTTCAGCGTATTTCTATATTTTTGAAGGAACATCCAATGCGAGTAGATTTTCATCCGGATCATTTTGTTGTTTTAAACTCAACGGATAAAGAGGTTTTTAAGCATTCTATCCAAACTCTTCGCATGCATCAAAAGTTGCTGAAAGGAATGGATATTCCGCTTCAAAATCGCTGTGTTTTACATGTTGGAGGAGCTTATAATGATAAAGAAAAAGCACTGGAGCAGTTTATTCATAATTGGGGGCTTGTACCTCAATCCCTTCAGCAAATGATTATGTTAGAAAACGACGATACAACCTTTCATATAAAGGACGTCTTGTATTTATGTGAAAAACTAAATGTTCCAATCATTTTTGATCTTCATCATCATCAGGCAAACAACGATGAAACTTCATGGCAAGAGCATTGGGATCGTATCATTAGAACGTGGGAACATGAAACGCTTCCTCTAAAAATGCATATATCTAGTCCTAAAAGTGATAAAGAATTTAAAGCCCATGCAGATTATATCGATGTTAATGGGTTTTACAGCTTTTTAAAAGAAGTAAATGGAACGATACCACAAATTGATTGCATGATTGAAGCTAAGAAAAAAGATGAAGCGCTCTTTCAGTTAGTAAGAGACTTGAAGTCTTATGAAGATGTGGAATTTATTAACTCATCCACTTTTTATATTAAATCCTAAAGCAGGCCTCATATCTGTGGCTTGTTTTTCTGCTTGAACGCAAGAAAAGCGAGAAGAAATCCAGCAATACCTCCAACGAAATGAGCTGTGTTGTTGGTTCCTGGCGTTAGCAGACCTGAAAGTAATCCAATAATTAAAAAGACGACAATGATTTGCTGGTTACTTTTAGAAAGCATATGCTTTTGTTTTATTACAAGGTAGAGGTAAAATCCGAGCAGCCCGAAAATGGCACCGGATGCACCCACATGGCTGTAAAAAGAAGATTGGATTAGAAATGTAACGATATTTCCAAGCAATCCACACGTAAGGTAGAATAGAAGAAACTTATAAGAAGAAAGAATACGCTCAGCACCTGGCCCTAACAAGAACAATGAAAATGAGTTAAAAAGAAGATGTGAAAAGCTTAGGTGCAAAAATATAGGTGTGAAAAGTCGCCAGTAGTCTCCTTGAGAAATTAGGCTATTCACACCAATAAGCTGATGTATAAAAGATTCTGCAAGGTGTGAGGGAAGAGCGGCAAGTAACCACAGCGCAATGTGGATGCAGATAAGCGTGAAGGTAACAGGATAAAAACGTTTAAATTCAGCTGCATTTTCTGTGCGTACGAACATATTTGTCACTCCTTTTTATAAAGGCATTTTTATATACTATTCTGTAAGAGAGGATTAAATGAAAATGATTATAGGAACTGGAATTGATATTACAGAGTTAGAACGGATTGAAAAAATGGTGCAGCGTCAAAGTGCTTTTATTAATCGGATTTTAACAAAAAATGAAAGAGAACGCTATGAAAAGCTATCAAGCCGACGTAAGGTCGAATTTTTAGCAGGAAGATTTGCTGTGAAGGAAGCATATTCGAAAGCTCTTGGAACAGGAATAGGAAAAGATTTCAGCTTCCAAGATATCGAAATCGTGAATGATGAAAGAGGAAAACCCCACATTGTTACAAAACAACCACTGGACGCGTCCGTACACGTATCTATTTCCCACAGTGCGCACTATGCGATTGCTCAAGTAATTATTGAACGCTTGTCAAGCTAGTCTGCATATTCACTATTTCTTGTTCATATATTCATAGTGTGGATAGGGGAGACAAGATATGTTCTTGCTTCTCCGTTTAGCTGTGAATATACGAAATAAAGGAGTTGGGGAAATGCATAAAAAATGGATTGGCTTATTTGTTTGCGCCTTTTTTCTCTTAGCCTTATCAGCATGCGGTGAAAAAAGTCAGCAGGATGTAACAGATGCATTGGATGCCAAGGTACAAGAAATGGCGGGGTATAAATCAGATGCTAAGATGACATTGAATACAGGGAAAGATGCTCAAGTATACGATGTAGAGATTTGGCATAGTAAGCCTATGTATTATCGAGTGAATTTGAAAAATACAAAGAAAGATCAAAGCCAAATGATTTTGCGTAATGATGAAGGGGTTTTTGTTTTAACGCCTGCCTTAAATAAAAGCTTTCGTTTTCAAAGTGACTGGCCGCAAAATAGTAGTCAAGCTTATTTGTATGAATCCCTTGTCCAAGATATTGTGAAGGATGAAAAGGCAAGTTTTAAATCAACGGATAAGCATTATATTTTTGAAACAAAAACCAACTATCAAAATAGCACGATGCTTCCTAAACAAGAAATTACGCTGAACAAAAGTGACTTAGCGCCTGTTTCGGTTAAAATTATGGACACGGATAATAAAGTGTTAATAAAAGTTGATTTCTCTAAGGTGAAATTCGATTCTAAGTTTGATAAAGGGGCTTTTGATACAAAAAGAAACATGACCAGTGCAAAGATTGACGTTCCAACATTAGCTCAGCAAAAATCATTTAGCGTCCTTTATCCTAAGGATGTTCCAAAAGGTACAAAGCTGTCCAAGGAAAAGAAAATTGAGACGGAAAATGGCGAGAGAGTCGTTTTAATGTACAAAGGAGAAAAGCCGTTTACGCTTGTACAAGGAAAAGCTCAAGTAGCTAAAACAGCAACATCTACAGTTACTGCCGGAGAGCCATTTGATTTAGGTTTTACTGTGGGAGCTTTAACGGATAAAAGTCTATCTTGGACATATAATGGAGTAGACTTTATGCTGGCTTCTGATCAGCTAACACCAGATGAATTGAGTACAGTTGCTAGATCTGTGCAAAGTCAGATGGGAAAATAAGAGAAGCTTACAAGCCTGCATATATGTAGGCTTGTTCTTGCTTAATTTGAATAAAGATCGAGATGAAGTTTGGCTATAGATGTATTATACTAACAGAGGAAAGTACGTTTAGAATGGTTCTGAAAAAAGGAAGTGTCGTAGTAATGGATGCATTTTATAGAGAAACATGGGCAGAAATTGATGTAGAAGCCATTTTTCAAAATGTGAATCATGTAAGAGAACTAATACCGGGGCATAAAACGTTAATGGCCGTAGTAAAGGCGAATGCGTACGGGCATGGAGATAAAGAAGTAGCAGAGATTGCGCTTCAAGCTGGTGCTGATATGCTAGCTGTAGCTTTTTTGGATGAAGCTATTGCTCTTCGAAAAAAAGGAATAAAGGAATCCATTTTAGTATTAGGAGCCGTGCCTGCCTTACACATTCAAACCGCATTGGAATGGGATGTAACGGTCACTGCTTATAGCAAAGCTTGGATTGAAGAAGCAGCGTCCGTTCTCGGTGAAAACAGTCAGCTGCATATGCATTTAAAAATAGATACAGGCATGGGTCGCTTAGGAGTTAGAACAAAAGAAGAATTACACGAAACGATGAAGATCATCGCTTCTCATTCAGGATTCGTTCTGGATGGAGTGTTTACACACTTTGCAACAGCAGACGAGCTAAACTCGTCTTATTTTGAAGAACAATACACATTCTTTGAAGAAATGGTTCGAATTGTGAAAGAACATAATTTTACACCTCCGATGATTCACTGTGCAAATAGCGCAGCCTTGCTTCGTCGTCCGAAAGATATCTTTAATGGCGTACGCTTAGGTATCTCTATGTATGGCTTGAGTCCTTCTGAGGAATTAAAAGAAGTCTTGCCAATTCCGTTAAAACAAGCTTTTTCGCTGCACAGCCGTATTGTGCATGTTAAAAAAGTCAAAAAAGGGAGTCATATCAGTTACGGAGCTACTTATGAAGCTAAAGAAGATGAATGGATTGCTACTATTCCAGTAGGATACGCAGACGGCTGGATTCGTAAACTAAGCAATTTTGAAGTATTAGTAGATGGAGTTAAAGTGCCAATTGTTGGTAGAATATGCATGGATCAATTGATGATTAAATTACCTAAAATGTATAAAATGGGTACAAAAGTCACATTTATTGGAAAACAAAAAGGTGCTGAAATTACAATTGATGAAGTAGCGAAGCATCTTGAAACAATTAATTATGAAATCCCTTGCATGATTGCAGCAAGGGTTCCGAGGGTTTATACAAGAGATTCGCAGCATATTGATGTTAATAATTATATCTTGCGCTGAATATACATCTTCCTGAGTCAACATAAAAAGTCTGCGAACAAAAGACAATAAAATAATAACTTCCATGCATAAAAGAGGGTATCAATTGACGATAATAGTGTAGAAATTGACAGAATTAACTTTCCATTAAAGCTAATCAATGTTATGATAAGGAAAGATGAGACTATTGGTGTGTGTATTGATGTTGGAGGTGTATGTTTGTGTCTGAAGCGAGCGCAACTACAGAAATCCTAGTAAGATTACCGAAAAATTTAGTATCGGAGCTCGATCTTATGGTTAAACAAGAAAATGGCAACCGAAGTGATTTTATTCACCAAGCAACAAAATTGTACCTTCGTGAGCGAAAAAAACGCCATATTCGCGAATCAATGAGACGTGGATATATGGAGATGGCAAAGATAAACTTAAATATTGCTTCCGAGGCTTTTCTAGCAGAGTATGAAGCTGATCATACTGTGGATCGTTTAGTAAGCGGGGGGTAATGACTTGGTAGTCAAACGTGGCGACGTTTATTTTGCTGACCTATCTCCTGTTGTTGGCTCAGAACAAGGAGGCGTTCGCCCTGTACTTGTCATTCAAAATGATATAGGCAATCGTTTTAGCCCAACTGTTATTGTAGCTGCGATCACTGCTCAAATTCAAAAGGCAAAGTTACCTACGCATGTTGAAATTGATGCAAAGCGCTATGGATTTGAGCGAGATTCAGTTATTTTACTAGAACAAATTCGTACTATTGATAAACAGAGGCTAACAGACAAGATTACCCATTTAGATGATGAAATGATGGACAGAGTGGATGAAGCCTTGCAAATCAGTGTAGGACTTATCGACTTTTAGAATTATACTTCCATTTATGCTAAGTTGCTCCTTTATGAGCAACTTTTTTAATTTGACTAGGAATAATCAGTAAACGTATATTGTAATAAGAAACGTTTTAAAAATGATAATATATATAGATAGATATAAATGAGTGTATTGACTCACAAGGAGGACCTCATGAATCAAGATTTATTCAATTATATACAAAATCATAAATCAGAAATTTTTGATCGATGGCTAGTGTTAATGAATGATGTGGAAACAGAGCGGATTAAAAACATTGTATCCGAGCAAGTGTACGTAAATGTAAGCTCTGATTTTGTAGATTTACTTTTGGCAAAAGCATTCCGAGATCAGGAAAATTTTGCAGAGGAACTAGAGGAAGTAGTAGGACGAGTTGTGAGTTTAGGATGGCCTCTTGCTTATTTGACACAGGGTGTACGTAACTTGGGTCACGTAGTGGTTGAAGGGTATGTAAACAGTGAACATGTAAAGGCTGACCAAACTCATTCTGAATTATTCTATCGGTTTGACAAGTGGTTAAGCCCTATTTATAACAAAATAGTAGAACAATACTCCAACTCGTGGGAAAATACAGTTATGTTGCAAAAAGTTGCACTTCAAGAATTGTCTGCTCCATTAATACCGGTATTTGATAAAATTACAGTAATGCCGCTTGTAGGAACAATTGACACTGATCGCGCAAAGAAAATTATGGAAAACTTACTGCAAGGTGTCGTAAAGCACCGATCAGAGGTCGTATTAATAGATATTACCGGAGTACCAGTAGTGGATACGATGGTTGCCCATCATATCATTCAAGCTGCTGAAGCCGTACGTTTGGTTGGAGCCAAGTGTTTGTTAGTAGGAATTCGTCCGGAAATTGCTCAGACTATTGTGAACTTAGGTATTAACTTAAACGAAATTATTACGAAAAACTCATTAAAAAAAGGCGTAGAGTTTGCGTTAGAAATGACTGAGCGGAAAATAGTTGATATAGAATCGGAGGAATAAACGTGAGAATACCCATTTTGAAATTGTACGACTATTTATTGGTATCCATTCAATGGGAGCTGGATGATCAAACGGCTATTCAATTCCAAGAAGATTTGCTAAGTAAAATTCATCAAACTGGAGCAAAAGGAGTGGTAATCGATTTAACTTCAATTGATATGATCGATTCATTCATCGCAAAAGTGTTAGGTGACGTGGTTAGCATGTCTAATTTGATGGGGGCTAGAGTAGTATTAACAGGTATCCAGCCTGCAGTAGCTATTACACTTGTTGAGTTAGGGATTGGCCTAAATGATGTTCTTACTGCACTCGATTTAGAAAAAGGTCTTGAGAAACTCCAATCGGAATTGGGGGATTAGTATATGGAATTCCAATCCAGCGTAAAAATCGTAACAGAATGGGACATCGTAGCGGCACGCCAATTAGGTAGAAATGTGTCGAAAGAGCTAGGGTTTGGAACAGTTGACCAAGCTCGTATTACAACCGCCATTTCTGAATTAGCTCGTAATATTTACCTATATGCGGGTAAGGGTCAAATCTATATTGAGAAATTAAATCGTGGAGGAAAAAACGGTCTTCTTGTCGTAGCAACAGATGAAGGGCCAGGTATCCCCGACGTTCGCAAAGTAATGGAAGATGGATACTCAACATCGGGTGGACTAGGAGCTGGGCTTCCTGGGGTAAAACGATTGATGGATGAGTTTGACATCGAAACAAATGTCGGAGAAGGTACTGAGATTAAAGCAGTTAAGTGGCTCCGGTAGGAGGAAATAGATAATGTCTTTTGATAAAGAGATGAGAGATTTATACAAAGATATTTTGGGGAACTATATCCAAACACAAAATGAACAAATTTTGTATCAAGGACAAAAACTAAGTAGAAAATCTTTAGAGAATGAAATATCGCCAGAAGATATTGTGAGCATTCATAAAGAAGTGATTGAAGAAATTTATTCTGATATTCCAGAAAAAGTGCTGCATTCTCTGGACTTTTTACTTGAGGTAATGATTAGCTACGGTCTTGCTCTTCGTGAGCATCAAACATTAAAAAATAAGCAGCGGGAACTTCGTTCTGAAATCGAAGTTGCCGCTAACGTCCAGCAGACGCTGTTAGGGACAAAGGTTCCCGCTAGTTCAACTTTAGAAATTGGTGCGATTAGCGTACCGGCTAAACAGATGAACGGAGATTATTTTCACTTTGTAGAAGAAGAGCACGGTGGGTTAAGTATTGCCATTGCCGATGTGATCGGAAAAGGAATTCCAGCTGCAATGTGTATGTCTATGATCAAGTATGCAATGGACAGCTTACCGGACTCAAGAAAAAATCCAAGTTATGTATTAGAGAACTTGAATAATATTGTAGAGCGAAACGTAGATCCAAGTATGTTTATTACGATGTTCTACGGAAGCTATAATCCCGAGACAAACTTATTTGATTATGCATCTGCAGGACATGAGCCAGGTTTTTATTATGATGCCAAAGTTGATTCATTTGAAGATTTGGAAGCAAAAGGACTCGTGCTAGGAGTCGATCGCCATGTGAAATATCTTCAGTACGAGCAGCAGCTTTCAAAAGGCGATATGATTGTTCTGTTAACAGATGGCGTAACAGAATGCAGAACTGAAGAAGGATTTATTGAAAGATTGGACATCATAAAATTAATTCGAAAATACATGCATTTGTCTCCTCAAGAAATTGTAGAATCTGTATATAAAGAGCTGGAAAAATTACAGCATTTTCAATTGAGGGATGACTTTACATTGATTATTTTGAAGAGTTTAGTTTAAGTATTCTAAATAAGGGTACAGAAAAGATAGCACAAAATTAGAGGGGGTCTACTAATACGATGAATTTAAAAATAGATATACAAAAGGACGGTCAAGCATATCGTATTAAGCTGGCTGGAGAGATTGACGCATATACAGCACCTAAGCTAAAAGAAAAGTTCATGGAAATTACTGAACATACTGAACCAGAAATTATAGTCGATTTAACCGATGTATCATACATGGATAGTACAGGACTAGGTGTATTTATTGCATTGTTAAAAGCCAATAAGAAAAATAACGGCTCTTTGAAATTTGTTGGTGTATCAGAGCGCATAAAGCGCTTATTTGATATTACGGGCCTCACAGACATTTTAAACGTGAATTCACAAGTAGAAGGTGGCGTAAAATGAAACAGCCTTATGACTTTGTTGAGATGAAGATTCCTGCTAAGCCAGACTACGTAGCGATTATTCGACTAACGCTGTCTGGTGTAGCGAACCGGATGGGTTTTTCTTATGATGAAATTGAAGATATGAAAATTGCTGTGAGTGAGGCATGTACAAATGCCGTGCAGCATGCTTACAAGAGTGAAGAAAATGGTGAAGTGAGAGTAGGTTTTGGTTTATTTGATGACCGTTTAGAAATCATGGTGGTCGATAAAGGTGAAAGCTTTAATTTTGAAGAGCTTAAGGAACATATAGGACCTTATGAAACATCAAAAGAAGTTGAATTTCTTCCTGAAGGTGGACTTGGTTTATATTTAATTGAAACACTAATGGACGAAGTGAAAATGGTCAATTCAAAAGGTGTAACGCTAATGATGACTAAGTATGTGCAAAGAGAGCAGGTGGAGAGTGATGAAAACACAGTCTCAACCTATGAAATTAACTAAAGAACAGGTTCAGGAACGAATTGAGCGCTTTCAAAAAACGCAGGATGAAGAAGCACAAAGTGATCTAGTAGTACATTACAAGAACCTTGTTGAATCTATTGCACGTCGTTATTCAAAAGGCAGAAGCTTACATGAAGATATTGTGCAGGTAGGGATGCTAGGACTGTTAGGGGCTATTAGAAGGTATGATGCTTCATTTGGAAGAAGCTTTGAATCGTTTGCTGTTCCTACAATCATTGGAGAGATTAAGCGATTTTTACGCGATAAAACGTGGAGTGTTCACGTACCACGCCGCATCAAAGAATTAGGTCCTAAAATTAAAGCAGCTGTCGAAGAGCTAACAACCCGTTTACAGCGATCTCCTCAAGTGAAAGAAATTGCTGATCATATCGGAGTGACAGAGGAAGAAATTTTAGAAACGATGGAGATGGGGCAAAGTTATCAAGCGTTGTCTGTTGATCATTCCATTGAAGCAGACTCTGATGGAAGTACTGTTACAATCCTTGATTTAGTAGGTGAACAAGAGTCGGGTTATGAGAAAACTGATCAGCGCTTAGTGTTAGAAAAGATTCTTCATGTATTAAGCGATAGAGAAAAAGAAGTGATTCGCTATACATTTATTGAAAATCTGAGTCAAAAAGATGCCGGTGAGAAGCTAGGGATTTCTCAAATGCATGTATCTCGACTGCAAAGAAGAGCTCTTGATAAGCTAAGGACTGCAGCTCGCTCAGATTCTAACGATTCGGAGTATATGTCGTGATGACAGTAGACCCTAATACAAAGTTGATTCAAACTCATATATACCAAGAGCCAAAGCAAGGGAACGTATGTTGTGGAGATAGTTACTATGTCAAAGAAACGGATGACTATTTTCTATGTGCAGTGGCAGATGGATTAGGAAGCGGTGAACAAGCCAGAGCCGCTTCTGTAGCTGTTACGGATGTAGCGAAAGCTCATCATCATCTAGATGTGGATGAGATCATTTCTAAGTGCAACAAAGCTACTCGACATACAAGAGGTGCGGCAGTAGCTATTTTGAAAATTGATAAAAAACATAACGAATTTCATTACACAAATGTAGGTAATATCCGCTTTTATCTGTATTCTCCGGAGGGGAAATTAACGTACCCTCTGCCAATTCAAGGTTTTTTATCAGGGAAAATTCAAAAGTTCCGCACACAAACCTTCCCATATGACTCCGGTTCTAAATTTTTGATTCATACAGATGGCTTAGAATTAAAAGAGATTAAATCTGTTTTTGCTAACTCGATGAATGTAGATCAATTGTCGACACGGCTACAGGCAGCAATTCGATCTCATAATGACGATATTACGTATATCGCTGGTCATCTTCCAACTGCATAGCTTTCTTTTTAGCTCACATGTGTTATTGCATGTGAGTTTTGTTACAATAGAGACAAAGTTTCATTTAGGTAGGAGGATAAGGTGTGTCTGTTGCAACGAAATTAGATAATCAAATTGTTCAACGTGTAAGTAAAGAGGTGGAGATTTCACAAAAGCAAGTACAAAACGTAATTGCTTTAGTAGAAGACGGTAATACAGTTCCCTTTATTGCTCGATATAGAAAAGAACAAACCGGTGCTTTGGATGAAGTCCAAATCCGGAATATTTTAGATTCCTGGAACTACTTAATGAATTTAGAGGAGCGTAAAGAGGAAGTTCTTCGATTAATTGAAGAACAAGGGAAATTAACTGAGGAACTGGCTGCTCAAATTCATCAAGCGAAGAAATTGCAGCAATTAGAAGATTTATACCGCCCTTTTAAGCAAAAACGACGTACAAAAGCAACTGTAGCAAAAGAAAAAGGTCTTGAACCATTAGCACAGTGGCTACTAAGTTTCCCGCGCTCTGACGTGAAGAATGAAGCGCAAACATACATAAATGAAGAAGCGGGAGTTCAATCTTCTGACGAAGCTATTCAGGGAGCCCTAGACATTGTAGCGGAACAAATTTCTGACGAAGCATCTTACCGTCAATGGATTCGTACGACCACTGTAAAAGATGGCATAATTGTTACTTCAGTCAAAGATCCGGAAAAAGATGAAAAAAATATCTATGAAATGTACTATGAATATACAGAAGCGGTAAAGCGAATCGTTCCTCATCGTATCTTAGCTATGAATAGAGGAGAAAAAGACGGTATTTTAAAAGTGAGTATTGATGGGCCTACAGATCGTATTCTTTCATATTTACATAAACAAGTAATCAAAAAAAGGGATTCTTCAGCTGAAGGTTATATCATCTCAGCGATAGAAGATGCTTATAAACGTTTAATAGAACCATCTATTGAACGCGAAATCCGTAAAGAGCTATCAGAAAAAGCAGAAGAAAGAGCCATTCACATCTTTTCTGAAAACTTACGAAAACTTCTTCTCCAACCTCCATTGAAAGGGAAAGTGGTATTAGGAGTAGATCCAGCTTTTCGAACAGGCTGCAAATTAGCTGTAGTAGATGAAACAGGCAAGGTATTAAAAATTGATGTTATTTATCCACATCCTCCTGTGAGAAAAGCAGCTGAAGCGCAAAATAAATTAAAGAAAATGTTCGCTGAATACCCTATTGAAGTAGTGGCAATTGGAAACGGAACGGCATCTCGCGAAACGGAGCAATTTGTAGCGGATGTTCTTAAAGAAATTGAAAACCCAGTTTATTATTTGATTGTGAATGAAGCGGGAGCAAGCGTATATTCGGCTTCTGATGTTGCTAGAGAGGAATTTCCTGATTTTCAAGTAGAAGAGCGAAGCGCTGTATCGATTGCCAGAAGGCTGCAAGATCCGCTGGCTGAACTTGTGAAAATTGATCCTAAGTCGGTAGGAGTAGGGCAGTATCAGCATGATGTGTCTCAAAAGCAATTAAATGATTCACTGACTTTTATTGTAGAGACAGTAGTAAATCAGGTAGGAGTAAATGCAAACACGGCTTCTGCTTCGCTTCTACAATACGTTGCTGGTCTAAATAAGACAGTTGCTCAAAACATTGTAAAATATCGGGATGAAAACGGAAAATTCTCTAACCGAAAACAGTTGAAGAAAATTCCGCGTCTAGGTGCTAAAACGTATGAGCAGTGTATTGGTTTTTTACGTATTATAGAAGGTGAAGAACCTTTAGACAGAACGGGTATCCATCCTGAAACATATGGAGACGTTAAAAAGCTTTTAAAGAAAGCGGAAGTGAAAGAGACTGAGCTTGGAACGGAGAAAGTAAAAGAAGCATTAAAACATATTTCTTTACCCGAAATATCAGAAGAACTAAGTATAGGGGAGCTTACTTTAAAAGACATTATAGAAGCGCTCGTAAGACCGGAAAGAGATCCGCGTGATGAACTGCCAAAACCTTTGCTCCGTCAGGATATTTTGAAGCTAGAGGATCTTGCCAAAGGTATTCAGCTTGAAGGTACGGTGCGAAACGTCGTAGACTTCGGAGCGTTCATCGATATAGGAGTTAAGCAAGACGGTCTAGTCCATATTTCTAAATTAACGAATCGGTACGTTAAGCATCCCCTCGATGTCGTTTCAGTAGGAGATTTGGTGAATGTGTGGGTAGAAGACGTAGATATGAAAAAAGGAAGAGTCGCACTGACGATGATTCCGCCTCATCAATAATAAAATTGCCTTTTCAGATTTTCTGAAAAGGCAATTTTATTTGTAAAAAGAAGTGATTTAAGAAGCGGAATTATTTTTTTGATAAAAAAACCAACATTGATTGAGCAATTTTATTTGTGCACGGTCTTTTTCAGAATAAGCGCGCCTCATTTGTTTTTGTAGCCACATTGGCATAAGGACAATCACTCCTTTTCATTTATGATAAGGTAAATAGTGAGTATGTAATGAAGTGTATGCCCAAAGAGCTAGTCAGGTGATTTCATACAGTAGAGGAGTATATAAAATGAATGATAAGGATTTACAAATACTTGTAGAAGAAATTTCATTGAAGCTGTTTCACAAACCATTTCGTCATGAAGCCACTTTTAATTCTCGTTTACGTACGACAGGTGGAAGGTATTTATTACGTACATCTAATATAGAAGTAAACTACAAATACTTTGAACAATATGGCAGACAAGAAATAGTAGAAATTATTAAACATGAGCTCTGTCACTATCATTTGCATATTGAGGGGAAAGGGTATAAGCATGGAGATCAAGACTTTAAAAGGCTAATGAAAGAAGTAGGCGCCCCCCGATTTTGTCAGGCATTGAAAAAAGAAAGTGATGGAAAGAAAAAAAAGCACATATATGTATGTATGCAGTGTGATCAAAAATATGTTCGAAAAAGAAAAGTGAACACGGTTAAATATGTTTGTGGAAAGTGTAAAGGTAAATTGAAAAAAATGTAGAAGATGCTTGACTAAAATAGATTGATTATGATAAATTAATAAAGCCGTCTCAAATAAACGGCAAAGAAATTACAAAAACTTATTGACATTATATATAATGTCGATTACAATGTAAGAAGTCTGATAAATATTATTCCACAGTAGCTCAGTGGTAGAGCTATCGGCTGTTAACCGATCGGTCGTAGGTTCGAGTCCTACCTGTGGAGCCATATGGAGAAGTACTCAAGTGGCTGAAGAGGCGCCCCTGCTAAGGGTGTAGGTCGTGTAAGCGGCGCGAGGGTTCAAATCCCTCCTTCTCCGCCATTTTATAATGGCCCGTTGGTCAAGCGGTTAAGACACCGCCCTTTCACGGCGGTAACACGGGTTCGAATCCCGTACGGGTCACCATTGATTTTTATTTACATATTCTGTGGAGGATTAGCTCAGCTGGGAGAGCACCTGCCTTACAAGCAGGGGGTCGGCGGTTCGATCCCGTCATCCTCCACCATTTGACTGTTTTATACATAATTTTGGATGGTCCCGTGGTGTAGCGGTTAACATGCCTGCCTGTCACGCAGGAGATCGCGGGTTCGATTCCCGTCGGGACCGCCATTTTAAATTATTGGGCTATCGCCAAGCGGTAAGGCAACGGATTTTGATTCCGTCATGCGTTGGTTCGAATCCAGCTAGCCCAGCCATAAAGAGCCATTAGCTCAGTTGGTAGAGCATCTGACTTTTAATCAGAGGGTCGAAGGTTCGAGTCCTTCATGGCTCATTTTCATTTCTTGCGG
>NZ_CP085442.1:215000-235000 GCF_023824195.1 Priestia megaterium
CCGCTGGTGTACCAGTTGTCTTGCCAAAGGCATCGCTGGGTAGCTATGTGTGGACGGGATAAGTGCTGAAAGCATCTAAGCATGAAGCCCCCCTCAAGATGAGATTTCCCATAGCGCAAGCTAGTAAGATCCCTGAAAGATGATCAGGTTGATAGGTCAGAGGTGGAAGCGTGGCGACATGTGTAGCTGACTGATACTAATCGATCGAGGACTTAACCAAACTTTTAAAAGCGTAAGCTTTACTCAGTAAACTGTTATCTAGTTTTGAGAGAACAATCTCATATAAATGTCTAGTGATAATGGCAAAGAGGTCACACCCGTTCCCATACCGAACACGGAAGTTAAGCTCTTTAGCGCCGATGGTAGTTGGGACTTTGTCCCTGTGAGAGTAGGACATCGCTAGGCATTTTTATTTTGCTTTTTTATCATCGCGGGGTGGAGCAGTTCGGTAGCTCGTCGGGCTCATAACCCGAAGGTCGCAGGTTCAAATCCTGTCCCCGCAACCAACATGGTCCCGTGGTGTAGCGGTTAACATGCCTGCCTGTCACGCAGGAGATCGCGGGTTCGATTCCCGTCGGGACCGCCATGTTTTAGAAACGAAACAATGTGTTTCGTCTTTTTTATTGTTTGAACCATTTTTATATAAAACTTTACCGTCCTTAGGAGCAATCCTAAGGAATTTTTTATATACAAAGAAATTTCTTTATGGAATTGCGATGTTAAAGATTGTTGGATTTCTTACTGGATATGTATAGTCCACAACGTTTACAATATATATATACAGATTGAAATGAGGTTCTGAATGAATGACAGAGATTAACGAATTTACGTTTATGTCTACGTCTCCTGATGAAACTAATCAGCTGGCTGCTCGTCTAGCAACTTTATTAGAAGCTGGTGACGTGCTGCTGCTTGAAGGCGATTTGGGAGCTGGAAAGACAACATTCACAAAAAGTTTAGCTAAAGGATTAGGAATTGAACGCAATGTGAATAGCCCGACATTTACTATCATTAAAGAATACAAAAGCGGTCGCCTTCCTCTTTATCATATGGATGTGTACCGTCTAGGGGATGAATTTGAAGACCTAGGGTTCGATGAGTATTTTGAAGGAGATGGCGTGACGGTCGTGGAGTGGGCTCATCTTATTGAAGAGCAGCTTCCTAATGAATATATTCAAATCAATATTTATCATGAAAACGAAACGACTCGTAAAATCCTTGTAAAAGCGATAGGCAGTCGGTACGTTGAAATATGTAAGGAGCTTTTTAAAAGATGAAAATGTTAGCCATTGATACATCCAATTTTGTCATGGGTGTTGCTGTCGTTGAAGAAAACAAAGTAGTTGGAGAAATTATTACGAATCTAAAAAAGAATCACTCAGTTCGTGTGATGAACGCTGTGGAATCTTTGTTAAAAGATTGTGATATTGCGCCAAGCGAGCTAGATCGT
Organism: Priestia megaterium; assembly: GCF_023824195.1. Lineage (NCBI taxonomy): Bacteria > Bacillati > Bacillota > Bacilli > Caryophanales > Bacillaceae > Priestia > Priestia megaterium. Next base: position 216,451 of record NZ_CP085442.1, read on the forward strand.
ATTGTAGTGGCACACGGTCCGGGGTCTTATACAGGTGTACGCATTGGCGTTACTATTGCCAAGACACTTGCTTGGACTTTAAATATTCCTTTAATAGGTGTATCTAGCCTTGAGGCACTAGCAGCAAACGGTCGCTATTTTGATGGATATATTGCTCCGTTATTTGATGCGCGCCGTCAACAGCTTTATACAGGACTATATGAATGGAATAACGAACGAGGTCTTCTAGAAGTTGAAAGTGATCGACTTGTTATTAATAAGGACTGGGCGGAACATTTAAAGTCATACAACAAACCTATTTTATTCATAGGCAATGATCTTCCTATGCATGAAGCGGCGTTAAAAGAAGTGCTGGGTGAACAAGCTGTATTTGCCCATGTTCAGCAGTTTAATCCAAGACCAAGTGAATTGGCTTTTTTAGGAATGAAGAAAGAGCCGCAGTCTGTGCATACTTTTGTTCCGAACTACATTCGTTTAGCTGAAGCCGAAGCCAACTGGCTTGCTTCACAGCAAAAAGGATAAAAGAAGGTATAACATGAAACTAACAATTAAGTTTCGTTTAATGGAAGTTAAAGATATTGATCAAGTAGTGAAAATCGAAGAGAAGTCTTTTACGACACCTTGGAGTTCAGAAGCGTTTCAAAATGAGTTAACCAATAATCAATTTTCAACTTACATTGTGATGGAAGAAGGAGAAAATATTATTGGGTATTGCGGAACGTGGATTGTTATTGACGAAGCACATGTAACCAACATTGCGCTATTGCCAGACTACCGAGGCAAGGGACTCGGTGAATTGCTGCTGCGCAACGTGATGGACGTTCTTCGAAAACTAGGTGCTACGTCAATGACATTAGAAGTTAGGGTATCTAATCATATTGCACAATCATTGTATCAAAAGCTAGGTTTTAAACCTGGAGGTATTCGTAAAAATTATTATTCTGATAACAATGAGGATGCATTAGTTATGTGGGTGAATTTATGAGTGAAAATCAATTAATTTTAGCATTAGAAACAAGCTGTGATGAGACAGCAGCAGCCGTGATTCGAAACGGGCATGAAATTGTAGCCAATGTAGTGGCATCACAAATAGAAAGCCATAAACGATTTGGCGGTGTCGTACCTGAGATTGCATCTCGTCATCATGTGGAACAAATTACGGTAGTAGTTGAAGAAACCTTAACTCAGGCGAACTTGACGTTTGCAGATATTGATGCAATAGCTGTAACGGAAGGACCTGGGCTTGTGGGAGCACTTCTTATTGGCGTAAATGCAGCCAAAGCGCTAGCATTTGCACATCAAAAGCCATTAATTGGTGTTCATCATATTGCAGGACATATTTATGCGAATCAGCTAATCAAAAAATTAGAATTCCCGCTTTTATCGCTAGTTGTATCTGGAGGGCATACGGAGCTTGTATACATGGAAAGTCACGGTCAGTTTAAAGTGATTGGTGAAACAAGAGATGATGCAGCAGGAGAAGCCTACGATAAAGTAGCCCGCACGTTAAACCTTCCATATCCAGGCGGACCGCATATTGACCGCCTTGCACATGAAGGAGAGCCATTAATTGATTTGCCGCGTGCTTGGCTAGAAGAAGGATCCTATGATTTTAGTTTCAGTGGATTAAAATCAGCAGTTATTAACACTGTCCACAACGCGAAGCAAAAAGGTGAAGAGATTCTTCCACAAACGCTTGCTGCTAGCTTTCAAGCGAGTGTCATTGATGTGTTAGTAACTAAAACCGTTAAAGCTGCAAAGGAATATAACGTTAAGCAAGTGTTATTAGCAGGAGGAGTTGCTGCTAATAAAGGACTTAGAGCAGCGCTAGAAGAGGCATTTGCACCACTATCAAACATTGATCTTATTATCCCGCCGCTATCTCTATGCACGGATAATGCGGCAATGATTGGAGCAGCAGCAAGTGTACGATTTGCTCAGGGAAAACGTTCAGATATGTCATTAAATGCAAACCCCGGTTTAGACTTGGAAGAGTAAGAGACGAATGAGATTTATTTCTCATTCGTCTTTTTTGTGGATAAAAATGATTTATCAACAATATTCAATAAATTTAGAATTGACTGTGGATAATTATGTGGAAAAGTCCGTGCACTCAGTACACGGACCTGTTATTAACAAGTTTTAATTATGAAAATCAGACAGATATCCACTATTTATTCACAGAGTGGATAAAGCTTGTTCTAAAGCGCATGAACAAGTAAATAGGATGAATAGATACGAAAAAATATAGGCTATTCTTCTAGAAGCAGCTGTAATTCTTCCCACTCTTCCATTAATGTGGATAACTGTGAAGAAATTTTTTCATTTTCACCGTTTAATCTTGATACTTCTTCGTGGTTTTGATAAATTTCAGGGTCACAAAGAAGTTCTTCATTCTCCGCTTGTGCGGCTTCTAATTTGTTTACTTCAGTTTCAATTTCTTCAATGCGGCGTGTTCGCTGCCTCATCAATTTCTTTTGTTCTTTATCTTGTTTATAGGACTGTTTATCTACTTTTACCGTACGTTCTTCGTTTGCTTTTATATTTTCTAATTCTTTGATTTCCTCTATTTCTGCTTTCTTTTCTACATAATAGTCATAATCTCCAAGAAATTCTTCTACCCCTTCAGGAGATAGCTCTGCTATTTTGTTTGCAATACGATTAATAAAATAACGGTCATGTGAAACAAATAATAGAGTCCCTGGGTAATCAATTAACGCATTCTCGAGTACTTGTTTGCTATCTAAATCAAGATGGTTAGTAGGTTCATCTAAAATTAAGAAATTAGCTTTTTGAAGCATAAGCTTCGCAAGAGCCAAACGTGCTTTTTCACCACCGCTAAGCGTCGAAACGATTTTCAGTACATCATCACCTGAAAACAGAAAATTTCCAAGCGCTGTACGAATTTCTTTTTCAGGTTTGGATGGGTAGTCATCCCAAAGCTCATTTAAAACGGTTTTATTAGACGTTAAATTGGCTTGCTCTTGGTCGTAATAACCAACCATTACGTTTGAGCCAAAAGAAATGGTTCCAGTCTTGAAGCTTAGTTTATCCACAATACCTTTTAATAACGTAGATTTCCCAACTCCATTAGGGCCAACCAACGCAAGGCTTTCACCTTTTTTAATCCGAAGGTTTGCCTGCTGAACAATATATTTGTGTTCATCATATCCAATAGACACGTTTTCGAGATTTAAGACTTCATTTCCGCTTTGACGCTCAATTTCAAACGAAAAACTAGCTGATTTTTCGCCTTCGTTAGGTCGATTTATTAACTCCATTCGATCGAGCTGTTTACGTCTGCTTTGCGCACGTTTTGTAGTCGATGCGCGGGCGATGTTTCGCTGAATAAAATCATTCAGTTTTGCGACTTCATCTTGCTGCTTTTCGTACTGACGCAACTCTTTTTCATATCGCTCTGCTTTTTGTACAAGGTATTTAGAGTAGTTGCCCGTGTACTTCACCGTTGTTTTTTGTGTGACTTCATACACTTGATTTACGACTTTATCAAGGAAGTAACGATCGTGTGAAACAATTAAAATAGCTCCTTCATACCCTTGCAGAAACTGTTCCAGCCATGCTAAAGTTTCAATATCTAAGTGGTTGGTAGGCTCATCGAGAATAAGCAAGTCCGGCTTTGTTAAAAGCAGTTTTGCAAGCGCCAAGCGTGTTTTTTGTCCACCGCTCAAGGAGGAAATAGGGGTGCTATAGTCAAAGTTTGAAAAACGGAAACCGTGAAGAATAGATCGTGTATCCGCTTCATATTGATAGCCGCCTAAATCTTTGAACGTTACTTGAAGCTGATCGTACTCTTTGGTTAGTTTTTCGTATTGAACTGAATCATTAAAAATGTCTGGATCGCCCATCTTCGTTTCAAGCGTACGTAATTCTTTTTCCATCTTCTTTAACGGAGCAAAGACAGTCATCATTTCTTCCCATATGGAGAGTGTTGACTCAAGAACTGTATCTTGTCCCATATAATCAATGGAAACACCTTTAGGTTTAATAATTTCTCCGCTGTCATAAGAAAGCTGCTCAGCAATAATTTTTAATAAAGTTGATTTACCAGCACCGTTTCGTCCCACTAGGGCAATGCGGTCTTTTGATTGTACTTCTAACTTTATATTCGATAAAATGGGTTCTGCCCCATAGTATTTTGTAATACCGTTCAATTGTAGAATAATCATTTTTTCACCTCTAGTAGTATATCCATAGTGTATTTTAACATATTTTCAACTACAAGTTCTTCCTACAAGCGTTTGTAATTTGTACAGGGACAAGGACAAATGGTGAAGCGAATGTTTTGATTCATGAAATAAAATGATTTTACGTGCACATTTTATACAGGATACTATGTTAAAATAAGAGATAAGTGCATCTCTGAACTTATATATGATGGATGTAGAAAATCCGTCATGACTAACAAACGAATCCTTTGAAGGGCTAATTGCTTCGTTCTAGCTAACGACTTTAAGTAGTGCTGGATAGACAAAAGCCGTCGGGGTGTGAAGCGGAGTATATATAAAACAAGAGAAAAGAGAGAGAATTGGAAGCGCTACCTCAAAGCGGTTGATGCTTTGTGAAAGGTAATGCAATATGACTTGAAAATGTTAGTAATGACATACATGAACTGAGGGGGTACAACGTGAACACTGAACAATTAAAAATACCACAAGCAACGGCTAAACGATTGCCGCTTTATTATCGTTTTTTAAAAAACTTGCATGCTTCTGGTAAACAGCGTGTTTCGTCAGCAGAGTTAAGTGAGGCAGTGAAAGTTGATTCTGCTACTATTCGTCGGGACTTTTCTTACTTTGGAGCATTAGGGAAAAAGGGATACGGCTACAATGTGAATTATTTACTTACATTTTTCCGTAAAACGTTAGACCAAGATGAAGTAACGAAAGTAGCACTGATTGGCGTGGGGAATCTGGGAACGGCCTTTTTAAATTATAATTTTATTAAAAATAATAACACCAAAATTGAGTGCGCTTTTGATGTGATAGAAGATAAAGTCGGTACAAAAGTAGGTGACGTGCCGGTTTATCACCTTGACCAATTGGAAGATTATATGAGTGATGATATCTCAGTGGCGATTTTAACCGTTCCTGCCACTGTTGCTCAGCAAATTACCGATCGTTTAGTGAACTGCGGAATTAAAGGGATTCTAAACTTCACTCCTGCACGCTTAAACGTACCCGATGAGATTCGACTACATCATATTGATCTTGCTGTAGAATTACAGTCGCTTGTCTATTTTTTGAAAAATTATCCTGTTGAATAAGGTGGACTGTGTTACGATTTCCTTAAGTCTAAATTAATAAGGAGAGTGGGAATATGGGGATTGGAGCAGGCAGTTGGATTATTATTGCGATTGTAGCACTGCTTATTTTTGGACCGAAACGGTTACCGGAGCTAGGAAGGTCAGTCGGGCAAACGCTTAGAGAGTTTAAGCATGCCGCTAGCGGTGCATCAGAAGATCGTGAAAAAGATAAACAGCGTCAAGTAGATGACAAAGAGTAAAAGGGTGATCATAGTATGACTGAACAAGAAATGTCAATATATGATCATATAGGAGAGCTGCGAAAACGCATTTTAATTGTTTTATTTTTCTTTGTCATTGCCACAATTGGCGGCTTTTTTATAGCGGATAAGGTTATTGTCTATTTACAGCATGCTGATGAGGCAAAAAATTTAACGATGAATGCATTTAGGCTAACAGATCCAGTTAAGATTTATATGCAGTTTGCTGTTATTATCGGCTGTGTACTTGCAGCTCCTGTTGCACTGTATCAACTTTGGGCATTTATTAGTCCTGGTTTATATGAAAAAGAGCGTAAGGTAACGCTTGGATATATTCCTGTTTCCATTTTTCTCTTTATCGGCGGTGTCTCTTTTTCTTATTTTGTGTTGTTTCCATTTGTCGTCGATTTTATGACGCGCGTTTCTGATGAGCTGAATGTAAACCAAGTGATTGGCATTAATGAATACTTTTCTTTTTTAATGCAGCTCACACTGCCTTTTGGCCTGTTGTTTCAGCTTCCTGTCGTCGTCATGTTTTTGACGCGATTAGGAATTATAACTCCTATGTTTTTATCTCAAATTCGAAAGTATGCCTATTTCGTACTGCTAGTTATTGCCGCACTTATTACACCACCGGAATTGCTCTCGCACATGATGGTGACAGTGCCGCTCTTAATTTTGTATGAAATAAGCATCATTATTTCCCGCATTTCGTATCGCAAAGTGTTAAAGGCAAGGGCAGAGCAAGAAAGAGAAGATGTTAGTATGTAAAAAAACCACTGAAACAGTGGTTTTTTTTATTTAGATGAATCATCTTGATTTTTATATTGCTGCTGCAACTTTTTAATTTTATAGTGCAAGATAAAAATGCGAACCGCAAATCTGAAATCGAATGCGGCTACGAGTGCAAATAAGATCGTAGGGAAGTTCCACACGGTTTCCTGAGCATTTTGAATGGCCAGGTAGGTGAATAAAATCCCCATAATAATATAAATAAACCCTCGTGTTAAAGGGATATTCTTCATAAAAACATGCCTCCAAAAATAAACTGCATTTGTTCTGCTTGCTTTTGCATTTCTATAATTTTATCTGCAAAAATAGTTTGAGATAAAATAACGATTGTATTCATCAACACGTGAGCAATAATGGGTACAATAATTAGTTTTGTTCTTGCATAAAGGAATGCAAATACAAATCCCATGGCTGTATACACGAGCAAATGTTTAAAATCCCAGTGTACGGCAGCGAAAATAAGGGAACTAATAAATGCAGAGATAAAAAAATTATATCGTTTGTGAAGAGAGCCGAAAATAATCTTTCGAAAAATAATCTCTTCTAGAATTGGTCCAATAACAGACGTAACGACAATGAGGAACGGCGTTGCTTTAACAAGATTAACAATATTTTGTGTGTTTTCAGATACTTGGGTAATGCCAAGAGCGTGCTCAATCATACCTGCTACAGCTTGACCAGCCATAGCCAAGAACACCCCAAGGACTGACCAGACAACAGTTACCGTTGTTCCCGCATGTTCTATACGCATGGACATGTCACGGCGCAGCAGCAGTAAGACAATAAGTAAACCAAGGATAAAGCTAATGATGGTCCAATAAGTCAAAAGCATGACATTCGCTGTTCGAACTGGATATTGATCAAACATTCCTGTTAATTTTAACAGCGGTATACCAACAACTCCTGAAAACTGCATAAGGATGTAGGTGAGGATAACATACCAATAACGTTTTTCCAATCTTCTATACTCCTTTAAAAGGTTTTTATGTATATATGTCGAAGAAGTACTGTGAAGTTAGTAATTTCTTCTTGCTCGTATTGTAACATACATATTATTGAACAGAGAAAAGAATGCTTTATTTCTCAAAATCGTCGAAATCTAAGACTATTATATGTAGTTGTCGTAAATTTTAAATTTTTTTTGTTTAATACTTGCAAAAAAAACCCACTTTGTTTTAATATAATAATTGTGTTAGCACTCGTTGAGGTTGAGTGCTAATAAAAATGCAAACATATTATTTGAGGAGGTTGTTTCACTTGTTAAAGCCATTAGGTGATCGCGTAGTGATTGAACTTGTAAAATCTGAGGAAAAAACAGCAAGCGGTATCGTGTTACCGGACAGTGCAAAAGAAAAACCACAAGAGGGTAAAATTGTGGCTGTTGGTACAGGCCGAGTATTAGAAAGCGGTGAGCGTGTAGCTTTAGAAGTAGCTGCAGGCGATCGTATCATCTTCTCAAAATATGCAGGTACTGAAGTGAAATATGAAGGTACTGAATACTTAATTTTACGCGAAAGCGATATTTTAGCTGTAATCGGCTAATTTTAACCACAAACTTATCATACGTAAAAAATAGATTATTAAGAATATCTTGAGGAGGTCAAAGAACATGGCAAAAGACATTAAATTTAGCGAAGAAGCACGTCGCGCAATGCTACGTGGTGTAGATACATTAGCAAATGCGGTAAAAGTAACGCTTGGACCAAAAGGTCGTAACGTTGTATTAGAAAAGAAATTCGGTTCACCGCTTATTACAAATGACGGTGTAACAATTGCAAAAGAAATCGAATTAGAAGACGCATTTGAAAATATGGGTGCTAAATTAGTAGCTGAAGTTGCTAGCAAAACAAACGACGTTGCTGGTGACGGTACAACTACTGCAACAGTTTTAGCGCAAGCAATGATCAGAGAAGGCCTTAAAAACGTAACGGCTGGTGCTAACCCAATGGGTATCCGTAAAGGTATGGAAAAAGCTGTAGCTGTAGCGGTTGAAGAACTAAAAGCAATCTCTAAACCAATTCAAGGTAAAGATTCAATTGCTCAAGTAGCGGCTATCTCAGCGGCTGACGAAGAAGTAGGTCAACTAATCGCTGAAGCAATGGAGCGCGTTGGTAACGACGGCGTTATCACACTTGAAGAGTCAAAAGGTTTCACAACTGAATTAGAAGTGGTAGAAGGTATGCAGTTTGACCGTGGATACGCATCTCCTTACATGGTAACTGATTCAGATAAAATGGAAGCTGTATTAGATGACCCGTACATCTTAATTACAGACAAAAAAATCGGTAACATTCAAGAAATCTTACCGGTATTAGAGCAAGTTGTTCAACAAGGCAAGCCTCTATTAATCATCGCTGAAGACGTAGAAGGCGAAGCTTTAGCAACATTAGTTGTGAACAAACTTCGCGGTACATTTACAGCTGTAGCTGTTAAAGCTCCTGGTTTCGGTGATCGTCGTAAAGCAATGCTACAAGACGTTGCGATCTTAACAGGCGGAGAAGTAATCACTGAAGAGCTTGGTCTTGACCTGAAAACAGCAAGCATCGACCAATTAGGTCGCGCTTCTAAAATTGTTGTAACAAAAGAAAATACAACAGTTGTAAACGGTGCAGGAAACGCAGAAGATATCCTAGCACGCGTAAACCAAATCAAAGCTCAGCTTGAAGAAACAACTTCAGAGTTTGACCGCGAAAAATTACAAGAGCGCTTAGCAAAACTTGCTGGTGGCGTAGCTGTAATTAAAGTTGGTGCGGCAACTGAAACTGAGTTAAAAGAACGTAAATTACGTATTGAAGATGCATTAAACTCTACGCGCGCTGCGGTTGAAGAAGGTATCGTAGCTGGTGGTGGTACTGCATTAGTAAATATCTATAATAAAGTAGCAAGCATCGAAGCTGACGGTGACACCGCTACAGGTATCAACATCGTATTACGTGCGATTGAAGAGCCTGTACGTCAAATCGCTCACAACGCTGGTTTAGAAGGATCCGTAATCGTTGAGCGTCTAAAAGGCGAAGCAGTTGGAACTGGATTTAACGCTGCAACTGGCGAGTGGGTAAATATGCTAGACACTGGTATCGTTGACCCAACAAAAGTAACGCGTTCAGCTCTTCAAAATGCTTCTTCTGTAGCGGCTATGTTCTTAACAACTGAAGCAGTTGTTGCTGACAAGCCAGAAGAAAACGCAGCTCCTGCAATGCCTGACATGGGCGGCATGGGTGGAATGGGCGGCATGATGTAATCACTGCCCTCTCTGAAAAAGCGATCAAGTACTCACTTGGTCGCTTTTTTGCGTGCATTAATATTTTCAGATTTTTTTAAAATTTGTTAAGATAGTACTATGTTTATTGAAAAACATACTAAACTCAAGGCTTAACTGAGTTTTAAGGGGGAGCTTCGTTGATTCAGCTCGATCATATTAATAGTAAATTAAATCAAGTATTAGAAAACATCGATCAAATTGTAATTGGAAAGCGTCATGTATCTACGTTGAGTTTAGTTGCTTTGCTTGCAAAGGGGCATATTTTGCTTGAAGATGTGCCGGGTGTGGGGAAAACGATGCTCGTGAAGGCACTGGCCAAATCGATTGATGCCGAGTTTAAACGAATTCAATTCACGCCTGATTTGCTGCCGTCCGATGTAACAGGTGTTTCTATCTACAGTCCGAAAGACATGGAATTTCATTTTCGTCCAGGTCCTATCATGAGCCACATTGTACTCGCTGATGAGATTAACAGGACTTCTCCTAAAACCCAATCGGCGCTTTTAGAAGCAATGGCTGAGCATCATGTAACAACCGATGGTATCACCCGGGAAATTCCAGCACCTTTTTTTGTGATGGCTACTCAAAATCCTGTTGATTTTGATGGGACCTATCATTTGCCGGAAGCGCAGCTGGATCGTTTTTTATTCAAATTAAGCATGGGGTATCCTACGCAAGAAGAGGAGCTTCAAATTTTAAATGGCGTATCCACCCAGATCAATCTTGAAGATGTCAAACCCGTCATGAGCATTCCAGAATTAGTACAGGCTCAAAAAGCTGTAAGCAGTATTTATGTAGACGATGCGATCAAGCACTATATCATTGAAATCATTCGTAAAACGCGCTCTCATCCACATGTTTCGTTAGGTATTAGTCCTCGTGGAACGGTTTCATTTATGAAGGCCGTTCAAGCATATGCTTTAGTGAAGGGAAGAGATTACTGTCTTCCTGATGATGTTCAAGAGCTTGCTTCGTATGTGTGTGCACATCGATTAACGCTAAGACCTGATACCCAGTACAGCGGCTTAACAGCGAGTGATGTGATGAAGCAAATTATGGCTGTTACGAAAGTACCTGTTAAAAGGTAAGAGGGTACTTTATGAAACAGTATATAAAAGTGATATGGAATAAATGTAGAGACTGGTTCGTTTTATTTTGCATCTTTGCTGCTACGTTTTCTTACGCCATGTTTCAAGGGGGATTTGTCAGCTGGTTTTTATTTTATAGCTTCTTACCTTTTGGGTTATATGCGGTAGCCGTTTTGCTTTATCCGTTAAAGAAATGGAATGTTATTCGTGATGTGAAGCTACAGCCTCGATTCGCTGGAGATCATCTTTCGTATGACATTCACATTACACGCTCCTCGGCTTTTCCTGTTTATATGGCAGCAGTGAAAGAGGAGATTAACTTTTTAGATCAAGAAGAAAGAACAATTTATCCGCTTTTTCAACGAAACGCCGTTATTCCGTATAAAAGATCGTTTGTAGAAAGAGGAGAATATGAATTTTTTACGATTTCGATTGAACTGAGTGATTTATTAGGAATTGTAAAAAAGAAGGCATATTATCCGCTGCAGCAGCGATTTATCGTTTATCCTCAGATTCATGAGATAGATATTCCGTTTCTTTTAGCAGGAATAGAAGAAGGGAAAAATGAAGTTTCGACGGGGAATCAATCTACTACGTTAGTGACAGGCATTAGAGAATATCAGCCGGGTGACCGATTAGGGTCTATTGATTGGAAGGCCACGGCTCGTAAAGCTACGCTGATTTCTAAAGAGTTCGGTCATTATCATGAACGGAGTATGATTATCATTGCAGATGTTATAAGCTCTCTATACTTTGAAGAACGAATGAGCTTTCTGGCATCCATGCTCATTCACGAAGAAACCAAGCGTAAAAAAGTCGATTTTCTTTTAGCTGGAGATGCAATTTTTTCACCAAAAACCTCTGAACAAAGTGAGTCTGATAACCTGTTGTATCACTTAGCACGTGCCCAGCCTGTTAACAATCGAGCATTCGAAACAGAATTTAAGAGTATTGCCATTCAAAAACAGCATTCTTTTATGGTCATTGTCAGCCAAGTTACAGGGACTCTTATTGGGCAGGTTCAATCTAAGCTGAGTCTCCATGCTAAGGCATCAATAATTGTCGTTAAAGATGAAGGAGCAGGGCTTAGTGACGAAGAGACGGTTATTGTAAATGGAATACAATCTTCTGCTTTAACGATTGAAGTCGTTAATATTCCTCTTCCTCTATCATCTAAAGGAAGTGAGGGCGGAAATAAGTGAATAAATCAGCTTTGTATGTAAAAAACATCTTATTGTACGCGGGAGCATTCTTTTTATTAGTGGAATGGCTTCTTCCTTTAAATGAAGTGACGGATACCAATCAAATTCAGTACTTTATCTTGTTTGTTGCTTACTGTTTTTTGTGTTTAACGTTTCGCTTGCCGTTTATCGTGATGACGTTAGGGAGTATATTGTTTATTTTGTTTTCGCTTCACAATCTTTATTTTCAAGGAGCCTTCTTTTCTTCAGACTGGCTTCCGAGACTGTTGGGAATTCTTCAGTCAGATGCACAAAGTATCATGGAGTGGAATATAGCGAATTTATCATTTGAAATGAGGAGCACTTTATTTTTTGTGCTGCTTTGGATTATGGCTTATTTAATTCGATATTGGATCTTTTATCAAAAAAGAATTTTCTTCTTTTTCTTCTTAACCATTTTGTATATTACCGTGTTGGATACCTTTTCTACTTACGATGCGGGAGCTGCTATTATTCGTGTGACGATTATCGGATTTTTATTAGTAGCCATGCTTCGCATAAATCCTGAACGTATAAAAGCTGCGAGCACTGAGCGTTTAGAAAATAGAAGACGATCGTTTCTTTTTCTGGGCAGCTTTTTAGCTATCGTCATTGTGCTGGCTTATCTCGCCCCTAAACCAGGGCCGCAGTGGCCAGATCCCGTACCTTTTATCACAGCGCATACAACAAATCAAGGACAGGGAAAATCTCCAAACGGCCAACGAATTGGCTATGATATGGACGATTCTAAATTGGGGGGATCGTTTGTCAATGATGATACGGTTGTGTTTACAGCCAAAGTAGAGGATGAGCACTATTGGCGTATTGAAACGAAGGATGTTTATACAGGTAAGGGGTGGGAGCTGTCTAAAGAGGAAGAAAAAGTGCCCTTTAAAGGAAATGAAAACTTACTCCCTCAATATGACTCAAGTGTAGCAGGACAAGTAAGAAAAGCAGAAGTTACCTATTCGCAGCCTTCTGTTCATCTTATGCATGTTCCTCAACTGCTGTCGCTAACCTTAAAAAATGGCATTCAAACCGATGTTACACCGACAAATGAAAAATTATATCCTTATCAAAATGACAAGCTTGTTACTGTTCAGTCGTATGAGCTGACGTATAAATATCCTGTATTTGATATTGGACTTCTTCAGCAAGCAGAGGAAAAAAAGGCAGAGAGTCTAGAGAATAATAACGAATTTATAGCAAGGTATACACAACTTCCTGCTAACTTGCCGAAACGAGTAAAGGATTTAGCTCGTGAGGTAACAAAAAATAAGAAAAATCGTTATGAAAAAGCGAAAGCCATTGAAGAATACTTCCGATCAAATCCATATGTATATGATACTGAAAATGTTCCAATTCCTACGAAAAATAAAGATTATGTGGATCAATTTTTATTTGATACAAAAAGAGGGTACTGTGATAACTTCTCTACTTCTATGGCCGTGCTGCTTCGTTCATTAGATGTTCCTGCTCGGTGGGTAAAGGGCTATACAGAAGGTGATGCCACCGTCATTTCAGGAAGTAGTAAGTGGACAACCTATGAAATTACACAAAATAATGCTCATTCTTGGGTCGAAGTCTATTTTCCAGGAGCGGGTTGGGTACCTTTTGAACCAACAAAAAGTTTTTCTAATCCTTATGATTTTGTAGATAGCCAATCTAACAACTCTAGTGAAAATAGTCAGAGGGAAGAAGAGAAACAAGAAACGCAAGTGAAGGAGCAGCCTAAGGAAAAAGAGCTTCCGGCACAAGAAGAAAAAGCGAAAGAAAAAACAGCTTCTCTTCAAAATGCTAAGTTGTCTATGAAGTGGAAAGTGCTTTTTTACGGACTGATTGTAGTTATGTTAATAGTAATATATCTCAATCGATTTAAATGGTTTTTACCTTTTTATATCTCTTTTTATAAAAAGAAAGAGAGAGTGGAAACCTTTGAATCAGCGTATGCTTTTTTACTTAAAAGACTCGCTGCAAATGGACTAAAGCGGCAAGAAAGTCAAACGCTGCGCGACTTTGCAGGAGAAGTAGACGAAAAATTAAATACGGTAAATATGCTAAAATTAACGGAAAAATATGAGCGGGTTTTGTATCGAAATGCAGATTCCATAAAAGAATGGAAAGAGTCGATTGAATTGTGGGAAAATTTAATCAAAAAAACGAGTTCTTGACCATTGTTTCGCGGATTGATAGAATATTCTCGAACTTACTATAAATGTTTCGTATACCTTCATATATCCTCGATAATATGGTTCGAGAGTCTCTACCGGGTCACCTTAAACGATCTGACTATGAAGGCAGAACAGTCTATTTGACGATAAACGTCGTGCTCAACTAGACTTCTGCCTTTGTTTTTTGAGGGAGAAGTCTAGTTTTTTTTATATTTTAGGGCATAATAACAAGTGATTATTTACACATTCGGAGAGGTGAACAAGATGGAAGGCATGATTGTTGTATTAGATTTTGGTAGTCAATATAACCAACTGATTACGCGTCGCATTCGCGAGTTCGGAGTATATAGTGAATTGCATCCGCACACAATTACAGCAGAAGAGATTAAAGCATTAAATCCAAAGGGAATTATTTTCTCTGGAGGCCCAAACAGTGTGTACGGTGAAAACGCATTTCACTGCGATGAAAACATTTTTGAATTAGGTATTCCTGTTTTAGGTATTTGTTATGGAATGCAATTAATGACTCATCATTTTGGCGGGAAGGTAGAAGGTGCTAGCCATCGTGAATATGGTAAAGCAGCGATTAACGTACAAAACGATTCATTAATGTACCATGAGTTGCCAAAAGAACAAGTTGTTTGGATGAGTCACGGTGATTTAGTTGTAGAAACACCAGCTGGTTTTGAAGTGGACGCAACTAGCCCATCTTGTCCAATTGCCGCAATGAGTAACAAAGAAAAGAATATGTACGGAGTGCAGTTCCATCCAGAAGTTCGCCATTCAGTGCACGGTAACCATATCTTAAAGAACTTCGTGTTTGAAGTATGTCATGCTGAAGCAAACTGGTCAATCGAGAACTTCATTGAAGTTGAAATGGATAAAATCCGTGAAACAGTTGGAGATAGAAAAGTACTTTGCGCACTTAGCGGTGGAGTAGACTCTTCAGTAGTAGCTGTATTAATTCACAAAGCAATTGGTGATCAGTTAACATGTATGTTCGTAGATCACGGTTTATTACGTAAAGGTGAAGCGGAAAGCGTAATGGAAACATTCAGCGAAGGCTTTAATATGAACGTAATTAAAATCGATGCAAAAGATCGCTTCTTAGAAAAATTAAACGGCGTATCAGATCCTGAACAAAAGCGTAAAATCATCGGTAATGAATTTATCTATGTATTCGATGACGAAGCTGCTAAATTAAAAGGGTTTGATTTCCTAGCTCAAGGTACGCTATACACAGATATTATCGAGAGTGGGACAGCTACAGCTCAAACGATCAAATCTCACCACAACGTAGGTGGATTACCGGAAGATATGCAGTTCAAACTAATCGAACCGTTAAACACGCTATTCAAAGATGAAGTCCGTGCATTAGGTTCTGAATTAGGTATCCCTGATAACATCGTTTGGCGTCAACCTTTCCCAGGACCAGGTCTAGGTATTCGTGTACTTGGTGCAATTACGGAAGAGAAGTTAGAAATTGTACGTGAGTCGGATGCTATTTTACGTGAAGAGATTGCAAAAGCTGACTTAGAGCGCGATATCTGGCAATACTTTACGGTTCTTCCTGACATCCGCAGTGTAGGTGTAATGGGAGATGCTCGTACGTATGATTACACAATCGGTATTCGTGCTGTTACATCGATTGATGGTATGACTTCTGACTGGGCGCGTATTCCTTGGGATGTGCTTGAAGTTATCTCAACGCGTATTGTAAACGAAGTTAAGCATATTAACCGCGTAGTGTACGATATTACAAGTAAGCCACCTGCAACAATTGAATGGGAATAATATGTAAGAAAACCGAACAAACGAACATTCTTTTATAAGAATGTTCGTTTTTTGTTGACTTTTTTAAAAAGTTAATGGTAGGATAGTAACATAAAATAGCGAGATATAGCTTTAATGTCGTATAATCTTGGGGATAAGGCCCAAAAGTTTCTACCGAGCTACCGTAAATGGCTTGACTACGAGAAAGTAATACATGTATGTATAAAAATCTTTTGTTTTTTTGGCTCATACATTTCTCTTTTAGTCGATTTTATGCCTTTACGCGCCATAGTGTAGAGGCATTTTTTATGGCTTGCCTAAGTGCATGCGGCTTCTATAAAGGGAGGAAAAAACGTGAAGAAGTATTTTCGTTTTGAAGAGCTGGGTACTAGCTATCGAAAAGAGTTTATAGCTGGCCTTACAACTTTTCTATCTATGGCTTACATTTTATTTGTTAATCCATCTGTGCTATCACTAAGTGATGTAAAGGATCTACCTGACAGTATGAGAATGGACCAAGGGGCTGTATTTACAGCTACTGCTTTAGCTGCAGCTTTGGGATCAATTGTTATGGGAGTGCTTGGTAGATATCCAATTTCATTAGCTCCAGGTATGGGATTAAACGCATTTTTTGCTTATACAGTTGTTCTGACAATGGGAATTCCATGGCAGACGGCTTTAACAGGTGTTATGATATCAGGTGTTATTTTTATTCTTTTAACATTAACAAGCCTGCGAGAAAAAATTATTAATTCTATTCCTATTGAATTAAAAATGGCTGTTGGAGCAGGTATTGGTTTATTTATTAGTTTTATTGGTATGAAAGGTGCCGGAATCATCGTCAAAGATGATGCCACATTTGTTGGACTGGGTGATTTAACTAACCCAACAACGTTACTTGCGGTTTTTGGGATTGTAATTACTATTGTATTAATGGTGCTTCGAGTAAATGCAGCTGTATTTATCGGTATGATTGTAACGGCTGTAGCAGGTATGGCTTTTGGTTTAATTGATACACCTAAAGCAGTTGTTTCATCAGTTCCTAGTCTTGATCCGACGTTTGGGGCAGCTTTTCAAAATATCGGTGATATCTTTACTGTAAAGATGCTAGTCGTCATTTTAACTTTCTTATTTGTTGATTTCTTCGATACAGCAGGTACGATGGTTGCTGTAGCGAGTCAAGCTGGGCTTATGAAAGATAATAAACTTCCGCGAGCGGGCAGAGCGTTATTGGCAGATTCTAGTGCGATTGTAGTTGGTGCTGTTCTTGGTACCTCGTCAACAACAGCTTATGTAGAGTCTACGGCTGGAGTAGCAGCGGGCGGACGTTCAGGATTTACTGCAATCGTAACGGCGGCGTTTTTCTTAGTTGCACTGTTCTTTTCTCCATTGTTAGCGGTCGTAACACCAGCTGTTACTGCGCCAGCTTTAATTACGGTAGGAGCTCTGATGGTGTCAAATTTAGGAGAGATTAATTGGAAAGAGTTCGAAGTAGCAGTTCCCGCATTTTTCACGGTAATTATGATGCCATTAACATACAGTATTGCAACAGGTATTGCGGTTGGTTTTATCTTTTATCCTATTACAATGTTATGTAGCAAGCGTGGAAAAGAAGTTCATCCAATTATGTATGCTCTCTGTATCATCTTCATACTCTATTTTGCATTCTTAGCAGAATAGTTTAAATAAAAAAGCTCAGTTTAATGACTGGGCTTTTTTTTTATGGTAAGATAAGAAAACTGCATAGCGGCTAGATTGCTATTGTAATAGAGAGTATTCAATCGTTTTACTGAAGGTTTACTTCATTAACTTTTTTATTTATAAAGTTTTTTAGAAAAACGATTGACTCTATATGTTATATATGGTAAATTATTAAATGTCGCTGATGAACAGCGCAGTTGAGAGAAACATCTTAAAAAAGATGTTGACATCAAAATGATAGAATGTTATACTAATAAAGTTGCTTCAGAGCAACGGTTGAACTTTGAAAACTGAACAAAGCGACAAACGTCAACGTTAATTTTTATTTTTTAAATGAGCAAGTCAAACATTTCTTCGGAGAGTTTGATCCTGGCTCAGGATGAACGCTGGCGGCGTGCCTAATACATGCAAGTCGAGCGAACTGATTAGAAGCTTGCTTCTATGACGTTAGCGGCGGACGGGTGAGTAACACGTGGGCAACCTGCCTGTAAGACTGGGATAACTTCGGGAAACCGAAGCTAATACCGGATAGGATCCTCTCCTTCATGGGAGATGATTGAAAGATGGTTTCGGCTATCACTTACAGATGGGCCCGCGGTGCATTAGCTAGTTGGTGAGGTAACGGCTCACCAAGGCAACGATGCATAGCCGACCTGAGAGGGTGATCGGCCACACTGGGACTGAGACACGGCCCAGACTCCTACGGGAGGCAGCAGTAGGGAATCTTCCGCAATGGACGAAAGTCTGACGGAGCAACGCCGCGTGAGTGATGAAGGCTTTCGGGTCGTAAAACTCTGTTGTTAGGGAAGAACAAGTACAAGAGTAACTGCTTGTACCTTGACGGTACCTAACCAGAAAGCCACGGCTAACTACGTGCCAGCAGCCGCGGTAATACGTAGGTGGCAAGCGTTATCCGGAATTATTGGGCGTAAAGCGCGCGCAGGCGGTTTCTTAAGTCTGATGTGAAAGCCCACGGCTCAACCGTGGAGGGTCATTGGAAACTGGGGAACTTGAGTGCAG
>NZ_CP085442.1:237500-240000 GCF_023824195.1 Priestia megaterium
AGCCGAGGCTGAAAAGCGTAGGCGATGGCCAACAGGTTGATATTCCTGTACCACCTCCCCGCCGTTTGAGTAATGGGGGGACGCAGTAGGATAGGGTAAGCGCGCTGCTGGATATGCGCGTTCAAGCAGTTAGGCTGATGAGTAGGCAAATCCGCTCATCATAAAGGCTGAGCTGTGATGACGAGGGAATTATAGTACCGAAGTTCCTGATTCCACACTGCCAAGAAAAGCCTCTAGCGAGGCGGGAGGTGCCCGTACCGCAAACCGACACAGGTAGGCGAGGAGAGAATCCTAAGGTGATCGAGAGAACTCTCGTTAAGGAACTCGGCAAAATGACCCCGTAACTTCGGGAGAAGGGGTGCTCTGGTAGGGTGTATAGCCCGAGAGAGCCGCAGTGAATAGGCCCAGGCGACTGTTTAGCAAAACACAGGTCTCTGCGAAGCCGCAAGGCGAAGTATAGGGGCTGACGCCTGCCCGGTGCTGGAAGGTTAAGAGGAGGGGTTATCCTTTGGGAGAAGCTCTGAATCGAAGCCCCAGTAAACGGCGGCCGTAACTATAACGGTCCTAAGGTAGCGAAATTCCTTGTCGGGTAAGTTCCGACCCGCACGAAAGGCGTAACGATCTGGGCACTGTCTCAACGAGAGACTCGGTGAAATTATAGTACCTGTGAAGATGCAGGTTACCCGCGACAGGACGGAAAGACCCCGTGGAGCTTTACTGTAGCCTGATATTGAATTTTGGTACAGCTTGTACAGGATAGGTAGGAGCCTGAGAAGCCGGAGCGCTAGCTTCGGTGGAGGCGTCGGTGGGATACTACCCTGGCTGTATTGAAATTTAACCCGCGGCCCTGATCGGGCCGGGAGACAGTGTCAGGTGGGCAGTTTGACTGGGGCGGTCGCCTCCTAAAATGTAACGGAGGCGCCCAAAGGTTCCCTCAGAATGGTTGGAAATCATTCGTAGAGTGTAAAGGCACAAGGGAGCTTGACTGCGAGACCTACAAGTCGAGCAGGGACGAAAGTCGGGCTTAGTGATCCGGTGGTTCCGCATGGAAGGGCCATCGCTCAACGGATAAAAGCTACCCCGGGGATAACAGGCTTATCTCCCCCAAGAGTCCACATCGACGGGGAGGTTTGGCACCTCGATGTCGGCTCATCGCATCCTGGGGCTGTAGTCGGTCCCAAGGGTTGGGCTGTTCGCCCATTAAAGCGGTACGCGAGCTGGGTTCAGAACGTCGTGAGACAGTTCGGTCCCTATCCGTCGTGGGCGTAGGAAATTTGAGAGGAGCTGTCCTTAGTACGAGAGGACCGGGATGGACACACCGCTGGTGTACCAGTTGTCTTGCCAAAGGCATCGCTGGGTAGCTATGTGTGGACGGGATAAGTGCTGAAAGCATCTAAGCATGAAGCCCCCCTCAAGATGAGATTTCCCATAGCGCAAGCTAGTAAGATCCCTGAAAGATGATCAGGTTGATAGGTCAGAGGTGGAAGCGTGGCGACATGTGTAGCTGACTGATACTAATCGATCGAGGACTTAACCAAACTTTAAAAGCGTAAGCTTTACTCAGCAAACTGTTACCTAGTTTTGAGAGAACAATCTCTTGTCTGGTGGCGATAGCGAAGAGGTCACACCCGTTCCCATACCGAACACGGAAGTTAAGCTCTTTAGCGCCAATGGTAGTTGGGACTTTGTCCCTGTGAGAGTAGGACGTTGCCAGGCTGGAAAAGATCTCTCTTTTCTTTTAAAAAAAGTTGTTGACATTGTGTTGATAACTTGATAAGATAGTAAAGTCGCTTAAGAGCGGCGGTTGAACTTTGAAAACTGAACAAAGCGACAAACGTCAACGTTAATTTTTATTTTTTAAATGAGCAAGTCAAACATTTCTTCGGAGAGTTTGATCCTGGCTCAGGATGAACGCTGGCGGCGTGCCTAATACATGCAAGTCGAGCGAACTGATTAGAAGCTTGCTTCTATGACGTTAGCGGCGGACGGGTGAGTAACACGTGGGCAACCTGCCTGTAAGACTGGGATAACTTCGGGAAACCGAAGCTAATACCGGATAGGATCTTCTCCTTCATGGGAGATGATTGAAAGATGGTTTCGGCTATCACTTACAGATGGGCCCGCGGTGCATTAGCTAGTTGGTGAGGTAACGGCTCACCAAGGCAACGATGCATAGCCGACCTGAGAGGGTGATCGGCCACACTGGGACTGAGACACGGCCCAGACTCCTACGGGAGGCAGCAGTAGGGAATCTTCCGCAATGGACGAAAGTCTGACGGAGCAACGCCGCGTGAGTGATGAAGGCTTTCGGGTCGTAAAACTCTGTTGTTAGGGAAGAACAAGTACGAGAGTAACTGCTCGTACCTTGACGGTACCTAACCAGAAAGCCACGGCTAACTACGTGCCAGCAGCCGCGGTAATACGTAGGTGGCAAGCGTTATCCGGAATTATTGGGCGTAAAGCGCGCGCAGGCGGTTTCTTAAGTCTGATGTGAAAGCCC
>NZ_CP085442.1:247500-407500 GCF_023824195.1 Priestia megaterium
AATGCCGGTATGAGTAGCGAAAGACAAGTGAGAATCTTGTCCACCGAATGCCTAAGGTTTCCTGAGGAAGGCTCGTCCGCTCAGGGTTAGTCGGGACCTAAGCCGAGGCTGAAAAGCGTAGGCGATGGCCAACAGGTTGATATTCCTGTACCACCTCCCCGCCGTTTGAGTAATGGGGGGACGCAGTAGGATAGGGTAAGCGCGCTGCTGGATATGCGCGTTCAAGCAGTTAGGCTGATGAGTAGGCAAATCCGCTCATCATAAAGGCTGAGCTGTGATGACGAGGGAATTATAGTACCGAAGTTCCTGATTCCACACTGCCAAGAAAAGCCTCTAGCGAGGCGGGAGGTGCCCGTACCGCAAACCGACACAGGTAGGCGAGGAGAGAATCCTAAGGTGATCGAGAGAACTCTCGTTAAGGAACTCGGCAAAATGACCCCGTAACTTCGGGAGAAGGGGTGCTCTGGTAGGGTGTATAGCCCGAGAGAGCCGCAGTGAATAGGCCCAGGCGACTGTTTAGCAAAACACAGGTCTCTGCGAAGCCGCAAGGCGAAGTATAGGGGCTGACGCCTGCCCGGTGCTGGAAGGTTAAGAGGAGGGGTTATCCTTTGGGAGAAGCTCTGAATCGAAGCCCCAGTAAACGGCGGCCGTAACTATAACGGTCCTAAGGTAGCGAAATTCCTTGTCGGGTAAGTTCCGACCCGCACGAAAGGCGTAACGATCTGGGCACTGTCTCAACGAGAGACTCGGTGAAATTATAGTACCTGTGAAGATGCAGGTTACCCGCGACAGGACGGAAAGACCCCGTGGAGCTTTACTGTAGCCTGATATTGAATTTTGGTACAGCTTGTACAGGATAGGTAGGAGCCTGAGAAGCCGGAGCGCTAGCTTCGGTGGAGGCGTCGGTGGGATACTACCCTGGCTGTATTGAAATTCTAACCCGCGGCCCTGATCGGGCCGGGAGACAGTGTCAGGTGGGCAGTTTGACTGGGGCGGTCGCCTCCTAAAATGTAACGGAGGCGCCCAAAGGTTCCCTCAGAATGGTTGGAAATCATTCGTAGAGTGTAAAGGCACAAGGGAGCTTGACTGCGAGACCTACAAGTCGAGCAGGGACGAAAGTCGGGCTTAGTGATCCGGTGGTTCCGCATGGAAGGGCCATCGCTCAACGGATAAAAGCTACCCGGGGATAACAGGCTTATCTCCCCAAGAGTCCACATCGACGGGGAGGTTTGGCACCTCGATGTCGGCTCATCGCATCCTGGGGCTGTAGTCGGTCCCAAGGGTTGGGCTGTTCGCCCATTAAAGCGGTACGCGAGCTGGGTTCAGAACGTCGTGAGACAGTTCGGTCCCTATCCGTCGTGGGCGTAGGAAATTTGAGAGGAGCTGTCCTTAGTACGAGAGGACCGGGATGGACACACCGCTGGTGTACCAGTTGTCTTGCCAAAGGCATCGCTGGGTAGCTATGTGTGGACGGGATAAGTGCTGAAAGCATCTAAGCATGAAGCCCCCCTCAAGATGAGATTTCCCATAGCGCAAGCTAGTAAGATCCCTGAAAGATGATCAGGTTGATAGGTCAGAGGTGGAAGCGTGGCGACATGTGTAGCTGACTGATACTAATCGATCGAGGACTTAACCAAACTTTTAAAAGCGTAAGCTTTACTCAGCAAACTGTTATCTAGTTTTGAGAGAGCAATCTCTTGTCTGGTGGCGATAGCGAAGAGGTCACACCCGTTCCCATACCGAACACGGAAGTTAAGCTCTTTAGCGCCAATGGTAGTTGGGACTTTGTCCCTGTGAGAGTAGGACGTTGCCAGGCCAATAAAAAGACTAGTCATTCAATGACTAGTCTTTTTTGTTTCTAAAAATTACAGCGTGAATTTAACTTTTAAATTATGTTACACTATAGTGGATTCATTTAATTTTTTAGTATAAAAGTTCTTTTTGACGTTGTAAGAAACTTCTTTCAAACTGGAGGCTGCATTTTGGGTAAGAAATCAAAAAAAGTACTATACGAATTACAGGAAAATGAAACAATCGCAAGTTGTTTAGATCGGATGAAAAAAGATGGGTATATGCCCGTTCGACGAATGGAAAAGCCTATCTTTGAAGAAAAAGAAATAAATGGTAAAAAAGAGTATATTCCGGTAAAGCAACAGATTGTTTTCGAGGGGAAAAGTCTCTAAATACGAACATTTTAATGATAAAAATAGTAAACATTCGATTTTCGGGTTGACTTTTTTCTGGTTTGGCTGTTATTATTAAGTTGTCAATTGAGATATCCGAAACCTCATATAATAGTGGGAATATGGCCCACGAGTTTCTACCCGATGACCGTAAATCATTGGACTATGAGGAGAGTACAATTACTAAATAGGTAAACATGATTCCTTTTCAAAAGGAATGTTGATACATGAAACCTAGGGTAGTTGTGGCTTTCCTTTAGTGAGCCATAACATACCCTAGGTTTTTTTATAACGTGAAAAAGGAGCTTTTATTCATGAATGTAAAAGTTGCTGTTGTAATGGGCAGTCAGTCAGACTGGAGCACTATGAAATATGCGTGTGACATTTTAGATGAATTAAATATTGAATATGAAAAGAAAGTTGTATCAGCACATCGAACGCCGGATTATATGTTTGAGTATGCTGAAACTGCTAAAGAACGAGGGATTAAAGTTATTATTGCTGGCGCTGGTGGCGCTGCTCACTTACCTGGTATGATTGCTGCAAAAACAATTTTACCTGTAATAGGTGTACCAGTTAAATCAAGTAACTTAAACGGTTTAGATTCACTTTTATCGATTGTTCAAATGCCAGGCGGCGTACCGGTAGCTACAGTAGCTATTGGAAAAGCTGGTTCTACGAACGCTGGGTTGCTAGCAGCACAAATCTTAGCAACACAGGATCCAACGTTAAGTGATCAACTTGAAAATCGTAGAGAGTCTATTAAATCATCTGTGTTAGAAAGTAGTGATCAACTTGTCTAATTTACTTATACCTCCTGGTAAAACAATTGGAATCGTAGGCGGTGGACAGCTTGGGAGAATGATTGCACTATCTGCTAAAGAAATGGGTTATTACATTGCAGTGCTTGAACCAACAGAAGATTCTCCTTGCGGTCAAGTAGCAGATATTAAAGTCATTGGCAACTATGATGATAGAAAAGCGGTTGAAAAGCTTGCTGAAGTGTCAGATGTCATCACCTATGAATTTGAAAACGTTGATGTTGAGATGATGAAATGGCTAGAAACAAAATGCTACGTGCCACAGGGCAGTCATTTACTAGCCGTTACACAAAATCGCCGTTTAGAAAAAGAAATGATTACAAAGCTTAATCTAGACGTTCCTGACTACGCAATCGTTACGACTGAAGAAGAACTTTTAAAAGCTGTCGAAACAATTGGTTATCCTTGTGTTGTAAAAACTTGCCGAGGCGGATATGACGGTAAAGGGCAAGTTCTAGTGAAAAATGAAAATAATATTCGTGAAGCAGCTGAGCTATTAGCGCAATCGGAATGTATTGTAGAACAGTGGATGAATTTAGATAAAGAAGTATCAGTTATTGTGCACCGCAATGCAAAAGGCGAAACGGTATGTTTACCAGTAGCTGAGAACATTCATAAGCATCATATTTTACACCAAACAATTGTTCCAGCACGTATTACAGCAGATCAAGAAGCGAAAGCTCTTCAATATGCACAAGAAATAGCAAAAGGATTAGATTTAGTTGGTACATTAGCAGTTGAGATGTTCCTAACTAAAGAAGGTCAGCTTTATATAAATGAAATGGCACCTAGACCTCATAATTCAGGTCATTATTCAATCAATGCTTGTGATCTTTCTCAATTTCAGCAGCATGTAAGAGCCATTTGTAACTGGACCCTAGCACAGCCAACTTTATTAAAACCTGCTGTTATGGTTAACCTATTAGGGGAACATATTGAGAACACAATGGCAAAAATCGAATGTTTAGATGATATGCACTTGCATTTGTACGGAAAAAAAGTTGCAAAAGAGAAGAGAAAAATGGGACATATCACGGTATTAGCTGATAAGATAGATGAGGCGATAGAAAAAGCCGAATCTCTAGGAATTTGGGAAAGAACGGAGGAAGTAACAACATGATTGAACGTTATACAAGACCAGAAATGGCAGCTATTTGGACAGAAGAAAATAAATTTAAAGCTTGGTTAGAAGTTGAAATTCTAGCTTGCGAAGCATGGTCAGAATTAGGACACATTCCGAAAGAAGATGTGAAGTTAATTCGTCAAAATGCATCTTTTGATATTAACCGCATCAATGAAATTGAACTAGAAACGCGTCATGACGTAGTAGCTTTCACTCGTGCAGTATCTGAAACGCTTGGTGAAGAGCGCAAGTGGGTACACTACGGTTTGACTTCAACTGACGTAGTTGATACAGCTCTATCTTATTTATTAAAGCAAGCTAATGAAATCTTGCTAAGTGACGTAGAGCGCTTTGTAGAAGTACTAAAGGAAAAAGCTCAAGAACATAAGTATACGGTTATGATGGGACGTACGCACGGTGTACACGCTGAGCCAACGACATTTGGTTTGAAAATGGGATTATGGTACGAAGAAATGAAGCGTAACCTAGAGCGTTTAAAACGTGCTGCAGCTGAAGTGGAATTCGGTAAAATGTCAGGAGCAGTTGGAACGTTCGCTAACATCGATCCTTTCGTTGAAAAATACGTATGTGAGAAGTTAGGAATTTCACCAGCACCAATCTCTACGCAAACATTACAGCGTGACCGTCATGCACACTATATGTCAGTACTAGCGTTAATTGCGACATCTATTGAGAAATTTGCAGTAGAAGTTCGCGGTCTTCAAAAGAGTGAAACACGTGAGGTTGAAGAGTACTTTGCAAAAGGTCAAAAAGGATCATCTGCAATGCCTCATAAACGTAATCCAATCGGTTCTGAGAACGTAACGGGACTTGCTCGCTTAATTCGCGGCTACATGGTTACAGCTTATGATAATGTACCGCTTTGGCATGAACGTGACATCTCTCATTCATCAGCAGAGCGTGTCATCTTACCTGATGCAACGATTGCTTTAAATTACATGTTAAATCGTTTTGCAAACATTGTTAAAAACTTAACAGTATTCCCTGACAACATGAAGCGCAACATGGATCGTACACTAGGATTAATTTACTCACAGCGTGTACTGTTAACACTAATCAATAAAGGCATGGTACGCGAAGAAGCATACGACTTAGTACAGCCAAAAGCAATGGAAGCATGGGAAACGCAAGTTCCTTTCCGTTCTTTAATTGAAGGCGAAGAGCGCATTACTCGCCACTTATCACCAGAAGAGATTGAAGATTGCTTCGATCATAAGCACCATTTAAAAAATGTAGATATGATTTTTGAACGTTTAGGTCTTTAATAAAAAAGGCAAGGCACGTCCTTGCCTTTATCTAAGAACGTGTATCTGAATATTCTGTATGTAGAGGTGACAGCATGGAAAAGCAAGAGTTACTTTATGAAGGAAAAGCGAAAAAAATTTACGCTACTGATGAGCAAGATGTATTGTGGGTTGCTTATAAAAATGAAGCTACAGCATTCAACGGTCAGAAAAAAGCAGAGATTAGCGGAAAAGCACAGTTGAACAATCAAATTAGTAGTTTACTATTTTCAATGTTACATGAGCAAGGGATTACAACTCACTTTGTGAAGCAGCTTTCAGATCATGAACAAGCGGTTAAGAAAGTAGAAATTGTCCCGCTTGAAGTTGTTGTACGAAATGCTACAGCAGGAAGCCTTGCGAAGCGAATTGGCGTAGAAGAAGGTATTCGTTTTGAACAGCCAATCGTTGAACTTTACTACAAAGATGATGCGCTTGGTGATCCATTAATTCTTGCAGAACATGCGATTTTCCTTAAGGCTGCAACTCAAGAAGAGATTGATAGTTTAAAGGCACAAGCACTTCAAATCAACGAAGTATTATCGAAATTTTTCAAAGATAAAGACATTTTCTTAGTGGATTTTAAATTAGAATTCGGCCGTACTTCTCAAGGCGACATTATTTTAGCGGATGAAATTTCACCTGACACTTGCCGCTTCTGGGATGTTCATACGAACGAAAAATTAGATAAAGATGTATTCCGCAGAGATTTAGGCGGTTTAACAGAAGCATACGAAAAAATCTTACAGCGAATCGGAGGATAACCCAACCATGTATAAAGTAAAAGTATTTGTCACATTAAGAGAAAGTGTATTAGACCCTCAAGGAGTAGCCGTTAAAAATTCATTGCACCGTATGTCTTATGAAGAAGTAGAAGAAGTACGCATCGGTAAATTTTTAGAGCTAACAATCGACAGCACAGATTCATTAGATGAACGCGTAAAAGAAATGTGTGAAAAGCTTTTAGTTAATACAGTAATTGAAGATTACCGTTACGAGGTTGAGGAGGTTGTCGTACAGTGAAATTTGCTGTAATTGTTTTTCCAGGATCAAACTGTGACGTCGATATGTATCATGCCATCAAAGATGAGCTTGGTGAAGAAGTAGATTACGTTTGGCACGATACAGAATCATTAGATCAATATGATGGTATCTTGCTTCCAGGTGGTTTCTCATATGGAGATTACCTTCGTTCAGGTGCTATCGCTCGTTTCTCAAATGTAATGGACGCTGTAAAAAAAGCAGCAAGCCAAGGAAAGCCAGTACTAGGTGTATGTAATGGATTCCAAATTTTATTAGAAGCAGGATTACTGCCAGGTGCTATGCGCCGTAATGAAAACTTAAAATTCATCTGTAAAACAGTGAATTTGAAAGTAGCTAATAACGAAACAATGTTTACAAATGCTTATGGCAAAGATGAAGTAATTGCTATTCCAGTGGCACACGGTGAAGGCAACTACTATTGTGATGAACACACGTTACAAAAATTGATTGAAAACAACCAGATTCTTTTCCAATACGCAGGTGATAATCCAAACGGAAGTCTTCAAGATATTGCAGGGATTACGAACGAAACAGGCAACGTATTAGGAATGATGCCTCACCCAGAAAGAGCGGTAAGCGATCTTTTAGGAAGCGCGGACGGACTTAAATTATTTCAATCAATCGTAAAGCAGTGGAGGGAACAAAATGTCGTTACTTCTTGAACCAAATGTAGAGCAAATTAAAGAACAAAAGTTATATCGAGACATGGGATTAACAGACGAAGAGTTTGCGAATGTAGAGCAACTGCTTGGTCGTACTCCTAATTATACAGAAACAGGCTTATTCTCTGTTATGTGGTCAGAGCACTGCAGTTATAAAAACTCTAAGCCTGTACTGAAAAAATTCCCTATCACGGGTGAAAAAGTATTACAAGGTCCTGGTGAAGGAGCTGGTATCGTTGATATTGGTGACAACCAAGCCGTTGTATTTAAAATCGAAAGTCATAACCATCCATCAGCAATTGAACCTTATCAAGGAGCAGCAACTGGTGTAGGTGGTATCATTCGTGACGTCTTTTCAATGGGAGCAAGACCGATTGCACTTTTAAACTCTTTGCGTTTTGGTGAATTAACTTCTCCAAAGGTTCGTCATTTGTTTGAGGAAGTAGTAGCGGGAATCGCAGGTTACGGTAACTGTGTAGGAATCCCAACAGTAGGCGGAGAAATTCAGTTTGAAGCTTCATATGAAGGAAATCCGCTTGTTAACGCTATGTGTGTGGGTTTAATTAATCACGAAGACATTCAAAAAGGTCAAGCTAAAGGCGTTGGCAACACGGTTATGTATGTAGGGGCAAAAACGGGCCGCGACGGTATCCACGGGGCAACATTTGCTTCTGAAGAACTATCTGATCAGTCAGATGAAAAGCGTCCTGCTGTACAAGTAGGAGATCCATTTATGGAAAAACTTCTTCTTGAAGCTTGCTTAGAACTTATCAAGTGTGACGCTTTAGTCGGTATTCAAGATATGGGCGCTGCGGGCTTAACAAGTTCTTCAGCAGAGATGGCAAGTAAAGCAGGTTCTGGTATTGAAATGAACCTTGATCTTGTACCTCAGCGTGAAACAGGTATGACACCATATGAAATGATGCTTTCAGAATCTCAAGAGCGCATGCTCATCGTTGTTGAAAAAGGCCGTGAAAATGAAATCGTAGAAATCGTAGAAAAATACGGATTAGAAGCTGTTTCAGTTGGTCACGTAACCGACGATAAGCGCCTTCGTTTAACTCATAACGGAGAAGTAGTAGCAGATGTTCCTGTAGATGCATTAGCAGAAGATGCACCGGTATACCACAAGCCATCTCAAGAACCAGCATACTATCGTGAGTTCCAAGAGCAATCAGCATATGCTCCTACTGTTGAAAATCACAGTGATATGTTAGTAACACTTTTAAAACAGCCTACTATTGCAAACAAAGAGTGGGTTTACAACCAATATGACTATCAAGTACGTACAAACACAGTTGTATCTCCTGGATCTGACGCGGCGGTTGTTCGTGTACGTGATACAAATAAAGCATTAGCGATGACAACAGACTGTAACTCTCGCTATTTATACCTAGACCCAGAAGTAGGCGGCCGTATTGCAGTAGCAGAAGCTGCTCGTAACCTTGTATGTTCAGGTGCACAGCCTCTTGCAATTACAGACTGCTTAAACTTCGGTAACCCTGAAAAACCAGAAATCTTCTGGCAAATTGAAAAAGCAACAGACGGTATGAGCGACGCTTGCCGTGAGCTATCGACTCCGGTTATCGGCGGTAACGTATCTCTTTACAATGAAACAAAAGGTGAAGCAATTTACCCAACTCCTGTTATCGGAATGGTTGGTTTGATCGACGATATCAACCATATTACAACTCAATATGCGAAGCAAAAAGATGACTTAATCTATATTATTGGTAAAGCAGAAGCAGAATTCGCAGGTACTGAACTTCAAAAAGTACTAGAAAACGGTACAGTATTTGGCCATTCACCTAAATTAGATTTAGCAGTTGAAAAAACACGTCAAGATCAGCTTCTTCAAGCAATTCGTGAAGGTGCAGTTCAATCTGCTCACGATATTGCAGAAGGAGGATTCGCAGTAGCCTTAGCTGAAAAAGTGATGAACGGCAGCGGATTAGGTGTGGACGTAACGGTAGATGGCGAAGCAACAGCAGAGCTATTCAGTGAAACACAATCACGCTTTATCGTAACGGTTTCTCCAGAGAATAAAGAAAAATTCGAAATGCTTGTACAAGATGCAACATTAGTAGGACGCGTAACAGAAGACGCAACATTAACTGTTAAACATCAAGAAAATGTTCTTGTTCAATTATCAGTTGAAGAATTAACTACTGCTTGGAAAGGAGCGCTTCCATGCTTGCTGAAATCAAAGGCTTAAACGAAGAATGTGGCGTATTCGGTGTATGGGGACATGAAAATGCAAGCCAGATTGCTTATTACGGTTTGCATAGCTTGCAACACCGCGGACAAGAAGGCGCTGGAATTGCTGTAACAGACGGTGAAAAAGTGACAGTAATGAAAGGCGTTGGTCTTGTTAACGAAGTATTTGGCCACGGAGAGTTAGAGCAATTAAACGGTAAAGCAGCAATTGGACACGTTCGTTATGCAACAGCTGGAGGCGGAGGGTTTGAAAATGTTCAACCCCTTCACTTCCGCTCTCATAGCGGAAGCATTGCGTTAGCTCATAATGGAAACTTGGTTAATGCAAATGCATTAAAGCATCAGCTAGAAAACCAAGGGAGTATTTTTCAATCAACATCTGATACAGAAGTACTGGCTCATTTAATTAAACGAAGCGGCTATGAAGATATGAAAGATAAAGTGAAAAATGCTTTATCAATGGTTAAAGGCGCATACGCATTCGTTATTTTAACAGAAGATACGATGATGGTTGCACTTGACCCTCACGGACTGCGTCCGTTATCAATTGGACGATTAGGTGATGCTTATGTAGTAGCTTCCGAAACGTGTGCGTTTGATATTGTTGGAGCAGTTCATGAGCGTGATGTAGAGCCTGGTGAATTACTCATTATTAACGATGAAGGTATTCAATCAGAACGTTTCACATTAAACGTAAACCGTGCCATTTGCAGTATGGAATATATTTATTTCTCAAGACCAGATAGTAATATTGATGGAATCAATGTTCACTCTGCTCGTAAAAACCTTGGGAAACAACTTGCAGTTGAGTCACCGATTGAAGCAGACGTTGTAACAGGCGTTCCGGATTCAAGTATTTCAGCAGCGATTGGTTTTGCAGAACAGTCAGGGATTCCATACGAATTAGGTTTAATTAAGAATCGATACGTAGGCCGTACATTCATTCAGCCTTCACAAGAATTGCGTGAACAAGGTGTAAAAATGAAGCTGTCTCCCGTACGTAAAATTGTAGAGGGTAAACGTGTTGTCATGGTAGATGATTCTATTGTTCGCGGCACAACAAGCCGTCGCATTGTTCGTATGCTTCGAGAAGCAGGAGCAACTGAAGTACATGTACGCATCAGTTCACCACCTATTAAAAATCCATGTTTTTATGGAATTGACACGTCGTCGTCCTCTGAGCTAATTGCTGCTACGCGCTCTGTTGAAGAAATTCGTGAATTGATTGAAGCTGATTCACTTGTTTTCTTAAGCAACGAAGGGTTAGTAGATGCAATCGGCAGACAGTATGAAGGCAACGGCGGACAGTGTATGGCATGTTTCACTGGAAAGTATCCAACTGAAATTTATCCAGATACTGTACACCCTCATGAAAAGGTAACTTGTTAGTTTTAACGTAAAAAAGGAGTGACAACATGTCATATTCATATAAACAAGCTGGAGTTGACTTAGAAGCAGGATATGAAGCTGTTTCACGTATTAAAAAGCACGTAGAACGCACTGCTCGTGCAGGTATTATGGGAACAGTCGGCGGCTTTGGCGGAATGTTCGATTTATCTACATTGAATTTAAAAGAGCCTGTTCTTGTTTCTGGTACAGATGGAGTAGGAACAAAATTGAAACTTGCTTTTCAAATGGATAAGCATGACACAATCGGTGTGGATGCAGTGGCCATGTGTGTAAACGACGTTTTAGCACAAGGAGCAGAGCCTCTTTACTTCTTAGATTATATTGCTTGCGGGAAAGCAGTTCCTGAAAAAATTGAATCGATTGTAAAAGGAATTGCAGACGGCTGTGAACAATCCAACTGTGCGTTAATTGGCGGAGAAACAGCTGAAATGCCAGGTTTATACGAAGAAGATGAATATGATCTTGCAGGGTTTACAGTAGGAGCAGTAGAAAAGTCAGAAATTATTACTGGAGATGAGATTAAAGCTGGACAGCTGTTGATCGGTATTTCATCTAGCGGTATTCACAGCAACGGCTACTCTCTTGTACGTAAAATCGTTGATGATCAAGGATTAAATCTTCACGAAACTTACGCTGGTTTTAATGAAAAGCTCGGAGTTGAGTTATTAACGCCAACAAAAATATACGTGAAGCCGGTCCTAAAAGCATTACATGCAGCTAAGATTGCAGGTATGGCTCATATTACTGGAGGCGGATTTGTTGAAAATATCCCTCGTATGCTTCCTGAAGGTTTAGGTGTAGAAATCGATTACGGTTCTTGGCCAATTCCATACGTGTTTGATTTCCTTGAAGAGCAAGGCAAGCTGGACCGTAAAGAAATGTTTGAAGTATTCAACATGGGAATCGGATTTGTTTTAGCTGTTGAACCTGAAGATATGAATAAAGTCATTGAAGCAATTGAAAACGAAGGCGAAAAAGCATTTGTTATCGGACGTGTAAAAGAAGGAACAGGTGTTGAATTTGCTGGAGGGACGTTTGCATGATAAATATTGCAGTGTTTGCTTCTGGAAACGGCAGTAACTTTCAATCCATCTACGAAGCAACTCAGTCAGGTCGATTAAAAGCAAATATTGCGCTTGTTGTTTGTAATAAACCGGATGCATACGTAATTGAACGAGCAAAAGCATGTGGAATACCATGCTTTGTTTGTTCGCCTAAAAACTATGAAAATAAAGAAGCGTATGAAGCAGCAATTCTTGCAGAGCTTACATCAGCTAAAGTAGAATTTCTTGTTTTAGCAGGATATATGCGATTAGTTGGTTCGACGTTGCTTAAGCCATACAAAAATCGTATTGTTAATATTCATCCGTCGCTTTTACCTGCATTTCCTGGGATTGATGCTATTGGTCAAGCTTTTGATGCAGGAGTAAAAGTGATTGGAATTACCGTGCATTTTGTAGATGAAGGAATGGATACAGGACCAATTATTGATCAGCAGGCTATTCGCATCGAAAAAGGCGATACAAGAGAAACAGTTGAGGCCCGTATTCATGAAATTGAACATCAATTTTATCCCGCGGTACTGAATGAATTATTTGAACAAGCCGCAGTTAAATAAATAGGATGTAACCTTGTCAAAAAAGTTTTAATCCTTTACTATGGTAGAGTAGTAGTGAAAGAAAGATTTTAAATGAGAGATCGGATCAGGAGGAGTTTACAAAATGACAGCAAAACGCGCACTTATTAGCGTATCTGATAAAGAAGGTATTGTTTCATTTGCACAAGAACTAAAGGACTTAGGAGTAGAAATTATTTCAACTGGCGGTACAAAACGTACCCTAGAAGAAAACGGCATTGACGTTATCGGAATTTCTGAAGTAACTGATTTCCCAGAAATTTTAGATGGCCGTTTAAAAACGTTGCATCCTAATGTTCACGGTGCTTTATTAGCGTTACGCGATAATGAAGAGCATCAAGCACAAATGAAAGAGCATAATATCTCGCCAATCGACTTTGTAGTTGTAAACTTATATCCATTTAAAAAGACAATTGAAAAAGAGGATGTAACGCTTGCTGAAGCGATTGAGAATATTGACATCGGTGGACCTACAATGCTTCGTTCAGCTGCGAAAAACTATCGTTCTGTCTCAGTTGTAGTAGATCCAAGCGATTACGCAACCGTAGTAGAAGAGCTAAAAGCTGATGGCAATGTTTCATTTGAAACCAATCAACGATTAGCAGCAAAAGTATTCCGTCATACGGCAGCTTATGATGCATTAATCGCTGAATACTTAACAAACATTACAGGTGAAACAACTCCTGAGAAATTAACAGTAACGTATGAGCGTGTTCAAGGCTTACGATACGGAGAAAACCCTCACCAACAAGCTTCTTTCTATAAAAAGCCGTTAACACAAAAAGGTTCTATTGCAACAGCTACGCAGCTGCATGGAAAAGAGTTATCATACAATAATATCAACGATGCAAATGCAGCTCTTCAAATCGTAAAAGAATTCAAAGAGCCGGCTATCGTAGCGATCAAACATATGAATCCTTGCGGTGTAGGTGTGGGTGAAACAATTGCTCAAGCTTATCAAAAAGCATACGAAGCGGATCCTACATCTATCTTTGGCGGCATCGTAGCAGCTAACCGTCCTATCGACCGTGAAACGGCTATTCAGTTAAAAGAAATTTTCTTAGAAATCATCATTGCTCCTGCGTTCGATCAAGAAGCATTAGATGTATTAACAGCTAAGAAAAACCTTCGTTTACTAACGATAGAGCTTGATGAAAAAGCAGAAAAAGAAGCATTCTTAACATCTGTAAAAGGCGGCGTGCTCGTTCAGGATGAAGACGTGTTCGGATTTGATGATGCAACAATTACTGTTCCAACGAAACGTGAGCCAACAGAAAAAGAGTGGGCAGATTTAAAATTAGCATGGAAAGTTGTTAAAAATGTTAAGTCTAATGCTATTGTACTTGCAAAAGATGACATGACAATCGGCGTAGGGGCTGGTCAAATGAATCGCGTAGGCGCTGCAAAAATTGCGATTGAACAAGCTGGTGAAAAAGCACAAGGTTCAGCTTTAGGTTCAGATGCGTTCTTCCCAATGGGCGATACAGTAGAAGCAGCAGCTAAAGCAGGAATCACAGCTATTATTCAGCCAGGCGGATCAATTCGTGATGAAGAGTCAATTGCAAAAGCAGATGAATACGGTATTGCAATGGTATTTACAGGCGTAAGACATTTTAAACATTAATGAGGTGAAGAACGTGAATGTTTTAGTTATTGGAAAAGGCGGAAGAGAGCATACAATTGCATGGAAAGCTTCAAAAAGTCCACTTGTTAACGAAGTGTTTGTAGCACCAGGAAATCCGGGCATGAGAGATGTGGCAACGATTGTACCAATCGATGAAAGCAGCCAAGAAGAGCTTGTGCTATTTGCAAGAGAAAACAAGATTGGATTAACAATTGTTGGACCAGAAAATCCGCTAATTGAAGGCATTGTTGATCGATTTGAACAAGAAGGTCTTCCAGTCTTTGGACCGCGCAAACAAGCAGCGATGATTGAAGGAAGCAAAAGCTTTGCAAAAGAGCTCATGAAAAAGTATGATATTCCAACCGCAGCGTATGAAACATTTACGTCTTACGAGGAAGCAAAAGCATATGTGGAAAAGCAAGGCGCTCCAATTGTTATTAAAGCAGACGGCTTAGCGGCTGGTAAAGGTGTAACTGTTGCTTTAACAGTGGAAGAAGCTGTAGATACATTACGTGATTTTCTAGTTGACCAAAAATTTAAAGAAGCAAGTGCAAAAGTAGTTGTAGAAGAATTTTTGGATGGTGAAGAATTTTCATTAATGGCATTTGTACGCGGTACAAATGTATATCCAATGGTAATTGCACAAGATCATAAGCGTGCTTTTGACGGGGATCAAGGTCCGAACACAGGAGGCATGGGAGCTTACTCTCCTGTTCCGCAAATCAGTGATGCAGAAGTACAAGAGGCTGTGGAAAACATCTTACTTCCAATGGCTAAAGGATTAGCTGAAGAAGGCTGTGAGTATACCGGAATTCTATATGCTGGTCTGATTCAAACACAAAAAGGACCAAAAGTTATTGAATTTAATGCGCGTTTTGGAGATCCTGAAACACAGGTTGTACTGCCGCGTATGAAAAGCGATTTAGTCGATGTGCTTCTTCGCATTTTGAAAGAAGAAAAAGTAGAAATTGAATGGGATGACGAAGCGGCTATCGGAATCGTATTAGCAGCAGCAGGCTACCCAGAAGATTATCAAAAGGGTGCGCCAATTAACGGGTTGGATGCGATTAGTGAAGACGCGCTTGTTTTCCACGCTGGTACAGCTTTAAAAAACGACACATACGTTTCAAACGGCGGCCGTGTTCTATTAGTAGGTGCTAAAGGAGCAACTCTTCAAGAAGCGCAGCAAGAAGTATACAAACAAATGGCTCATATCGATGTAGAAAAAGGCTTTTTCTATCGCAAAGACATCGGCCATCGTGCATTAACAAAAGCAGCTTTAAAATAAAAAAGGAGAGCTCCGGCTCTCCTTTTTACCTTATGAAGGATTATACGTTTCTTCATTTCCATTTGGATGGTGTTCATGTTCATCGTGTTTTTGACATGAATCATATGCGTACGTAAGGGGGCAAAAACGCGTGATGCCTTCTGCCACTTTTAAAGCTCCCATTAATCCTAAGAAGATGTATGAATCTTTGTACGGTCTGCGAGATAAACGAGATGTTGTCCAAGAAAGAAGGGTAAATCCCAGTGTAAGTCGAATTAATGCGTTAACAATGCCGATATTTGGTTTCATGTTTTATCACCTTTATTCATAAAATTAATAACAGTTTCTGAATGCGTTTACATCACGGATGTGTTACGATAAAAATACATAGTAAATTAGGGGGAATTTAGCATGCCGGAACAAAGATACCGCTGGAAAAGCAAACATATTAGACAGCAGCTTTTAGTGTTAAACGGTCAAAAAGCACCAACTATTGTTTTAAAAGATGCAACATATTTGAACGCTCGAATGAAGCAGTGGAAAAAAGCGCATATTTGGGTTTACCAAGATCGTATTGTATACGTTGGCTCAGAGATGCCTAAGCACACAGACGCTTCCACAGAGATTATAGACTGTCGTGAGAAATATGTGGTTCCTGGGTATATTGAGCCGCATGTTCACCCGTTTCAGTTATATAATCCCCAGACTTTTTCCCAATATGCAGCCAAGCACGGAACAACGACTTTATTTAATGATAATTTAATTCTCGCTTTACAGCTTGAACAAAAAACGGCATTTTCATTGATTGAAGAAATGAAAACGTTACCACAATCGCTGTATTGGTGGTGCAGATTTGATTCGCAGACGGAAATTGATGAAGAGGCTGACATCTTCTCACATACGAACATTACTTCTTGGCTACAAAA
Source organism: Priestia megaterium (assembly GCF_023824195.1). NCBI lineage: Bacteria > Bacillati > Bacillota > Bacilli > Caryophanales > Bacillaceae > Priestia > Priestia megaterium. Next base: position 263,718 of record NZ_CP085442.1, read on the forward strand.
TGAAGCTGTCTTACAAGGAGGCGAACTGACAAGTTGGCCGAAGCTTTTAGACGGAGATGATTTAATGCTTCACTGGGTTCAAGAGACAAAACGGATGAGAAAGCACATTGAAGGACATTTCCCAGGGGCGTCAGCATTTACTTTGGCAAAAATGAAATTGCTCGGGGCAGACAGCGATCATGAGTCTATGACAGGGGAAGATGTTGTTGCTCGGTTAACGCAAGGCTATGACGTTGCTTTGCGCCACTCTTCAATTCGTCCGGATTTGCCAAAATTACTGCAGGAGTTAAAAGAGCTGCAGGTAGATTATTTTGACCATATTACGATGAATACAGACGGTTCTCCGCCTTCTTTTTACCAAAATGGCGTGTCAGATATGTTAATTACATTAGCTATTTCAGAAGGGGTTCCCGTGTTAGATGCTTATAATATGGTGTCTGTAAATATTGCTCGCTATTATAACATGGAACATTTGCACGGGCATGTAGCAACAGGCTGTGTGGCTAATATTAATATTTTAGAAGATCCTATGCGGCCTACTCCGGTATCTGTGCTAGCAAAAGGAAAGTGGATGAAAAAAGAAGGCAAAGAACAAGCATTAGCCTCAGTAGAATTTCCTTGGGAAAAGTTTGGTTTTTCACCGTTAAAGTTGGACTTTGATTTAACGATGGACGATTTTCAATTTTCAATGCCAGTAGGCGTAAAAATGAAAAATGCTGTTATTATGGAGCCGTATTCAATTCACTTGAATGTGAGCGGAGATGTATTAGCCTCTGATCATGATGAAAGCTTTTTAGTGCTGGTGGACCGAGAAGGCAAGTGGCGGATCAATACGCTGTTAAAAGGATTTGCGACAAATGTATCGGGACTGGCGAGTTCATTTTCAAATACAGGTGATTTTATTTTAATTGGAAAATCGAAAAAAGATATGATGTGTGCATTTAAACGTATGAAAGAAATTGGAGGCGGTATTGTCATTACGGAAGATGAGAAAGTAGTATATGAACTGGATCTTCCGTTAAAAGGAGTCATGTCGAATCTGCCAATGGAGGAGTTAAGTAAACGAGAGGTAGAACTCAAGAAAGTGCTGGGTGAGCGAGGATACAAACACGATGATCCTGTCTATTCACTGCTGTTCTTTTCGTCTACACATTTGCCTTATATTCGTATCACGCCAGTAGGAATTTATGACGTTATGAATAAAAAAGTACTTTTTCCGTCTATAATGCGTTAAAATATAAAAGTATCAAAGGAATTTGAAATTTGTATGAAATTGGCTGTCTTCATACAGAATGAATGTATGTGCAAATAAATATAGAAACTGTATTTTATAGATAGAAACAACCAGTAAAGAAAGCCAATGATAAAGGAGTTCGATACGATGCAAATCAACAAACTACGAGGAAAAGAATTAGATCAGCTATTTCAAGCGATTTTATCATTAGAAAACATTGAAGAATGCTATCAATTTTTTGATGACCTATGTACAGTTAATGAAATTCAATCATTAGCACAGCGCTTAGAAGTGGCAAGAATGCTAAGAGAAGGCAACACGTACCATAAAATTGAGACGGAAACTGGAGCAAGCACAGCGACTATTTCCCGTGTTAAACGCTGCTTGAATTATGGAAGCGATGCGTATCAAATGGTGTTAGAACGCCTTCAAGAAGATTCAAATCAAAAGTAAAGCGTATGGCTGAAGCAGCCATACGCTTATTTTTTTTATTAAAATTGAGTTGCTTCTTCAATGATATTTTTAAGGTCGCTAATTGCTACACGTTTTTGTTCCATTGTGTCGCGGTTACGGATTGTTACTTGATTGTCTTCTAATGAATCGAAGTCAAATGTAATACAGAACGGCGTACCGATTTCATCATGGCGACGGTAACGTTTACCGATTGAACCAGCATCATCATAGTCAATCATAAAGTATTTTGCTAAATCTTCAAAGACAGCGCGAGCTTCGTTAGAAAGCTTTTTAGAAAGTGGCAATACAGCAGCTTTAAATGGTGCTAAAGCAGGGTGAAGCTGCATAACTGTACGAGAAGAGCCATCTTCTAACGTTTCTTCTTCATACGCATCAATCATATAAGCTAATGTTACACGGTCTGCGCCTAAAGAAGGCTCGATGCAGTAAGGTACATAGCGTTCGTTTGTTTCTTGATCAACATATTGGAAGTCTTCTCCAGAATGTTCCATATGCTGCTTTAAGTCATAGTCTGTACGAGAAGCTACGCCCCATAGTTCGCCCCAGCCGAATGGGAACTTGTATTCAAAGTCTGTTGTTGCATTACTGTAGTGAGAAAGTTCATCATCATCATGGTCGCGAAGACGAACGTTTTCTTCTTTCATACCAAGAGAAAGAAGCCATTTGTTACATGTTTCTTTCCAGTAGTTAAACCACTCTAATTCGGTGCCTGGTTTACAGAAGAATTCAAGTTCCATTTGTTCAAATTCACGCGTACGGAATGTGAAGTTACCAGGTGTAATTTCGTTACGGAAGCTTTTACCCACTTGGCCGATACCGAACGGAAGCTTTTTACGCATTGAGCGCTGAACGTTTTTAAAGTTTACGAAAATACCTTGAGCTGTTTCAGGACGAAGGTAAATTTCATTTGTTGATGTTTCAGTTACACCTTGGTGCGTTTTGAACATTAAGTTAAATTGACGAATTTCAGTGAAGTTAGCTGAACCACACTCAGGACATGTAATTTCATGTTCTTTAATTAAGTCAGCCATTGCATCAAATGAAAGGCCGTCTACGATCATTTCAATGCCTTTTTCTTGAAGTTTTTCTTCAATTAATTTATCGGCACGATGACGAGCTTTACAATCCTTACAGTCGATCATTGGGTCATTAAAGTTTCCTAAGTGACCAGAAGCTTCCCATGTTTTTGGATTCATTAAAATCGCAGCGTCTAAACCAACGTTGTATGGAGATTCTTGAATGAATTTTTTCCACCATGCTTTTTTAATATTGTTTTTTAATTCTACGCCAAGCGGGCCGTAATCCCATGTATTTGCAAGACCGCCGTAAATTTCAGATCCTTGAAATACAAAGCCGCGGTGTTTAGCGTGAGATACGATTTGATCCATTGTTTTTGACATTCTAATTCCTCCTGTAAATGGTAGTGATTCAAGCGAAACAAAAAGAGCGGGTACAAAAAAACTCTCGTCCCTGGGCATATCAACAATATGCCCAGGGACGAGAGTTTTTCCCGCGGTTCCACCCTGGTTGATACAAAATGTATCCACCTTTGTCTGTATATACTCCAGATTGCCTTTTCTTTAAACCATTCTCTAGGCTCCCACCGTCCCTAGTTCGCTTTGTGAAGAGGATTTAAGTACTATTGATCCTTCAGCGTATATCATATGAATTTTAGTAGCTATATATTAGCATATCCTATGCAGAGAAACAATAACCTTGTGCAAAATGGGCTTTTTTTGTGATGTTTTCTTCCGAAATTTGAGGATAAAACCATATCTTTTAACCATATTTTTTGAAAACAAAAAACGTGATGAAAAGTTCGGTTTTCCTTTCATTTCACCCTCTTAGTTTTGTTATAATGAACAAATGGACGAGCGCGAACTTTTAAGTGTAAAGAAATGGAGGAACATATATGTATGATATTAAAGAGTGGAGACATGTCTTTAAATTAGATCCTAATAAAGAGATTTCAGATGCAGATTTAGAGAAAATTTGCGAATCCGGCACGGATGCGGTTCTCGTCGGAGGATCTGACGGAGTGACTCTAGACAATGTACTGCAGCTGTTAATGCGGATTCGCCGCTACACGGTGCCGTGTGCGCTTGAAGTATCAACAATTGACTCTGTAACACCTGGTTTTGATTCTTATTTTATTCCGACCGTTTTAAACAGTAAGGATCCAAAGTGGATTGTTGACTTACATCACGCGGCGATGAAGGAATACGGAGAGATCATGGACTGGGATGAAATTTTTGTAGAAGGATACTGCGTACTTAATCCCGAAGCAAAAGTAGCTGCGCTAACGGAAGCAAAAACAGATTTGGATGCAGAAGATGTTGTAGCGTATGCTCGTATGGCTGAACGCATGTTTCATTTGCCCGTTTTTTATCTAGAATACAGCGGAAAATATGGAGACCCTGCATTAGTGGCAGAAGTGAAAAATTCGCTAAATGAGACGAAGTTATTTTACGGCGGGGGTATTGAGATAAAAGAGCAAGCGAGTGAGATGGGAGAGCTAGCCGATACAGTTATTGTAGGAAATGTTATTTATACAAATTTATCGGAAGCGTTAAAAACTGTAAAAGCGGTAAAAAAGAATATTGCACAGTGAAAAATAAATAAAGTAGAATAGAGAATATATGTTCGATATAGGCGGTGAAAACGTGAATTTTTTAAGTGAAAAATTATTAACAGGATTAAACCCTCAGCAGCAAGAGGCAGTTAAAACAACAGACGGACCACTATTACTTATGGCCGGTGCAGGAAGTGGAAAAACACGTGTATTAACGCATCGAATTGCGTTTTTAATGGCAGAAAAAGAAGTTGCACCTTGGAATATTTTAGCCATTACCTTTACAAACAAAGCAGCTCGTGAAATGAGAGAGCGTGTGGCAAGTATCGTTGGCGGAGTGGCAGAAGATATCTGGATTTCAACGTTCCACTCGATGTGCGTGCGTATTTTACGAAGAGATATTGATCGTATTGGCTTTAATCGTAACTTTACGATTTTAGATTCAACGGATCAGCTGTCCGTTATTAAAAACATTTTAAAAGATCAAAACATCGATCCAAAAAAATTCGATCCGCGCTCGTTATTAGGAAGCATTAGTTCAGCTAAAAATGAACTGAAAGTAGCGGAAGAATTTGATAAAACAGCAGCGGGACCATATGAAGAAGTTGTAAGCAAAGTCTACAAAGAGTATGAAAAGCGTTTAAAGAAAAACCAAGCGCTCGATTTTGATGATTTGATTATGACAACGATTCAGTTATTTAAACGAGTTCCTGAAGTGTTAACTTACTATCAGCGCAAGTTTCAATATATTCATGTGGACGAGTATCAAGATACAAACCATGCACAATATATGCTGGTTCGCTTGCTAGCTGCAAGATTTGAAAATGTATGCGTAGTAGGGGATTCAGATCAGTCTATTTATCGCTGGCGCGGGGCTGATATTACAAATATCTTGTCATTTGAAAAAGATTACCCAAAAGCCAAAACCATTTTGCTTGAACAAAATTATCGTTCCACGAAAACGATTTTGGCTGCGGCAAACGGCGTCATTGCAAACAATATGAATCGTAAAGTGAAAAACTTATGGACGGAAAACGATGAAGGCCAGAAGATTTATCATTACCAAGCAATGAGTGAGCATGATGAGGCACAGTTTGTAGCACGTAAAATTAAAGAAGCAGTAGACAGCGGAAAGCGTAAATATAGTGATTTTGCCATTTTGTATCGTACAAATGCACAGTCTCGTGTGATGGAGGAAGTGCTGTTAAAATCCAATATTAATTATACAATTGTCGGCGGCATTAAGTTCTACGACCGCAAAGAGATTAAAGATTTGCTTGCATACTTGCGCTTAATTGCCAACCAAGATGATGACATTAGCTTAGCTCGTATTGTGAACGTTCCAAAGCGCGGAGTTGGAGCTACTTCAGTCGATAAAGTGGCCAATTACGGAAACGTTCATGACATTTCTATTTTTAAAGCGCTGGATGAAGTAGAATTAATGGGGTTAACAGGCAAAGCAACAAAGGCCCTTCGTGATTTCCAATCGATGATTTCGAACTTAGCTCAAATGCAAGACTATATGTCTGTTACAGAGCTTGTGGAACAAGTATTAGAAAGAACAGGATACCGTGAAGCGCTTAAAGTGGAAAAAACAATTGAAGCACAAAGCCGCTTAGAGAATATTGATGAGTTTTTATCTGTCACAAAAACGTTTGAAGAAGCAAGTGAAGATAAAAGCTTAGTAGCATTTTTAACCGATTTAGCACTTGTTGCTGATATCGATAAGCTTGACGACGAGGAAGAAGAAGAGAACGAACAAGTGATTCTGATGACGCTTCACTCGGCAAAAGGTCTAGAGTTCCCGGTTGTTTTTCTAATGGGTATGGAAGAAGGCGTATTCCCTCATAGCCGATCATTATTCGAAGATAATGAAATGGAAGAGGAACGACGCTTAGCCTACGTAGGGATTACACGTGCTGAACAAGAATTGTATTTATTAAATGCTCAAATGCGTACACTATTTGGTAAAACAAACGTCAATCCAAAATCGCGCTTCATTGGAGAAATCCCAAGCGAGCTTGTGGAATCTTTAAATGAAGCAATGCGCAAACCTGCTGCTGGTCGTTCAGGGGCTTCAGCTTCGCCGTTTGCAGCGCGCCGACAAGCGGCCGTGGCAAAAACGAAGCTTGTGTCAACAGGCAGTGAATCAATTGGATGGAGCGTTGGAGATAAGGCCGAGCATAAAAAATGGGGAATTGGTACAGTTGTAAGTGTAAAAGGAGAAGGAGATTCAAAAGAATTAGACATTGCTTTTCCTAGTCCTACAGGTGTAAAAAGACTGCTTGCTAAATTTGCCCCGGTTACGAAAGTGTAATCGTGAAAAGGAGCTAGAATATGGAGTTTGAGACAGCAAAATCACGCGTTCAAGAATTACGTGACTTATTAAATCAATATGGTTATGAATATTATGTGTTAGATCAGCCATCTGTTCCAGATGCAGAATACGATAAATTAATGAATGAGTTAATTGAGATAGAAGAATCATTTCCAGAATTAAAAACAGCTGACTCACCTACTCAGCGCATCGGCGGCCAAGTGCTCGATGCGTTTGAGAAGGTTCAGCATCAAACGTCTATGCTAAGTTTAGGAAATGCATTTAATGAAGAAGACCTTCGGGATTTTGATCGCCGAGTGCGCCAAGCCGTTGGAGATGAGTTTTCTTATGTATGCGAACTTAAAATTGACGGGCTTGCTGTATCTCTTCGCTATGAAGATGGATACTTAGTGCTGGGGGCTACGCGCGGAGACGGTACGACTGGTGAAAATATTACTGAAAACTTAAAAACAATTCGCTCTATTCCACTGCGAATTAAAGAACCGTTATCAATGGAAGTTCGCGGAGAAGCATTTATGCCGAGAAAATCATTCGAAGCACTTAATGAAGCAAAAATGGAAAGGGATGAAGTTCCGTTTGCTAACCCGCGTAACGCAGCTGCAGGCTCACTGCGTCAGCTAGATCCTAAAATTGCGGCAAAACGTAATTTAGATATCTTTGTATATGCCATGACTGATACAGGAGAGTTAGAAATCGACTCTCACAGCGAAAGTTTGAATTTACTCGATGAGCTTGGTTTTAAAACAAATAAGGAAAGACAGACGTGTGAAACCATTGATGATGTGATTGCTTACATCGAAAGCTGGCAAACGCAACGTCCAGAACTATCTTATGATATTGATGGCATTGTTGTAAAAGTAGATTCATTTGATCAGCAGGCTGAGCTTGGAACAACGGCCAAAAGTCCACGCTGGGCTATTGCTTATAAGTTTCCTGCTGAAGAAGTTGTAACCAAGCTTGTAAATATTGAACTGACGGTAGGCCGGACAGGTGTCATTACGCCAACAGCTATTTTGGAGCCGGTTCAAGTAGCAGGTACGACGGTACAGCGTGCGTCTCTTCACAATGAAGATTTGATTCGTGAAAAAGACATTCGCATCGGAGATTATGTCGTGGTGAAAAAAGCAGGAGATATTATTCCTGAAGTAGTGAATGTGATTGAGGAGAAGCGAACGGGAGAAGAGCAAGAGTTTACGATGCCTACTCACTGTCCGGAATGTGAAAGTGAACTGGTGCGTTTAGAAGGAGAAGTTGCGCTTCGCTGCATTAATCCAAGCTGTCCTGCTCAAATTCGTGAAGGACTTATTCATTTCGTGTCCCGCAATGCGATGAACATTGATGGACTTGGTGAAAAAGTTATATCACAATTATTTCGCGAGCAGTTAATTAAAGATGTAGCGGATATTTATACGCTGACAAAACAGCAGTTAATCGAGCTTGAGCGCATGGGTGAGAAATCTGCTGATAATTTGATTGCGGCCATCGAAGCCTCTAAAGAAAATTCGCTTGAGCGTTTGCTTTTTGGTTTGGGCATTCGCCATGTCGGAGCAAAAGCTGCAAAGACGTTAGCTCAGCACTTTGAAACCATAGACAAGTTAACAAAAGCAACGTATGATGAATTAGTGGCAATTAATGAAATTGGTGCCAAAATGGCTGATGCTATTGTCGCTTACTTTACACAAGAAGAGGTTCAAGAACTTATACATGAATTAAAAGAGTATGGAGTAAACCTTACATACAAAGGACCCAAGCTTGTAAGTGTAGAAAATGTAGATTCTGTTTTTGCTGGTAAAACCGTTGTATTAACAGGTAAGCTTGAACAGCTATCTCGCAATGAGGCAAAAGCACAAATTGAAGCACTTGGCGGTAAAGTCACAGGAAGCGTAAGTAAAAAGACAGACCTTGTTGTGGCAGGGGAAGAGGCTGGTTCCAAACTGACAAAAGCTAACGAGCTTGAAATTGAAGTATGGGATGAGGCAAGGCTACTTACGGAATTAAATAAATAAGAGGTGTGTGTAGTTGAAAAAGATATTGTTACTTTCTCTTGCGGTCATGCTTGTAACTTCAGCGTGTGCACCGAACCTTTCGGACGATAAAGAGACTGTTCAACAAACCAACAACAAGAAAGAAAAAGCAGTTATTCCGAAGTATAGTATTTCAGACGATTATTATCGAACAATTCTTCCATTTAAAGCGGGAGTGGCAAGAGGCTTAGTCGCAGCTAACTTAAACAACCGCTTGGATGCGCAAGAATTTGAAACAGGCTTAATGCGCTTATCGACAGATAGCTATTCTCCGAAAAAATATGTGTATCAAGAAGGCCAGTACCTTGATAAAGATACTATTCGCTCATGGTTAAGCCGTAAGCTGAGTGATAAACAGTTTAAAGATCTTCAAAGCAAAACAAAAGATAATACGGCGAAAAAGAAGCTTAAAAACAATGGGTTAAACCCAATTGATACAGAAAAAGGCGATTTGAAAACTCGTAACGAAACAAGTCCAATGTACTTAGCGAACATTACTGAGCAAGATTACCTTATCCAAGACGGAGACGACAAGGTCAAACTTGGAGGCGTCACAATTGGCCTGGCGATGAATTCTGTTCATTATTATACAGAAGAAAATGGTTATGCCCGTGAAGTGAAGCTTACAAATAAAGAGATTGAAGCCCAAGGAAAGCAAATGGCAGATGAGATTGTTAAGCGTATGCGCGACATCAAAGGCTTAGAAAATGTGCCAGTTCGAGTAGCGCTATTCAAACAAAGTGCTAAGTCCTCTTTAACACCGGGTAACTTTATAGCTGTCGGAAATGCAGGTTCAAATGATACGGCCGTTGGCAGCTGGGATAATTTAGACGAGCAATATTATTTATTCCCATCATCAGATGCAACAAAAGATCATCGAGACGATGCGATGAAATTTGATGAGTTTAAAGCGCAAATCGAAGACTACTTTCCGAACTTTACAAGCGTAGTAGGGAAAGGGTATTACAAAGATGGACAGCTTCAAAAAATGACGATTGATATTCCCGTACAATTTTACGGAAAAGGTGAAATTGTAGGATTTACTCAGTACGTTGCTGGTTTAATGCTTGATCATTTCCCTTCATATATGGAAACGAGTATCTCTATTAACTCAGTAAGCGGACCGGAAGCTCTCATTGTTAGAAAAGCAGATGAAGACAAGCCGTTCGTTCATATTTACGAAGAGTAAGCAAAGAAGACACTGCGAAAGCAGTGTCTTTTTCTATTTATATGAATTTGTCCCTTATGAAGGAATAGCGTGAGGATTTTGTCTTGTAAACTTAGCAAGATAATAAGCAGCAAATGCAAACGCATCTTGTTCGGTTGTCCGCTCTTCATACGGGCGCTGTTTATCCAGCTCAAATTCTTTCTGATAATAAGGGATGTGATCTTGAATATAGTGGCGCAGCTCGTGAAAGATAGTTTCAATAAGCGGAAGATAGTCATCAAATTTAAAAATAAATATAATGCCTACTTCTCGCCAGTAAACGCCCGATGCAAACTGCAGGTATTCTGCTTCTTCTTCTCCAAGAGCAGAGACAATTTTATTGGCTTCGCATGAATCACAAAAAATTATAGGAATATGAAAGGCTTTATTTAAACAAGCAAAAACATCTTTTTGCAAGGTGGGCAAATCCCACTTGAATTCTTCATCTAATACAAACCATCTTCCGCTTTGCTGATACACAGGGCGCTGGTGGATGACTGACTGTATAAGTATTTTATTCAATTTTTATAGCACCTCTTTTACGGTAAAGTAGTTATTCGTTTTCTTTACTTTCCCAAAGACTAGTGAAATTAAAACATGGTGGTGTGTTCATCTAAAGCATGTTTCTCTTTCTATCTATCTTTTCTAAAAAGAAGGTTATTTTATACCTATGCAAGAGAAAAATATTTTATGACGAAGGAAAAGTATGGAATGTTGTTTGAATGAAATAGATTTGGTATAAAATAGAAGTGATAAATGTAAGACCTGTCTTGCCTGGCGGGGTTTTTAATATTTTAGGAACTAGTCTCAGAAATGTTGCCTGTTGCTAGTGAAGTTTGGTATTATCAGTATATTGTAGTGGGACGAATATTCGGAGGTGAAGGAACATGTCAAGAATTTCTGTTGATCAAGTAAAACACGTTGCAAACTTAGCGAGACTTGCGGTGACGGATGACGAAGCAGAACTATTTACAAAACAATTAGATGCTATTATTACATATGCAGAACAATTAGATGAGTTAGATACTACAAATGTAAAACCAACTTCTCACGTATTGGATATGAAAAACGTAATGCGTGAAGATAAGCCAGCTAAAGGTTTACCAATTGAAGACGTAGTAAAAAACGCGCCAGACCACAAGGATGGCTACATTCGAGTACCAACTATTTTAGAATAAGGAAGGAGGCTTTACGATGTCTTTATTCGATCGTAAACTTTCAGAACTACATAGCCTTTTACACAAGAAAGAAGTACGTGTACAAGATTTAGTAGACGAATCATACAAACGTATTAATGAAGTAGATGATAAAGTAGGTGCGTTCTTAGCGCTTAATGAAGACAATGCTCGTGCTTATGCAAAAGAGCTAGATGAAGCACTACAAACAAAAGATGAATTTGGCCTATTATTTGGTATGCCAATCGGTGTAAAAGATAATATTGTCACAAAAGATTTACGTACAACTTGCTCTAGTAAAATTCTAGCAAACTTTGATCCGATTTATGATGCAACAGTTGTTCAAAAACTGCAGGCAGCTGAAGCAGTAACAATCGGTAAATTAAATATGGATGAATTCGCAATGGGTTCTTCAACTGAAAACTCAGGTCTTCAGTTAACGCGCAACCCATGGAATTTAGATTACGTACCAGGTGGATCTAGCGGTGGTTCAGCCGCAGCTGTAGCAGCAGGCGAAGTTCCGTTTTCTTTAGGTTCTGATACAGGTGGTTCAATTCGTCAGCCAGCTGCTTATTGCGGTGTTGTAGGATTAAAACCAACATATGGTCGCGTATCTCGTTACGGATTAGTGGCATTTGCGTCTTCTTTAGATCAAATCGGGCCAATCACAAATTCTGTTGAAGACAATGCATACTTACTTCAAGCAATTTCAGGCGTAGACCCAATGGATTCTACTTCTGCTAATGTTAATGTACCGGATTATGTATCTGCTTTAACAGGTGACGTAAAAGGTCTTAAAATTGCTGTTCCAAAAGAATACTTAGGTGAAGGTGTGGGCGAAGAAGCTCGCCAGTCAGTTTTAGATGCGCTAAAAGTGTTAGAAGGACTAGGCGCAACTTGGGAAGAAGTATCGCTTCCACACTCTAAATACGCATTAGCTACGTATTATCTATTATCTTCTTCTGAAGCGTCTGCGAACTTATCTCGTTTTGACGGCGTTCGCTACGGATACCGTACAGATAATGCTGAGAACTTAATCGAAATGTACAAGCAGTCTCGAAGCGAAGGCTTTGGAAACGAAGTAAAACGCCGTATCATGCTTGGAACATTTGCGTTAAGCTCTGGTTATTATGATGCTTACTACAAAAAAGCACAGCAAGTACGTACGTTAATCAAGCAAGACTTTGAGTCTGTATTTGAAAACTATGACGTTATCATTGGACCAACTACACCAACTCCATCATTCAAAATTGGTGAGAAAACAGATGATCCATTAACAATGTATGCAAACGATATTTTAACAATCCCAGTAAACCTTGCTGGAGTACCTGGTATTTCTGTGCCTTGCGGCTTATCAAATGGATTGCCATTAGGTTTACAAATTATCGGTAAGCATTTCGACGAAAGCACAATCTATCGTGTTGCTCATGCATTCGAACAAGCAACTGAGCATCATAAAGCGAAACCAGCACTGTAAGGGGTGAGATAAAGATGAACTTTGAAACGATTATTGGTCTTGAAGTACACGTTGAGCTTAAGACAAAATCTAAAATTTTCTCAGCAAGTCCAAACGCATTTGGTGCGGCTCCAAATGCTAACACAAGTGTAATCGACTTAGGTTATCCTGGCGTATTACCTGTGTTAAACAAAGAAGCAGTTGATTTTGCAATGAAAGCAGCGCTTGCGCTAAACTGTGAAATCGCAACAGATACAAAGTTTGATCGTAAAAACTATTTCTATCCGGATAACCCAAAAGCTTATCAAATCTCTCAATTTGATAAACCAATTGGCGAGAACGGTTGGATTGAAGTAGAAGTTAAAGGTGAAACGAAGCGTATTCGTATCAACCGACTTCATTTAGAAGAAGATGCTGGTAAGTTAACGCATACAGGCGATGGCTATTCACTAGTAGACTTCAACCGTCAAGGTACACCTCTAATTGAGATTGTATCAGAAGCAGATATGCGTTCCCCTGAAGAAGCATATGCTTATTTAGAAAAATTAAAATCAATCATTCAATATACAGGCGTATCTGATTGTAAAATGGAAGAAGGTTCACTTCGCTGTGATGCCAATATTTCTTTACGTCCAGTTGGACAAGAAGAGTTCGGTACAAAAGCTGAGTTAAAGAACTTAAACTCATTTAACTATGTTCGCCGCGGTCTTGAACACGAAGAAATTCGTCAAGAAAAAGTGTTATTATCTGGTGGTCTAATTGAGCAGGAAACACGCCGTTTTGACGAGTCTACGGGCGAAACAATTCTGATGCGTGTAAAAGAAGGATCTGACGACTACCGCTACTTCCCAGAGCCTGACTTATTAGAATTACACATCGACGAAGAGTGGAAAGAGCGCGTTCGTGCTTCGATTCCTGAACTTCCAGATGCTCGTAAAAAGCGCTATGTAGAAGAGCTTGGCTTACCTGCTTATGATGCAATGGTATTAACGCTAACAAAAGAAATGTCTGATTTCTTTGAAGCAACGCTTGCTGCGGGCGGAGACGCGAAGCTATCTTCTAACTGGTTAATGGGTGAAGTTTCTGCTTACTTAAACTCAAACCAAAAAGAAATTTCAGATGTAGCCTTAACACCTGAAGGTCTAGCTGGTATGATTCAATTAATTCAAGAAGGTACAATTTCGTCTAAAATTGCGAAAAAAGTATTCAAAGAGTTAATTGAAAATGGCGGAGATGCAAAGAAAATTGTAAAAGAAAAAGGTCTTGTACAAATTTCTGATGATGCAACTTTACGTAAATTCGTAACAGATGCATTAGATGCAAACCCTCAATCTATTGAAGATTTCAAAAACGGTAAGGATCGTGCAATTGGCTTCTTAGTTGGTCAAATTATGAAAGCTTCAAAAGGCCAAGCGAACCCACCGATGGTTAATAAAATTCTTTTAGAAGAAATTAATAAACGCTAAATTTGATAACTAAATGTGAGGTGGGTATCCATCTCACATTTATTATGAGTAAGGGCGATCGCGCTGAAGGTATGAATAAAAACCGAAACGTGAATATTGTATATCAAGGTTAATTTCTTTATAATATGTTTGTTCATGCCCCCTCTTGTTGATGATGTAATGTGAGGGGGCATTCTTTCACTGATAAAAGTAGGCAAAGATTTGTGACAAATTATCATTATTAGGATGATGAATATGAAAAGAGCGAGAATTATTTATAACCCGACATCGGGCCGTGAAATTTTTAAGAAAAACTTACCGGAAGTCTTGCAAAAGCTAGAGCAAGCAGGCTACGAAACATCTTGTCATGCTACAACTTGCGCTGGTGATGCAACAGAAGCTGCTAAAGTAGCAGTAGAACGTCGTTTTGACGTTGTAATTGCAGCTGGTGGAGACGGTACCATCAATGAAGTCGTAAACGGTATCGCTGGACAAGACTATCGTCCGCAGCTAGGTATTATTCCTGTTGGAACAACCAATGACTTTGCTCGTGCCATTAATGTGCCGCGCACGATTGAAGGCGCTATTGATGTCATTGTAGAAGGTGTAACGAAGCCAATTGACTTGGGCTGTGTAACAAACGACGGAGAAACGCATTATTTTGTAAATATCGCCGGAGGCGGCCGTTTAACTGAATTAACGTATGAAGTGCCAAGCAAGTTAAAAACAATGCTTGGACAGCTAGCTTACTATTTAAAAGGCATGGAAATGCTTCCTTCTATTAAACCAACATCTGTTGAAATTGAGTATGACGGAAAATTCTTTGGCGGCGAGATTATGTTCTTCCTCGTTTCCTTAACGAACTCAGTCGGCGGTTTTGAAAAGCTGGCACCAGATTCTTCTTTAGATGACGGCATGTTTGATTTAATTATTTTAAAGAAAGCAAATTTAGCTGAATTTATTCGAATTGCGACACTTGCGCTGCGAGGAGAACATATCAATGATCCTCATATTATTTATACAAAAGCGAACCGTGTTAAAATTCATACGAATGATAAAATGCAGCTAAATCTAGATGGCGAGTACGGAGGGTTATTGCCTGGGGAATTTGTAAACTTATATCGCCATGTAGAAATCTTTGTTCCAAAAGCAACAGCTGAATTGATGGAAAAAAATGAGATCGCCTAATTGCGATCTTTTTTCATGCTTTTCTTTGTTTGGCTTTCGCTCTTATGGTACAATCAGTTCAGCATTTTCAAATGACTAAAAGGATGTAACGATAAATGGAAAAATTAAAACCACCTGTAGAAAAAAATGAATATATAGATGTTGCGTTTGAAGATTTAACGCATGACGGAGCGGGTGTAGCGAAAGTGAACGGATTTCCTATTTTCGTTCAAAATGCGCTGCCCGGCGAAAGCGGCCAAGTAAAAGTCATTAATGTAAAAAAAGGCTATGCGTTTGGCAAGCTTATCAAGCACCATACAATTAGTAAACAGCGTGTAGAAGCACCCTGTCCGGTCTACAAGCAGTGCGGAGGCTGTCAGCTGCAGCATGTAAGCTATGAAGGACAGCTGCAATTTAAACAAAAGCAAGTAAAAGACGTCATGACGCGAATTGGTCATTTACCTGACGTTCCGGTACATTCGACGCTAGGGATGAACGATCCTTGGCGCTATCGAAACAAAGCTCAAGTTCCCGTAGCAGAACGAGAAGGCGGTTTGGTCGCTGGGTTTTATCAGCAGCGAAGCCACGACATCATTAACATGGATGCCTGTTTGATTCAGCAGCAGGCAAATGATGATGTTGTTCAAGCTGTCAAATCAATCTGTGAAAAGCATGGGGTTTCTGCTTACCAGGAACAAAAGCATAAAGGCTCGCTTCGTCATATCATGGCGCGCTACGGACTTGTAACGGGTGAAATCATGGTTGTAATTGTGACTCGTACAGCTGAGCTGCCAAACAAAAAGCGTATTATAGAAGACATTATCGAAGCCGTGCCGAACGTGAAATCAATTGTTCAAAACGTCAACAATAAGCGCACTAACGTCATTTTAGGGAACCAGACGAACGTACTTTGGGGAGAAGAATATATTTACGACTATATCGGCGACGTTAAATTTGCCATTTCAGCAAAATCATTCTACCAAGTAAACCCTGAGCAAACGAAAGTGCTTTATGACAAAGCGCTTGAGTATGCAAACTTAACAGGAGAAGAAACGGTAATTGACGCCTACTGTGGAATCGGAACAATCTCGTTATTTCTCGCTCAAAAAGCGAAAAAAGTATATGGCGTTGAAATCGTGCCTGAAGCGATTGAAGATGCAAAGCGCAACGCTGAGCTAAACGGTATTCACAACGCTGAATTTGAAGTAGGCGAAGCAGAAGTCGTCATTCCAAACTGGTACAAACAAGGCATCAAAGCGGACGTCATCGTCGTAGACCCGCCGCGAAAAGGATGCGACGAAGCCCTTTTGAATACCATCATCGACATGAAGCCAAAAAAAGTGGTCTACGTTTCATGTGGACCAGCAACTCTTGCGCGTGATTTAGCTATTTTAGAAAAAGGCGGATATAAGACGGTTGAAGTTCAGCCTGTTGATATGTTTCCGCATACGACGCATGTGGAGAATGTGGCGGTATTAAAATTAAAATAACTCTTCATCAAAGCTGCTATCTTAGTAAAGATAGCAGCTTTTTTGCTTAAACAAGTACGAAAAAAGTAAAGTCAGAATTTCTATACTAAAAGCATTGACTGCTTGTATGTCCGTTTTATTTGGCCTTTTGTCCACCCCACCAACACAGTAAATTTCTGAATATACTTTTTTTAAGGTTTTCAATATTTTAGGAATTATAATAAAGAAGCAATAAATGAAAACATTATATTTGTGGTAAGAGGTGAAGGGACATCATGTATAGAGCAATTGCTATTATAGCAGGTTCTGTGTTAATTGGATTTGCATACAATTGGTTTTTAATCCCCCATAAAGTGTTAAGCAGCGGCATTAGCGGTATTGCTATGATTATCGGAATTTTGACGCCTGCAAGCACGGGAACAATGAATTTTTTGTTGAATTTACCCCTTTTAATTATTGGTTTTATGAAGTTAGGAAAGCGGTTTGTTTTACATACGCTGCTGTCCGTTGTGGCTTTATCAATTGCTTTATACGTGATTCCCTTGAGAGCTGTTAGTACAGATCCTATTCTGTCAGCTGTTTTTGGAGGAGTTTTAACTGGAATTGGCGTAGGGTTTGTTTTTCGTCAGTCGGCTTCGACAGGTGGATTTGATATTATTGCGATGCTTCTTACGCATAAAAAAGAATTTCCGCTTGGCGCTATATTATCAGCGATGAATGCCGTAGTTGTATTTGTTTCAGGTTTTTTTGTGAACTGGGACGCGGCTTTATATACGATGCTTTCGATTTTCGTGACTGGAAAAGTAGTGGATGCGATTCATACTCGCCATATTAAGCTCACGTTAACCATCATTACGAGAAAAGGCGAAGAGATGAAGCAGCAGCTTCTTACCAATTTGGTGCGCGGCGTGACGTTAATGAACGGTGAAGGAGCTTATTCAAGAGAAGACCGTAAAATATTAATGACGGTGATTTCGCGCTATGAACTTGCAAATCTCAAACAGTTAATTCAATCTGTGGATCCTGAAGCTTTCGTGAATATTACGGAAACGGTAGAAGTAATGGGGCTGTTTCGACGGGATGCCTATTAATTTATTTGTTATTTCAGATCCGATTTATGATAAATAGCCATTTTTATAGTATAAAAGTTATAAAAAAAGCCTTAAGAGTAGTTCTTGAGGCTTTTTTTGCGTAAAATATGAGTAAGAAAATATCGTGTATGAAAAGTATAAAAAAGGGAATTTGATAGAGTACATAAAATATTGACATCAAAAAGGAGAGACTATATGACGGTAGAATATCAGTTAACGAAAAAGAAATATTATGAAACGTTTATGCAAGAAAATGAAAATCAGCCGCCTGTAAAAGTCCTTGGACAAGCTTATTACGAAGAGCAGCAAAAAGAGTGGTACGACTTATCGCTCATTCGCTTAGCCCAAGGAGAAGTGTACTTCCATAACCAAGATTTTGAGTCCGCGATTTTTAAGTGGGAAAATGTAAATGGCGAATTTAAGCTGTGGGCGAAGAAAAATACAGCCGACGCGCATTATGAACTGGGGTTGTCTACGCTCGCTGAAGAGCTTTACTTATCCATTGAAACGGATTCGAAAGTATTAAAAGCTGAAATAGCGCTAAAGCTGTTTTCACTTTATACGGATTATAACAATATCGAACGAGCTTATGAAGTCATTAACGAGCTGGTTGCTTCTCAGCCGGATTATCCAAACGTCACGGCAATTGCGCGAAGATTTTATGAAGAGCAAGAAGATTTTAATAGCGCAGTGGAGCTTGCGGTAGATGAGTGTATTCGAACAGAATCGCTAAATTGGTTTGCGGTATTAAAGGCTTACGTAGATAAAGGATATACAGCAAACTTTATCCCTAACTATTTTTATCAAGTGATGATTGCATTTTACAAAGTGGATCAAGTGTATTTCAAACAGCTTGTCTCAGCTTTATGGAAACAATATAAGAGCCAGCCTCCTTATCTTGCTTGGATTAAAACCATCAATGATATTTTCTTGAATATTGAAGTGGGCCTCTATGATTATTGGCAAGAGATTTCAACTCTTTATCAAGAGACGTACACCGACTTAATGGAAAGTAATCATTCTGTAAAAGAATTGCATGAAGTCATTCCAAACGTATTAACAAACTGGCTTAAAATTACAAATAAGTCACGTGCATTATTTCCGTCTGCAGCCGTGCTTTCATGGAATGAAAAGTTTCCGTCAACTATCGATACAATCACCATCGAAAATGCAGGCAGATTAATTTTTGAGGCGCGTAACGACATTGATGGTCTCGAATATCACTACAAGCTTTGCCATGGCATTATTAAATGGGCCAATGAAAATGGTTTAGAAGTGGGACACACGTTTAAATGGTGGGTAGATTTTCTATTAGATGCTCATACGACACACTTATTAATTACAGGAACAAATGCCGTAACTTCATCATTTGTGGGATCGATTACAGAAGAAAAGGTACCGCAAAATCACGAAACAACCTTTGTGTTCATTCATGATGATGAAGAATCTATCCAGCAAATCGCTGATCAAGAAATCATTCCGATGGAAACGATTGACGGAGCGGAGCAATCTCCTCACCAGGCGCTTATAGAAGTGAAAAAACCTTTTGCGTTCCTTGATAAGCATAATTGTTCATGCATTGTTACGCCAAGCTTTACAGAACAAGAGGCATGTGAGCAGGATGCATTTAAGTATGCTCCTGTAGCAGATGGTTTACTGTTTGTGCTTGATGCAAAAGAATCGCTGCTTGATGAAGAAAGAGAATTATTGCTGAAGATTAAAGAGCATGCGCCAAATACGCCAGTTCATTTTGTTATCAACAATATGGACAGTCTTTATAATCAAGCAACGATTGAGCGAATTACAAAAGAATTTGAAGCAAGCATTGGAGCTGATTTCCCGCAGGCGCATGTGTTAGCCTATACGCCTCACTACGTATCGAGTCAGCACCACGGAGACTTGGCTCAGTTTATTAAAGCTAATTTCTATTACGATCCAAACGACGTTGGAGTAGAAGAGCGTGCGCGCAGACTGCTGTTCTTCATTCAAAGCATGCTAAAGAGCTTAGTGGAGAAGAGAAATCAAACAGAAAATCATTTGATTGAAAGCATTAAATGGAACGAAGATATGCTTGTGCGATTAAATGGCTTCTTGCATCGAGTGGATGACTTAGAACAAGAAAAAGCGAGTAGTATTGTTTTGGCTTATCACGGCATCAAAGAGGATATTAGCAAAAAGCTAAAAAATAAAATTCCTCGTTTACTCAAAAAGTCTTCAGAATTAGTGAAGGAAGACAGTGATTTTAGTACGGTTCATATTGAGCTGAATAAACAAATGAATATGCGCGTGGAAGAGCACTTGCAGCAAGATGTCCTACCCAAGTTCCGCATTTCTTTAAAGGACTGGATTGCTACATCAAATGAAGAGCTGATTGCGAGTCAAGTAGATATTGAAGAAGTAGCAGAGTCATTAAATAAGATGTACAATGAGCAAAAATTAACGTTAGCCTGCGATTTTAAAGTGCTGGACGACTGGCGCCGCGACGTTAATCGTATGGCTAATCGGGTTCAGCTGGATGAAGAAAATATTTTACTTCGCGTTAATCCAACGCAGCTCTTGTTAAAAGGAGCAGGAAAACTGTTTTCTTCCATTCTTCAAAACCAAACGCTGCTTTATAATCAATATAAAAAGTACATTGAAAGTCAAGACTATCAAGATATCACAGAATCTATGCTGGCAAAGTTTTTTATGCAATTTAATTTATTTGAGAAAAATTTAGAAGTTGATATTGAACTATTCTTTGAAAAGCCAAAAGAGGTTTTAAAAGAAACGATTGAAGAAACACAGGCGCATATTAATGAAAATCAAGACGTGTTAAGTCATATGAAAGCCAATCCTGAAGCTTACTATGATCCGTTAACATTATTCCAGCTTCGCTTGCGTCAGTATGAGTTAATGGTTAAAGCTACAGAAGAAGTACACTACAACGTATAAAAGGTGGAGCAGGATGTATTTAACGATAAAAGAAGCAGCAGAGTATCTATCTTTTCCTGAAGAATATGTGAAGAAATTGATTCAAGAAGGAAAAGTACGAGCTATATTTGATGGTGAAAACTACTTATTAAATAAAGAGCAGTTTAACACTCATTTAGAGCAAATGGAAAAGTACAAAAAACAAATTGAAGAATACCTAAATGATCCTATCCCTGAAGATATGGACGTAAAAGATGAAGATTGAAGGCAGAAGCAGAAAACAGATGTTTTCTGCTTTTTTCTTTTGGAATGAAAGTGTTAAAAAAGGTAAGATATGAAAGAAATGTCGAAAAAAGTTGGAATTTCGTTAAAGATGTAGTCTTTTTAGATGCTTTTTTTATATAATGAAAGTATGCTAAACAAAAAGGAGAAGGTCTATGCAACGATCAAGACAGTTAAGGCTGATTTTATTGCTTGCCCTGATTGTTGTCGCTTCGTTTTTAATTATTATTATTTCGAAAACACACGGGATTATAAGTCAGCAAACGACAAAAAAAGTAGAAAACACAAGCGTTGCAATTCTCACCTCTGATGTACTGACAGATCAAAGCTGGGGCAGTCTAGCTTATAAAGGGAAAATCAACATTGAGCAGCAGCACCCTGTTGCGGCTCAAGTTATTAGCGAAGTAAATACGAACCAAAAAATGAAGGAAGCTGCTGAAAAAGTTATTGGAAATGGAACAAAAGTCGTAATTGGACATGGAAGAGAATTTTCTACCGTTTTTACAGAACTCGCTCCTAAGTATCCTCATGTTCATTTCGTCACCATTCACGGTACTTCAAGGTATAAAAACCAAACTGTATATACATTTGATCAAACAAAAATAGAGCATCTGGCAGGCACGGCAGCTGCCATGAAGACAAAAACGAAAAAAATTGGATTAATTGATACATTTGCAAAAGAAAAGAATCCAGGATTTGAACAAGGAATCAAAGCGTATGATTCATCAATTGCTTTTGATTATCGAGTTGTAAACAGCCGAGACGATGGAGCAAAAGCAGTAAAGCTGCTTCGTGAGTTGAAAAATCAAGGGGTCGATATCGTCTATGCTAAAGGAAATTCGTATAATCAAGAAGTTATTCAAGAAGCAAAAGCACAAGGAATGTACGTAATAGGATATTTAGATGATCAGGCGTACATGGGTAGGTCTGTTATTTTAACCAGTGTGATCAATGATGTTCCTCAAGCTTACAACGTGATTATGAAAGACTATTTCAGTAAAAAGGGTCTTCCATCTGGGGAAGTCACACTTGACGCCCGGGACGGTGTCTATAAACTTGCGCCTTTTGGACCGATGTACAGTAAACGGGAAAAACAAATTTTATATTCGAAAGTTAGAATGTCTACACAGCCGAAGTAACTATGAAAAAGAAAGAGATGATTATGAATCAATTATTTCGCAACATGTCATTCCGTAGCCAAATATTAACGATTCTGCTTTTGATTACATTCATGTTAAGCGGGTTCTCTTTAGTTTTAGTGCATGCCATTGATAAAATGAATCATGTAAGCAACGAAATTAAAGATGAAGATGTTCCTCAAATGGTGTGGCTTTCTTATTGGGAAGAGCAGCTGAACATAAAAGAATACATTGTGAAAAATAATCTAAAGAACCCCACTGTCTCTTTGATAGAAGAATATCAATCATATGATACACGAGTTATCGAAAATAATGAAAGATATAAGCAGCCTGTGCCAAAATCGTTGATTCCACTGAAGGAAAAAATTGAGCTGCTGGATTTTAAGATTTCTAATAACGTGCAAGGACTGCTGAAGTACGGAGATATAGAGGGAGCAAAAGAGTATCTTAAGGAAAATTATTTGCCGGATTTGCATCAGATAAAAAAAGATATTAATAGTTCAAAAGAAGAGACGGTTGATTCACTTGATACACTATCAGATACACTGTCTGTCATTATTAAAGATTCATTAATTTTACTATTAATTTTAACAGTAAGTGCTATTGTGGCTTCTCTTTATGTTTCTTATCGTATGAGTGCGAGCCTTACGAAACCAATTGAACAAATGATTGAAAAAGTGAATGACATTGCAGATGGAGAATACGGTCTTGTTCTTCAAGACACAAAGCAAATCGAGCTGAAGCAGCTTTCGGCTTCTATCAATCAAATGTCGGTTAGTTTAGAAGATTCATTTTGGAAAATTATTAAAGATAAAGCGTATCGCCAGCAGATCTTAAATTCACTGCCTGTTGGAATTATCACAATGGAAGATGAGACAAATAGTATATTTGCCAATACCTCAGCAAAGCAGTTTTTAGATCTCGACGAAAAGGATATTTGCGGGTATATGGAGGAATGTCCTGAATATAATACTGAATTTTGGAGCATGTTGAATTCGGGAGAAATTCACGAAAATAAAAAAGTATTATTTGGAACGAAAGAGACGTGCTATTGCTTTTTAGCCTCTCAAACGCAGCTGTTTAATGAGAAGAACGAAAGCATCGGAAGAATTTTTTATTTCATTGATATATCGGATACCGAAGAATTAGAAAAGCGAATGCATCAGTCTGAGAAACTTGCTCTAGTTGGAGAAGTGGCAGCCGGAGCTGCTCATGAGATTCGTAATCCTCTTGCCGTGATTCATGGATTTATATCTCTTATGAATCAGTCTCTTTCTGATGAGGAGAAAAAGCGTTTTTACCTGCCTCTGCTTATGAAAGAGCTAGAGAGGATTAATTACATCATTGAAGAAATGCTGTTGTTATCAAAACCAGGGACTCCGGTGATGAAAAAAGTCAGCATGCAGGATATTATTAATGAGCTATTGCCTTTGATTACTCACTCAAGCAAATTTACAGAAAAAGATAAGCTTATCTTCGATGTGAAACTGCAGCCGTATATACTAAAAGTAGATGAAAAACAAATCAAACAAGTTCTTCATAATTTAATTCGAAACAGTATGGAAGCCATGGATGGAGAAGGAGTCATTACAATCTACTCGCAGGTTCATGAAGATAGCTACTGTCTATACATTGAAGATACTGGAAAAGGAATTCCTTTGCATATGCAGCAGTCGCTGTATCAGCCGTTTTCCACTTCAAAAGATAGTGGAACAGGTCTTGGTCTGCCAATTGCTCAGCGTATTCTAGAAAGCCACGGAGGACAGATTAAATTATTATCTACTTCTTCCCGCGGCACAGTTTTTGTTATTAAATTTCCTCTATATTAAGAAAACAGCCTCAAAAGGGCTGTTTTTTTAATGTGCTGTTAAAATAAGAGGACCGTTTTTCGTAATCGCAAGTGTATGTTCAAATTGAGCGGATAATTTACCGTCTGTTGTACGAGCAGTCCAACCGTTTTTATCCATTTTAGAATGCCATGTACCAGCGTTTACCATTGGCTCAATTGTAATAACCATACCTTCTTTTAAACGTGTACCTTTGCCAGCTTTTCCGTAGTGAAGAATTGTAGGCGCTTCGTGCATGGTATTTCCAATTCCGTGTCCTGTGAAGTCGCGTACCACAGAGAATTTTTCGCCTTCTACATAGCTTTGAATAGCGTGGCCAATGTCACCTGTGCGATTTCCTGGCTGTGCTTGCTCGATTCCTTTTAAAAGCGCTTCGTATGTAACATCTACTAGACGCTGTGCTTCGTCTGAAATGTCTCCAACGGTATGAGTCCATGCGGAATCTGCTAAGCCTCCGTTTAAATTTACAACCATATCAATGGTTACGATATCACCGTCTTTTAACGGTTTAGTTGTTGGAAAACCGTGGCAAATTTCATCATTTAAAGAAGCGCACGTTGCATATTGATATCCTTTGTATCCTTTTTGTTCCGGCGTTGCTCCGTGCTTTGCTAAGTATTCTTCAACAAATTTATCAATTTGCATTGTTGTTATGCCTGGTTTGATCATTTTAGCGATTTCTTTATGACAAGAAGCTAATAATTTACCTGCTTCGTGCATTAAATTAATTTCGCGTTCACTTTTTAATGTGATCATTGTTGTTCACTCCTTTTTTGATGTAACTTTACGACAAAAGTTGAGCAGCGGTTATAGCGATGAAAGTCGACTATTCATCAGTCCATTCTTCTTTATTTGAAAATCTAAAAAATACAGAAGCCGTCTGCTATTGGGCGATATAAAATCATCCTTAATCATAACGCCCAATGGTAGGAAAATGCAAGATGCAGGCTTAAAAAGGAAGGGTTTGACGATAGGCATGTAGGGAAAACTGATAAATGAACGTTGAATTGGAGCATTCTCTATAACAAATGCGGTATGATATAGTAAAATAAATGAAACAAAACAATTCTTTAGGAGGGGTATAGGAAAATGAGTGAACATGGAAAATTTATTGGATTTGCAGGTACATATACAAAAGCAGGCAGTGAAGGTGTCTATACATTTACGTTAGATACGAAGGCTAAAAAAATTGTAGAAGTAAAAGCCGTGGCTAAAATTGAAAATCCTACATACTTAAATGCAAGCAAAGACAATGAACATCTTTATACAGTTATTAAAGAAGGAGAAAAAGGCGGCGTAGCTGCTTTTAAGATTGATCCAAACACAGGGCAATTGAAATTTGTAAACAAACAGCTGCTAGACGGCGCGCCTCCTTGCTATGTTTCAGTGAATAAAGATAATACGCTTGTTTTATCTGCTAATTTTCATAAAGGGAGCGTTGAGACGTATTCTGTTAATGAAGAAACAGGAGAAATTGAATATGTAGCATCCGTAGTGGAACATCCTCATTCAGACCTCAAAAAAGGACAACAAGGAAAACCACACGTACACTATGCCGATTTTACTCCTGGAGAAAAGCATGTGGCCGTTGTGGACTTAGGTATTGATGAAATTGTGACATATGAAGTGGAAGAGAATAAATTGAAGGAAGTCAGCAGCCTTTCTACATCTGTTGGTTCGGGCCCTAGACATTTAACGTTCCATCCAAATGGCCGCTATGCGTATGCAATGACAGAATTCAGTTCAGAAGTCTTATTTCTAACTTATGATGAAAGCAAAGGAAGCTTTACTCAACAACAAGCTACTTTAGCGATCCCGGCTGATTTTACAGAAAATAATCAAGGGAGTGCGATCCACATTTCTTCAGATGGCCGCTTTGTCTATGCAGGAAACCGCGGACATAACTCGATTGCAACATTCAAAGTAGATCAGGATTCTGGACAGTTAACATTTGTAGAATGGACAGGCACTGAAGGCGACTGGCCGCGCGATTTTGTTTTGGATCCAACGGAACAATTTATTGTAGCGTCTAATCAAGAAACAGGAAACTTGGTACTGTTTGAAAGAGACCAAGAAAGTGGAAAGCTAACGCTTCTTCAATCTAACGTTACGGTTCCAGAAGCTGTGTGCGTAAAGTTCCTCCACTATAAGTAATCGATGTAGACAATAAAGCATAATCAAAGAACGACTATGCTTTATTGCCTAGACCTAAGCGGATGTCACTCCCCTTGCGGGGTTAGTGTCATCCGCTTAGGTGAACCTTTGAGGGAATAGTCAGGTAGTGTGCGTTCCTTAGCATGATTTATGATCGTGATTTTTGAAACGAGCATAATCTATATATGGAAGAAAAGCCCTTTTGGAGGGCTTTTTTTTCTGGGGTTGTAGTAGAATGAAGAGAGAATGCATGAAAGGCTGAGGTGATAAGTGTGGAAAATATATGTGAGTATCCAATTGTACAAGCTCCCATGGCAGGAGGGGTTTCGACGCCTAAACTAGCTGCAGCAGTATCTAATAGCGGAGGGCTAGGGTTTTTAGCTGCGGGATATAAAAGTGCGCGTGAATTGGAGCAGGAAATTATAGAGATGCACTCACTTACGAAAAAACCTTTTGGAGTGAATCTGTTTGTTCCGACAAATGAAAAAGTAGCAGTTGATGCAATTGATTGTTATCAAAAAGAACTGTCAAAAGCAGCTGAATATTTGGAGTGTCAAGTTGGTATACCAAAGAATGATGATGATGATGAATGGAGTGTCAAGCTCGACATCATTCAAAAACATCGAGTACCTGCTGTGAGCTTTACATTTGGGTGCCCGGATCGAGAGATTGTAGCAAGTTTAAAAGGAATTGGAAGCCGTGTTTTCGTTACGATTACAACACCTCAAGAAGCCGAAGTGGCTTTGAGAGCAGGAGCGGATGCGCTATGTTTGCAAGGAATTGAAGCCGGCGGCCATCGATCTACTTTTTTAGAGAGTTCGGTGGACTATCCGCTTATGAATTTGCTAAAAGAAGTTCGTCTAATCACTAAAAAGCCATTGATTGCTGCGGGAGGGTTGATGAGGGGGTCTGACATTAAACGCGTGTTACAAGAAGGAGCTTCTGCTGCACAGTTAGGTACGGCTTTTATTTGTTGTCCAGAAAGCGGAGCGAGTGCTCTTCATAAAGAAAGCATTCTTCAAAAGCGTTTTAATAAAACAGGTGTCACACGAGCTTTTACAGGGAAACGTGCTAGGGGATTTGTGAATGCCTTTTTTATTTCCTATGATAAATCAGCACCACCTGCCTACCCTCATATTCATTACATGACAAAGCCTATTCGAACAAAAGCTACACAAATGAATAATTCAGAGTACACTTCTTTGTGGGCAGGAACCGGATTTGCGCTAGCAAAAGACCTGCCTGCACATCTTATTGTGGAAGGGCTAGTGCAAGAATTAAATACATGACAAGAATGAAGGTGTTGCTTGCTGTAAGTGCAAGCAGCTTTACATAAAGAAGGTGAACTTATAGTGCAAAACAAATTTACGATTGGACAAATGGCCAGACTACATGATATTCCGGTTAAAACACTTCGCTATTATGATGAAATTGGCCTGTTCGAGCCTTACGAAGTTGATCCACAAACCGGTTATCGATATTATACGTTAGAACAATTTAAGAAATTAGATATCATTGTCTATTTAAAGCTGATGGGAGTTCCGTTAAAAGAAATTAAAAGAAAGATGGAGCACAGCAGCTTGGATGAATTTATTGAAACCTTAGCGGAATATCAGAAGGTAACAAAAGAAAAAATTCGTCACCTTCAAAGAGTGAATGCGCAGTTAACAACTCGAATGAAGGAATTAGAACAGACGAGACATATTAACCAAATAGGAGCCCCGTTCATCAAACACCTTTCTTCTCGTGAAGTTGTGCAAGTAAAAGCGGAGGTAGGTACGTTAGACGGGACTGAAAGTGTTCTGCGTGATTTAAAAAAGAAAATCAGCCATATTACCCCGATTATGATTGGGAAAGTAGGATTTATGCTATCGGTAGAAAACACGAAAAAACACCAATTTACAGATTACGATGGCATCTTTTTATTAGTTGAAAGCGATGTTTCTTTTAAGCATGAGCTCGTTACGTTAATACCCGAAGGTAATTACGCATCTATTTATATGAGAGAAAAGAGAGACACCACAGGAGTCTATTACGATGCGTTACTGAACTTTATTAAAGCGGAAGGATACAAAGCAGAAGGTCCTTTCTTAATTCGGCGGATTGTAGATTCATTTATTTCACATCATGAAGAAGAGCGGCTGACGGAAATTCAAATTCGAATTACGTCTTGACTATCCAGTAGCTGGAGGGTTTAAGATGAGACTATTGTAAAACTGCTGAAGGGAGAGACAACAATAGATGAATCAGCAAAGTATTTCCCAAGGAATGTCTTTAAGCCGAGGAAATCGAATTTTATTTATTTTAATTTTGGGTTCACTGAGCGCATTTGGACCGTTATCAATCGATATGTATTTGCCAGCGCTGCCCACGCTTGCGAAAGAACTGCATACTTCAGCTTCTTTAGCGCAGGTCAGTCTGACAGCTTGCTTATTAGGCTTAGCATTTGGGCAAGTGGTAATGGGGCCATTCAGTGATATTCGTGGAAGGAAAAAGCCGCTTGTAGCAGCATTAATCACCTATGCGATTGCCTCTATTTTATGCGTGTTTGCGCCTTCTATTTGGATTTTTATCGTTTTGCGATTTATTCAAGGAATGGCAGGAGCAGCAGGAATGGTTATTTCAAGAGCGAGCGTGCGAGACTTGTTTTCAGGTTCAGATTTAACAAAGTTTTTCTCCATGCTTATGCTTGTAAATGGTTTAGCTCCTATTTTAGCTCCGGTTGCTGGTGGACAGCTGCTGACGATTATGTCGTGGCGAGGAGTATTTGGTGTGTTAGCAGTGATTGGTGCACTAATGTTTTTTGCCGTTTTATTTGGTTTAAAAGAAACGCTGCCGCTTGAACGTCGTAAAGAAGGTGGATTAACAGAAGTACTGCGCACATTTGGCGTATTGCTAAAAGATGGCGTCTTCGTGGGATATGCGCTGGCGCAAGGTTTTATTATGAGTGCTATGTTTGCTTATATCTCAGGTTCTACATTCGCCCTTCAAGACATTTACGGACTGTCTCCGCAGATGTTTAGCTTTGTTTTTGCCATTAACGGTTTTGGGCTAATTATAGCTACTCAAGTGACGGGACGTTTAGCGGGTAAAGTAAAAGAATCTGCGCTTCTTATTTATGGATTGCTCCAAGCAGCTGTTGGAAGCGTGCTTTTAGTGGCCGTGATTGCTACTCACATGTCCGTTATTTTGGTCTGTATCTTGCTTTTCTTTGTTGTATCAAGCGTAGGAATTGTGAACACAACTGTTTTTTCACTTGCTATGCAAAATCAAGCTTCTAATGCGGGAAGTGCTTCAGCGCTTCTAGGATTGCTGCCGTTCTTGCTCGGAGCAGCCGTAGCTCCCCTTGTTGGTCTTGGAGGAGGGCAAAATGCACTGCCGATGGGCCTTGTAATTATGGTTTGTGATTTATTAGCATTAGGTGTATACATGGTGTTAGTAAGACGGAAAACTGCATCATAAAAAAAGCTACTTGGCTTTCAGCAGCCAAGTAGCTTTTTTAGTTATTGAGCTTTGTGCTCGTGATTTTCAAACGGCATTGTAACGCCAAGCTTTTGAATTTCTTTTTTTGCATTTTCTAAAATGGTTTCAGCTTTCGCTTTCGTTTCAGCATCTAACCCACTTAGAAAATCTTTCTTTTTAGCAGGAAAATTTACGCCAAGTTCTTTTAATTTGGCTTCAGCTTGTTCCTTAGTCAGCGTGCCGTCGCGAAGCTGATCCATAATAGCTTTGGCTTTTTCCTTTGTAGCCGCATCTAAATTGTTAAAAGAACCGCCTTTATGTTCAAGAAAATCTACGCCAAGTTCTTTTAATTTGGCTTCAGCTTGTTCCTTAGTCAGCGTGCCGTCGCGAAGCTGATCCATAATAGCTTTGGCTTTTTTCTTAGTAGCCGCATCTAAATTGTTAAAGGGACCGCCTTTATGTTCAGGAAAATTCACGCCAAGTTCTTTTAATTTGGCTTCAGCTTGTTCCTTAGTCAGCGTGCCGTCGCGAAGCTGATTCATAATAGCTTTGGCTTTTTTCTTTGTAGCTGCATCTAGATTGCTGAAGGGGGCGTCTTTGTGCTGAGGCAAGCTTACGCCGAGTTTCTGTAATTTTTCCTGTGCTTTTTTCATAATATCATCAACTTTTTGCTGTGTTGCATCATCTGTATTTGTTGTACTGTCATTTGTTCGCTCTACAACTGTTGAAGAGCTTGTTTCATCTTTGCTTGCTGCAAATGCCGTGGAATTTGCAGCGGCCATAACTCCTAGTGTTAAACCGCTTGCCATGATATAACCGAATAGTTTCTTTTTCATGCTGTTGTCACTCCTTAAAAGTTATAGGGGTGTGGTACAGAGCTGTCCACAATTGTTAATGTAACCACCAATAGTGAAAAAATGGTGAAAATAGATAAAAAACGAAAAAATATAGACGTTTGTTGAACACTACAACTCTTTTATTGGATAACAAAATGAAATTCGATATGATTTTATCTAAACAACAGCAAAAAAGAATGGAGACTTTATATAGATGAACGTTCTTAAAAAATTGGCAATAGCTTTGATAGTTATGATAGCGGTAAGCCTGGTATTTTTGTTTCGCGATGAGTTAAAGCCAGGTCCAACGCTAGAAGATTTTTCAGGAGCAACTGAGCTGCATCCTGTCGTAGAAGAAAAGAAAAATAAACTTGTTCAACAAGCAAGTGACCAAGGAATCTCGATTGTAATTACGGAAGGTTTCCGTTCAAAAGAAGAACAAGATAAGCTTTATGCAAAAGGCAGGACGGAAGAAGGCAACATTGTGACCTATTCAAAGGGCGGCCAGTCTTATCACAACTATGGACTGGCTATTGATTTTGCTATTCAGTCAAAAGACGGACGAGTTATTTGGGACATGGAATATGACGGTAATAACAACAATAAATCTGATTGGATGGAAGTTGTAGCTATAGCAAAAAATTTAGGATTCGAATGGGGAGGAGATTGGCAAGGTTTTAAAGATTATCCGCATTTTCAAATGAGTCCGGAAAATATAACAGACGACACACGCTAATAAAGCGTGTGTTTTTTAAAGGGATAATATAATTTCACTATATTTATGTCAGAAACTCTAACACGACTGAAATCTTGTAATTTCTTTTTTGTTAATTTTTTGGTAAGAGAATTATATATATTAATATAATAAAAAACACAAACGGATGATTAGAAAGAAAAGTGATTAGAGAGAAATGCCCTATAAAAATGAAAGACAATTCGTATAAAGATATGCGTTAACTAATATAATCTATTGATTAAGCTTATACAAGTACCTTCAGCCTAGCGAACGTATGCTTACATATCGGCAAATGCCAACAAAACCTTTTATTTTTCTAGCATATTTTATTTGAAGATAGTGCATTTTGATTACAAAAAAGAGATAATTTGTCAACTGTTGACTTTGCTTTAAGGGTAAGAATATAATTTTTAACATATTTTAAATATTTTAAAAATTTAAATATTTATTGTTGTTCGCAGATTAGGAGGGGGAAAATGATTGTTTTTGACGGAGTGAATAAATATTACGGTGATTTTCACGTATTAAAAGATATCAATTTAACGATTAAAAAAGGTGAAGTTGTCGTCGTAATTGGACCTTCGGGTTCGGGGAAAAGCACGATGCTGCGATGCATAAATTATTTGGAAACAATATCTAACGGACAATTGACGGTAAATAATATATTGGTTGCGGATAAAAAAACAAATATTAATAAACTGCGCCGCAATATAGGTATGGTGTTTCAGCATTTTTATTTATATCCGCATAAAACGGTTTTAGAAAATATCACTTTAGCACCTATGAAAGTACTGGGCCAGTCGTCAGAAGAAGCTAAGAAAACAGCCCTATACTATTTAGATAAAGTAGGAATCGGTGAAAAAGCTAACGCCTACCCATCCCAGCTTTCAGGCGGCCAGCAGCAGCGTGTAGCCATTGCGAGGGGACTTGCGATGAAACCAGAGATTATGCTTTTTGATGAGCCTACTTCTGCTCTTGATCCAGAAATGATTGGAGAAGTGCTGGATGTTATGAAAACATTGGCTAAAGAAGGAATGACGATGGTGGTTGTAACTCATGAAATGGGGTTTGCGAAAGAAGTAGCGGACCGCATTGTATTTATGGATCAAGGAAAAATCTTAGAAGAGGCAACTCCGGCTGAGTTTTACGAAAACCCGCAAGAAGAAAGGGCACGTTTATTTCTTAGCCGTATTTTAAATCATTAATTGTTTAATAGGGGGAGTAACATGAAGAAATCAAAAACGTTTTTAAAGGCAGCTGTGCTTTCATTAGCAGCGGCTATGATGTTAGCAGCTTGTGGAGGGAAAAGTGAAGAAACGAGTGGATCATCAGCTAAAAAAGATGCGCTCACTGAAATCAAAGACCGAGGGAAAATCGTCATTGGGGTCAAAAATGATACGCGTTTGTTTGGCTTAAAGAATCCAAAGACGGGTGAAGTAGAAGGTTTTGATGTTGATATTTCTAAGCAGCTGGCTAAAGAGATTTTAGGCGATGAAAACAAGGTAGAATTTAAAGAAGTTACGTCTAAAACAAGGGTTCCTCTTCTTCAAAAAGGAGATATTGATGCTGTTGTTGCGACAATGACTATTACAGATGAGCGTAAAAAAGAAGTAGACTTTACGGATGTATATTTCCAAGCTGGACAGTCTCTTCTTGTGAAAAAAGGCAGTAAAATTAAAAGCATTGATGATTTGAAAAAGGGTACTAAGGTGTTGGCTGTTAAAGGATCAACTTCGGCTATTAACATTCGTGAAAAAGCACCAGAGGCAACTGTATTAGAGTTTGAAAACTATGCAGAAGCATTTACGGCTTTAAAATCTAAGCAAGGAGATGCTTTAACAACCGATGATGCTATTCTTTATGGAATGGCTGATGAAGACCCTTCTTATGAATTAGTAGGAAAGCCGTTCACAGAAGAGCCTTATGGCATTGCTGTGAAAAAAGGAAACAAAGAGCTGGTAGATGCATTAAACGATGCGCTTAAAAAGATAAAAGACTCTGGAAAATATGATGAAATTCACGACAAGTGGATCAAACAATAAGCGTACAGTTTTCTTTTCTCAGGATGAGCAGCATTATGCTCATCCTGCTTGTTTAGTTGAAAGGAGGAAGAAAATTGTTGGATTTTTCAATTCTGACGAACAATATGGATCTTTATTTAGAAGGTTTTAAGTACACCATTATCGCCAGTCTGATCGCTTTAGTGGCCAGTTTTGTACTTGGTACAATCATTGCGGTAATGCGAATAGCCCCTCTCAAAATAGTAAATGTAATTGGTACGGTCTATGTAGAGTTCATTCGAAATATTCCACTTGTGGTTATCGTCTTTTTTATTTTTATTGTGGCCGGAATCAGCGGTACAGCAGCCGGAGTGCTGGGACTAACTATTTATACGGCAGCTTTTATCGCCGAAGCTATACGAGCAGGGATTATGGCTGTTCCAAAAGGGCAGCTTGAAGCGGCGCGTTCATCCGGCCTTACGTACGGTCAGGCGATGCGATTCATTATATTGCCTCAAGCCATTAAAATCGTCATTCCTCCTCTTGGGAATCAATTTATTAATTTAGTAAAAAACTCATCCGTGTTAGGGATTGTTGCTGGTTTTGATTTAATGTATCAGGCAGATCTTGTTTCCTCTCAAACTTATGTAGTGTTTGATGTGTATATTTTTGTGGCTCTGTTCTATTTAGTTCTAACCATTCCGTTGAGTTTAGGAGTTGGTTATCTTGAGAAACGTCTTGGTAAAACAAGCTGAAAGGAGTGAAAGTGATGGATTTTATGGGTGCTTATTCTCCTGATCACCTTTCCTTCTTAATGGAAGGATTTTGGGTCACTTTAAAAGTGGCATTCATTTCGATTGTGTTAAGTTTTCTTATTGGAAGTATAGTAGGTATTTTAAGGTATGCCCGCATTCCAGTTCTGTCTCATGTACTCGCTTTTGTCGTAGAAATTATCCGGAATTTGCCGCTGCTTTTAATCATCTTTTTTACATACTTTGCTTTACCTGAAATCGGAATTGATATGGAAATTACGTCAGCAGCGATTGTGGCCCTTACTGTATTTGAATCAGCTATGATTTCAGAGATTATCCGCAGCGGATTGAAATCAGTTGAAAAAGGACAAATTGAAGCGGCACGTTCATCAGGTTTAAACTATTACCAAACGCTTCGTTTTATTGTATTGCCACAAGCTTTGCGCCGAATGGTACCTCCTTTAGTTAGTCAATTTATTTCATTATTAAAAGATACGTCGCTTGCCGTGGTCATCGCACTTCCTGATTTGCTGCATAACGCTCAAATTATTTACGGCCAGAAACAAAGTTATGTGGTGCCAATGTTTTTGATCATCGCGATGATGTACTTTATTGTGAATTATGCTTTATCAATCATTGCACGAAAACTAGAAGTCAAAAGGGTATAGAGGCTCTTTTGACTTTATTTTTGGAAAATAAATAACATTGACAATGTATTGATTCAACGCATAAAATGACTAAAGTAACAGTGGTTAAATCAGATCATTTTCATTCATCATATAGAAGAAAAACAGTGTTGGTTCAACCCCTACTGAATATCCGGTAGGGGTTTTTGAGCAAGAAGTGATTTGGTTAAACTAACACGTAAAATGAACAGAAGGGACGGGCATCATGGAAAAACAAGATCAAAATTTAAAAAAAGGTCTGTTGCCTCGTCATGTGCAGCTCATTGCACTTGCCGGCATGATTGGGACAGGCATTTTTAAAGGTAGCGCTGACACGCTAGGTATTGCAGGACCAAGTGTTGTACTTGCGTATTTATTTGGCGGCCTTATCTTATTTATTGTAATGACAGCACTAGCAGAGATGGCAATTGTCTATCCGAATATGAACGTACAAAATTTAGTGCATAAGGCATTCGGTACGCAAACCTCTTTTATTGTAGGGTGGCTGTACTGGGTGAACTGGATTGTTGTGACGGTTGTTGAACTGCTTGCGGGAGGAAGCTTTTTGAAGTTTTGGTTCCCTTCTGTACCTCTTTGGCTCTTAAGCTTTCTCTGTGCAGTATTGATTGTAGGAATGAATTTATTTCAAGTAAAATATTATGGAGAAATTGAATTTTGGTTTGCCGGTATTAAAGTAATTGCTCTTACCGCTTTTATCATCTTGGGAGCTTTCATTTTATTCGGTGTGATTCCAAGCGATGTGCAAAATCCTTGGGCAAATTATACGGCTCATGGAGGGTTTTTCCCTCACGGCATGAGCGGTGTGCTAAGTGCCTTTTTAATTGTGATGTTCTCTTACGGGGGAGCTGAACTAATTGGTGTGGCCGTAACGGAAACAAAAGATGTAAAAAACGTGTTACCGAAAGTGATCAAAGGCACAGTATGGCGAGTGATTGGATTTTATATTTTGCCTATTTTAATTATTTGCGGCCTTATGCCCTGGAATTCTGTATCAGGGCAAGACAGTCCGTTTGTGCAAGTGTTTAGTATCACCGGACTGCCAGGTGCGGCTCATATTATGAACTTCGTTTTATTGACGGCTGTTTTATCAGCAGCGAATTCAGGAATGTATGCAACTTCGCGTACGCTCTATGCTATGGCTCAAAGCGGAGAAGCATCAAAGCGCTTCTTGAAAGTTTCAAAAAATGGTATTCCGATTAATGGGTTAATGATTACGGCTGTTTGTATTTTAATGGGTGTGTTTTTAGCCTATAAGACGCCGGATAATGTAATTAGTTATTTAATGACTATTCCTGGCTTCACGATCATTCTCATTTGGATGAGCATTTGTTTAGCTCAATTAAAGCTGCGTAAAGGGTATAAAGAAAAGCCGTTTTTCGCACTAAAGTGGTTTCCTTATACAACGCTCTTTGCAACAGCAGCACTGCTTGTTATTTTTGTATCATTTATGTTTAACAAAAACAATGTGATTGGATCAAGCGTATGTGCGGTTATTCTAGTCGTACTCCTCATTTTTTCATTTATTAATAAAAGTCGAAAAGAAAAAAAGTTTGAAGTATAGCAAAAAGGCAATATACTAGAAAGACGAGGGTAAAAGCTTGTCTTTCTTTTTTTGCGGAAATTTCTGTATCGCGTTACATATTTCTAGATGAAATGTTTAGTTAAATAAATAAAGGATGAGGACTACAATGGAATCAAATAATGTATTTACAACAAACCCAAAAAAGAAATCAAAGCACTTAGCCATGATTTCTTTGGCGATTATGGGAGTGGGCTTCGTTGCCACAATGCCTTTTGGTGATTCAATTTGGGGTCGGTTGCTTCAAGGTGGATTCGAAGCTGGATTAGTCGGCGGATTAGCGGATTGGTTTGCTGTTACGGCTCTTTTTCGTCACCCTTTAGGCATTCCTATTCCACACACTGCGCTGCTTCCTAAAAACAGACAGCGTATTACAAGAGGGTTAGTCTCAACGCTTGAAAACGACTGGCTGTCAAAAGAAAGTATTCAAGAAAAAGTAAAAAGAATTGCGTTTACAAAGCGGTTGCTTCCTATCGTTCGAAAAGGTGTTCATTCGGAAACGATTCAAACAAAAGGAACAGCACTGCTTGTTGATGCGATTAATCGTGTGGATACAGAGAAAGTCGTTCCTATTATTGAAAAAGAGCTTAAATCATCGCTTTCAGCAATAGAGTTAAAGACTATTGTGCATTCAATTGTCGGAGAAGTGGTAAAAAATCAGTATGATGAAAAAGCGCTTGATGTTCTTTTAAATAAAGGAGAGAGCTGGATCAGAAAAGAAGAAACGCAGTACCAGCTTGGAAGTATTGCTAAAAATGCGCTGGATAATATTGAGCTTGATGGTATTTTACAATTTGCTCTCAAATCATTTCAAAGCATGATTAACGAAGAGAAGCTAGGGTCTATTTTGCAAAATTTATTGCTTTCTATTACGGGACGTCTTCGTAACGAAGATGATGAATACCGTCTTGCTTTGGTAAATGGAATTAGAAAAGAGCTGCAAGGCTTGGAGCAGAATGAAGAACTTCTTGAAAAATTAGAAGCGTGGAAACAAAAA
Source organism: Priestia megaterium (assembly GCF_023824195.1). Taxonomy (NCBI): domain Bacteria; kingdom Bacillati; phylum Bacillota; class Bacilli; order Caryophanales; family Bacillaceae; genus Priestia; species Priestia megaterium. Next base: position 300,753 of record NZ_CP085442.1, read on the forward strand.
ACGATTAATGAATTAAATGTAACGAATAAATTAACAGAAATCGTCGATAAAATGAAAGCGAAAGTGACAGCATTCATTGAAAGCCCTGAATTTATGAAAAGCTACGCCGTTCCTTACGTAGAGAGCTGGCTGAATGCTCTTGAAGGGGATGCACAGCGTCAAGAAGCAATCGATACGGCTATTCAAAAGCAAATCATGAGCTTTGTAGACGAGAATCATTCGAAAATTGGACAGCTTGTTCAAGAAAACTTAGATAAATTAGATGATGAAACGCTTGTGGATATGATGGAAAACAATGTCGGAAAAGATTTGCAGTGGATTCGAGTGAACGGAGCTCTATGTGGATTCTTGATTGGTATTGTGTTAACGGTTATTAAATTAGCGGTATAAAAGAGAAGCACGCTCCTTTTGGAGTGTGCTTTTTCTATTAATCATCTATTTCTACACTGATTACGTCGCCATTTTTGGCATCTACTGAAACAGTTGCTTCACGTTTATCGGCCGTGTCAATTTCAATTTCATATACTAAACGGTTGTTTTCTTGGTCTAGATCCGTTTCATTGACGGTTCCTTTAGCACTCTTTAAAGCTGTTTTTATCGCTTGATCTAATGAAATAGGAGGGGAAACGTTTTGAAGTTCCTCTTCTTTCTCATCTTCATCGTCTTTTTGCTCTTCATCAAATTCAATGATTTTACCGCTGCTGCTGTCAATGTCTACATCGTATGCTTTATTACCTTTTGTAATGTCTACTTCATATTGTTTAACGCCGTCATCTACGGCTAATTGAATATTTTTAATGTCGCCGCCGTCTGTTTTTTGAAGGGCAATGTCTTTTGCCTTTGCTTCTTCAATCGTTGTTGTTTGCTTCTTGTCATTGCTTTTGGACTGGTCTGTCATTGCATATGCGCTTGCACCTAATCCACCGACTAGTACTGCACTGGCTAAAACGGTTGTAATAACTTTCATATGTTATGGCCTCCTCGATTTGTTGTTAAGACTATCTTAGCCAATGAACTTTAAAGGAAAAGAAGAAGAAGTTTAAAATTTTCTTAGAAATAAATAAAAATGGATAAAAAAAGCACAGCTTTCCGCTGTACTTTTAATCATCGTCATTTTCATAGGTGATGGAATCTACATGTCCAGAGTAAGCATTTATCATCACTTTAGCTTCTCTTGTTTTAGACTGATCAATTTCGACTTCGTAGAAGGTTTGGCCTTCTTCCTCCTCTATTTCAACTGAGGAAAACGTTCCTTTTACTTTTTGTAAAGCAATGTCTCTTGCTTGTTCCATTGAAATGAGAGGCTCGTCGGATGTAGGAGAAACTGGTGGCTGCTCGCTCTTTTTTTGTTCTTCTTCTGTATTATTTTTAGTTTGAGTAGACGTTTGTTTCTCTACTTTTTGTTTGATTAATGACTGGACTTCTCCATTTTCTCCATTTACTGTGATGTGGTATGGAATATCATCTTTAAGCAAAGTGATTCGATAAATCGGTTCATCATCTTTTTGAGAAAAGCTTGCATTTTCAATAGTGCCGCCATATTTTTGCTGAATCATACTGCTGACGTCAGATTCGGATAAAATTGTATCAGGCCGATTCACTGCTTTTGCTATTCCGTAAAAGCTAGCTGAACCAACGGCAAGAAAAATAAGTATAAAAAGCACCGTTTTCTTCATACATTCACCTCCAGTATCTTAAAAAGTAGTATAGCAGGCAATTCTTAAAAATCGCTAAGAAAAAGCAAGAAATCAAAGAGGAAAGCAAACCGTTACTGATGTCCCTTTTCCTTCTTGGCTGCTAATCTCAATACGCCCGCTATGAGCTTCTACAATCTTTCGAGCAATGGATAATCCAAGTCCAGAACCACCGGTTTCTCGATTTCTTGCTTTATCTACGCGAAAAAAGCGTTCATACACGTTTGATAAGTCTTCTTTTGGAATACCAATTCCTTGATCTGTGACCATAATCATAAAGCTTTCGCTTCTTGTTATAGTTACTTCCACTGCTTTTTCACTATATTTAATGGCATTATCTAAGAGGATGTACAGCAGCTGCTTTAAGCGTTTTTCATCGGCTGTTACGATGGGCTGATCGGTTTTTACGTTTAAATAAATGGTTCGTTCAAAGGCTTGTTCTAGATGCTTGATTGTTTGGTTACAGACGGCGGCCGCATCTACGTGTTCCATGTGAAGCTCCCACTGCGACTCATCTTTCGCAAGCACCAGCATTTGAGACGTAAGCTGTTTCATGCGCAAAGACTCAGAGTGAATGGCTTCGATGGCTTCTTCTAAAATATCCGGACGCTTCATTCCCCATCGTTTTAGCATATTGGCATAGCTTTCTACAACGGTCAGGGGTGTTTTTAATTCATGAGAAGCATCGGATACGAACTGCTCTTGCTTTTTATAGTTTTCCTCTAATAAATCCATCATATTATTGAAGGTGTTGGCCATTTGATCTAACTCATCTTTAGAAGGAGAAGAGAGGTCAATTTTTTTGAATGTGCGAGACACTTGAATTTCTTCCATAGTATGAATAAGAGATTTGATAGGTCGCAAAATAATTTTACTTAAAAGCCGTCCAGCAAATATAGTTGGAATTAATATAACAAGAGAGGCAATGAGCAAGATAAATTTTAATGTCTGCAGAGATTGTTCCACATCTGCCAGTTGTTCCGTGACTTCCAAAGAAACAACTTCACCGTTCGTCCAAATGACGGGGGTATGTGAAATTGCGTATAGGTGGCCGTCATCTTCTTTGATGCTTGTTTGTTCATTTGAATAATAGGAATAAGGTAAGTCCTGAAGCTCTTTCGTTTGATCAGTAACCGATACAACTAAAGGACTTCTGGATTTAGGTAAAATACGAATCATCCCGTTAGGAGGCAAATAGGCACGAAGCAAATTGGCTTGTTTAACCGTCGCACTCGTTTGCTTTAGCCCGTTTGTTACATTGCTTGTTTCTGCTTGCAAACGTTCAATTGCATTGTCCTCCATGGTCTTCTTGAAAATGAAGTAAATCGAACTGTTTGCAATCACTAGCAGAATAAAAAGCAGCGCAGTTGATGTAAGAATAATCTTTGTTTGTAGTTTCATAAGCTACTCCTTAAGCATATAGCCAACGCCGCGCACTGTTTGAATGTAAGGTGTTGAAAATGAAGCATCAATTTTTTTACGCAAATAACGAATGTATACGTATACAATATTTGTGTCTCCGTAGTAATCAAATCCCCAAACATTTGTAAGAAGCTGTTCAAAGCTCAGCACTTGATTTTTGTTTTGAAGCATATAGACAAGCAAATCATATTCTTTAGGAGTCAGCTCAATAGCTTCATTTTCACGCGTGACTTCTCGCGTTTTTTCGTTAACGACTAAATTGCCTAGTTGCAGAGTGGCCGTTTCTTGTTCAGCAGGCGATGTTGATGCAGGATGGCGAAGCCATACGCGAATGCGTGCAAAAAGCTCTTCAATTTGGAAAGGCTTTGTAATGTAGTCGTTTGCTCCTAAATCTAGTCCGCTTACCTTATCAGGAAGGGCGTCTCGGGCTGTTAACAAAATAACGGGCGTTTGATCATCATTTGCTCGAATGCGACGAAGTACTTCGAGTCCGCTCAGTTCAGGAAGCATCACATCTAAAAGCAGCAAATCCCAATCGTGTTCTTGAAACTCTGCCAATCCTTCTGTCCCCGTATAAGCCATGCCTGTTTCGTACCCTTCATGTTCAAGCTCGAGCTGAATTAAACGAGCAATTTTGCGTTCATCTTCTACTATTAAAATTCTGCCTTTACTCAACAAAAATTCCCCCTTGTGTCTATGTATAGTTGCGTACATTATAGCACGGAGAGATTGGAGGTGTATAAAAACAGCCGGAGGTTAGTCCGGCTGTTGATCTGCTGAAAGAGGAAGGTGCAAGATAATGGCAGTGCCTTCGTGAAGAGTAGATCTTACTTCGATATGGCCTTTATGAAGTTCACAAATAGCTTTTGCGATGCTCATGCCAAGTCCAGCACCTTCTGTTTTTTCGGTTGTATTTGTGCCGCGGTAATAGCGGTCAAATAAATTTTTCTGCGTTTCTTCATCCATTCCAATTCCATCATCTTGAATCGTAATCAAGACGCGGTCACTTTTTATCGCGGTCGAAATCGTAATGGTAGTGTTCTTAGGGTTATGTTTAATAGCATTAAAAATTAAATTATCAAGCATTCGTTCAAACCAGCGCGGGTCAGCTTGAATAAAAGGTTGAAGATGAGCGGGCACATAAGAGAAGTGAACATTTTCAATGGTTCTATCGTTAACGAATTTTAAAACAATATGCTGAAGTAATTGATGAACGTCCACTTTTTTTGTTTCTAAAACAACCACGTTATTTTTAAGCTTAAAGGCCAATGAAAAATCCTCTACAAGCTCCACCATGTATTCACTTTTATCACGGAGTGTTTGGCCAATTTCTTTTAACTCTTCTTCGTTCCAATTGTAATGGCCGCTTTCAAGCATATGCCCATATCCTTGAATCGTTGAAAGAGGTGTGCGCAAATCATGTGATATTCCCGTCATCCATTCTTCGCGAGTAGTTTCTAGCTGCTTTCGTTCTTTTTCAGCTAAGCTAAGCTGCTCCGCCATCTCATAAAAAGCTGTGATTACTTCTGAATACAAACGATATTGTAAGCGTACTTTTCCATTCTTCCGAAAGACGCGCTTCCGCTCTTTTTCTGTTAGCACTTCTGAATAGTTTCCGCTTCCCATGCGCCCGAGCCAGCTGGTGAAGAGAAGTAAGGGGCCACCGTAACGAAAAGCGTTCCAGATGGAGAAAGTGATAGTGGCTATAAGAACAGAAACAGCCACGATAATGGAGATCATCCAGGCTGTTCGAATAATAGATTCATCGGTTATACTGTGGTAATTATTAGGAGTGTAAAAAATCCATGAAATTTTCTTCTTCGAGTCATGGAATACAGTAGCTGTTGAATCATATTTATCTTGTTCAATTTTTCGGGAAATAATTTCTAAAGGATCGTAATGTTTTTTTTCTTTAGGCATTCTAATGGAAGCTAAGATATCACCGTTATCATTTAAAATTTGAAGCGAAGCATTTTTTTCTTTTAACGCCTTTTTGATAAGAGGGATATCGCTTTTTGGAGGCACACCTTCTTTATTATAGTTAGCATACATAGCATATAGCTGGTCTTTTAAATCACTTTTATAGCCCAAAATATAATAAGTAGGTGTAGTCAAAAAGGTATCAAGTTCTGTTACTACACTATAGCCTCTAAATTTCTTGGTTTTATCCATTTCTAATAATTCGGAAAGACCGTATTGGTGGGGCAAGTCTTTTGGTGAGTTAATTTCTCCAATTACTTTTCCTTGTTTGTTCAGCACTTGATACCATAGTCCTTCCTGTTTAAGCTGTTTTGCTAAATCTTCTGAAACGTTCGCTTTCCCGTTTTTAACCGTTGTGTCCGTAGTTAATACGCTAAGTGACCCAGAGGGCAAGTCTCTTTTGATATCTTGCTTTGTAAGGTAATAGCCTAGAAATATTAAAGCGCAAAAAAGAATGCAGCAAACACATACAATAATCGCAATAAACTGAAATGAAAAATGAAAGGTCAACCTTCTTTTAATTGATTTCATAGCGCTTTTCCGTTCACTAATTTATATCCAAGTCCGCGCACCGTAACTAAGTGTTGTGGATTGCTAGGATTACCTTCAATTCGTTCTCGAATTCTTCGAATATGCACGGTTACTGTATTGTCGTCTACAAACTGATTATATCCCCAGACAGCTTCAAGAAGCTGTGATTTAGAAAGAACAATATTCATATTTTTACAAAAGTGAAGAAGCAATAAAAACACTTGTGCGGGGCAAGAAACCGTTTGACCGTCCACAATGAGTTCTCCTGCCGATTCATCTACAGTAAAACGATCAAACTCATAGCGATTTGACGATTGTGGTTCCGTTCTTATAGAAGTTCCTTCAGTCAGCGCTTGCTTTCTGCGCAGTCGTGCTTTAATTCGTGCTGCAATTTCTAAAGGATTAAACGGCTTGGTTACGTAGTCGTCTCCTCCCATGGCGAAACCCGTTAGCACATCCAAGTCGGATACTTTGGCTGTTATGAATAAAATATACGCGTTTGAGAGCTCACGAATTTTAGGACAGATATCAAATCCGCTTTGATCGGGAAGCATTACGTCCAACAAAATAATATCAATTGTTTGATTATGTAAAACATCCAGCGCTTCTTGAGCGGCGTGAGCTTTATAAATTTGGTTGAATCCTTCTTTTTTTAATACTGTCTCCAGCATTTTGACGATGGCAATTTCATCATCAACTAGCAATATAGACGCATCTTCCAACGTAAATCACCTCTGTTTCATTTCATACGTATTCGATTTTAGCATAAGAACATTACGAAAAGATTAACAAAATTGGAAAATGTTAAGGAAAAGATAATCTCCCGGTTATTTTCTTGAAAACTTCATTTCATATACTAAATGCACAGACACATAGTAAAGGAGTTAAAAGGATGAGTAATGATTTTAGGCGGGTTAAAGTAATTGATAGTATGAGAGGGTTCAGCTTGTTTGGTATTTTACTAGCGAATATGCTGATTTTTCAATATGGCATTTACGGAAAGGATATGATTCATCTCTTCTCGCTATCACCAAGTGATTCAGCAGCCTATGTCTTTTTAAAAGTAGCGGTAGAAGAAAGCTTTATGCCTATTTTCACTTTTTTATTTGGCTATTCAATGGTGAAGATGAAAGAAAGCTTAGAAAGAAGAAAGCTAGGCGTGAAAAGGCATTTCTTTCGCCGCTTTCTTCTGCTTCTAGGGTTTGGCCTACTGCATGGTGTGTTTTTATGGGAAGGAGATATTCTTACGTTTTATGGAATGATGGGGGTATTTTTGTTACTTTTCTTTTTAAACCGTAAAGCTAAAACACTTTTGGTGTGGGCATCGATTTTGCTGGTCCTTACAGGAGCAGCCGGATACGGTTCATTAAACGATAATATGTATCTTCTTAGCGATAAACAAACGCTTACGACATATGTAAAAGATACGATTCATGTGTATGGAAGTGGAACTTATGAACAAATTAAAGACCACCGCAACAATGTTGATCCGATGAATATGGCAGGATATAAATTTGCTTTTGCCTTCTTGTTTACGCCATTTATAATGGGCGCTTTGTTTTTATTTGGTATGTACGCAGGGAAGAAAAAGTGGTTTTACGACGTTTCAGCTAATCAAAAACAGTATGGCCACTGGGCGACCGTGTTGGTTCCGCTTAGCTTGCTGTTAAAAGGAACTATGTACCTGTGGCCGGATGCTAATTGGGCTGGCTCTACACATATGTTAGGGGGAAGTCTTCTATCTCTTGGTTATATTGCAGGCTTTGCTTGGCTATATGCGAAATGTGAAAAGTCATTTTTGATGAAGGCTTTTGAAAGCGTAGGAAGAATATCACTTAGCAATTATTTAATGCAAACGGTTATATGCACGACGATTTTTTATGGCTATGGCTTAGGCTATTTCGGAAAGCTCGGCATGATTGCAGGAATTTTCGTCTGCATCGGTATTTACGGAATTCAGCTTATCGGTAGTTATATGTACGTGCAAAAATTTAAAACTGGACCGGTGGAAAAGCTGCTGCGCATATGGACAAATTTTTCTTGGAGTGGAAAGCCAAAAGAGAAAAAAGCTTTACCGACAGAAGTAAATCATCCTTTTGTTGGATGATAGGGGTCAAACTTATGTGAAAAGGAGATTTTAAAAATGTGGGCCATTAGTATAAAAGAGTTTCAAAGCTTATTTAAAAGTATTAAATCAATTATCGTTATTTTAATCGTATGCGGTGCTTCCTATGGAATAGCTTATGTAGTTAGCCAATTTGGAGGCCAATTGACAAGTGCCCAAATTCAAGATGGAGCTAACGGTGGAATTTTGCTAATGCTTCTCGGGTTCGGACCTTTATTTGTCTCAAGTCTTTCTCATAATGTTATTAATCAAGAAATTAAAACAAGAACAGCTAGATTTTTAGTTACCAAAACATCAAGAGAACGTATTGTGCTAGGAAAATTCTTAGGTATTTGTTGTTTCTGGCTTGTTTGTATCTCTATTTCTTTTCTACTGATTGCGTTTATTTCGCATCATTTTTCTTTTTTTACATTTTTAGAGTGCCTACTATTTACTATGTGTATGATTTCATTTGTATTAATGCTTTCAGCTTTGGTGCCAAATCCAACTCATACCATGTTTTTATCGATTATTTTATCGCTTGTTTTACCGGTACTGAGTGAATGGAGCATGTTTTCCTCAAAAGAATATATTGCATGGTTTAAGTATGTAACACCTTACTACTATTTAGAGCTGGAGAAAGGCTATCTAACAGTTCTTTTTATTTTCGCAGCGTTCTGTTTATGTACGGCACTTTGGAGTTTTAAAAGGAGAGAAGTATAATATGTATGCCATTGAAACAAGTAAATTAACTAAAAAATATGGATCTAAAACAGTTGTTAACGGTATTAATTTACAGGTACCACAAGGAGAAATTTACGGGTTTTTAGGAAGAAACGGAGCAGGGAAGTCTACATTTATTAATATGCTTACCGGCGTTTCATTTCCTTCAGCAGGAGAATTTACGCTGCTGGGACAGAGTGATGTTGATTTAGAGCTTCAGAAGAAAATAGGCGTTCTTCCTGACTATGCCAACTTTTACGATGAGATGACAGCGCTCAATCACTTGCGCTATTTTTTAAAGATAAATGGCCATCGCTTTTCCAAAGAACACTGTAGTGATGTACTGAAGAAAGTAGGTTTAGAAGGACATGAGCATCAGAAAGTTGGAAAATTTTCATTTGGGATGAAAAAGAAGTTAGGAATCGCTCAAGCAATTGTAACAGACCCAGATCTTATCTTTTTAGATGAACCAACTTCTGGAGTAGATGTTGAATCTGCTCTTCACATTCATGAACTAATAAGAGAACTCCAAAATCAAGGCAAAACGATTTTTATGACGTCTCATAATTTAAATGAAGTCGAGAAGATTTGTACACGTGTAGCAATTATGAAAAATGGGGTCATTTTAATAGAAGGTACAATGGAAGAGCTGCGCTTTCAATATCAAGCGAAAAAAACGGTGATGATCAAACATGATCCTTATCCAAGCAGTCACAAAGAATATATTCAACAGTTTTTCCGTACGTTGAGTCCCGAAGTTGAATACCATCACATGTACACAAAAGTGATGCTTCAAAAAGAAAGAAATATTCCTCTTATTATTCGCGAATTGATTCAATGCGGCATCGACATTTATCAAGTTCACGTCGAAGAACCTTCTTTAGAGGAAATCTTTTTGCAAAAAAATATTGTGGATCACTCACAGGTGAGTTAATGAGCGAAAGTCCGTTGGTTTACTACTCAGCCTGAATACATTATTTATAAATATCAGTTAGGAAGCTTCTGACAAAAACATGTTTATTTTCTCAAGAAACTGATAAGATAGCTAATGACATTTAAAAATAAGAAAGGATTTCGATTATGTTATCAGCTATTAATTCAGTAGATTATACCATTTTCCACGCGGTGAATCAGTATGCCTCACACGTAAAGCCTCTAGATTCGCTGATGGTATTCTTTGCAGATTATGCCCAGTATGTACTTATCGTTTTACTCGGCTTGTTTTTACTTATTAATAAAAACGGCAGCCGTGTTGTAGCATTTCAAGCTTTATGTGCTTGTGCCACAGGAGTCATTATCAATAAAGTGATTAGTTTATTTGCTTATCGAGATCGTCCGTTTATCTCTCACCACGTGAATCAGCTTATTGATCACGCCGCAAATTCTTCATTTCCAAGCGATCATGCTACATCTGCATTAGTTATCACTTTTACCATTTGGCTGCATTTCAAACGTTCAGGGCGCATGTGGGTTGTCATGGGTGCACTCATTGCATTTTCACGCGTATGGGTTGGCGTTCACTACCCATTCGATGTGTTAACAGGAGCCATTTTAGGCTGCGTGCTGGCGCTGTTTATTCATTATGTTATTTTTAATACGAAACTGATGAGGGCTATTACCAACCTGTCTATTTTTCGAAAATCAGCTTATGACGAACAGTCTCAATATTATTAAGAAAAAGCCGCAAATACGCGGCTTTTTTATTGGGAAATTTTTAATGTATTTAATACTTGTTTCTTAAAATTAAATTGTGTACAATTAAATTACAGGAACGATAAATGAAAAATTTTTAATAAAATTAACGAAAAAGAGGAGAGATTTATACATGAAAGCTTTATATGAAACAACAGTTGTTAACACAGGTGGAAGAACAGGAGAAGTTCACTCTTTAGATAACATCTTTAACTTAGATGTTGCAACACCTCCAGCGCTTGGCGGAGAAGCAACAACAGCAACAAACCCAGAGCAGCTATTTGCAGCTGGATACAGTGCTTGTTTCAACAGCGCGTTAGAATTTATGCTGAAAAAACATAACGTAGAAATCAAAAGCAGTGAAGTAAAAGCTACTGTTCAGCTGCTTCCTGATAAAGCTGATCAAGGAGTGAAAATTGGAGTAGCGCTTGAAGCTCATATCGAAGGCTTAGATTTAGAAACAGCTAAAAAATATGTAGACCTAGCTCATTCATACTGCCCGTATTCAAAAGCAATCAGCGGCAACGTAGACGTAACGGTAGAAGTAGTTTAATTGCTTTAAAAAGCCCTGCTAAGCATGTAAAGCTTAGCAGGGCTTTTTTATTTGAATTTTCTCTATTCATTTGTAAGCAGTACTAGTATAATGAGGAGGAAAATGGAATCATTCGCACAGTTTAGGTGCTCTTACATAGCGTAAGAGGTAACAGGGAATCGAGTGCAAGTCTCGAGCGGTCCAGCCACTGTAAGCAGGGAGTTTTCTATCATATCGTCACTCAAAATGGGGAAGGCGGTAGAAAATGATGATCTCAAGCCAGGAGACCTACCTATTCTGTACACTTGACTCTTCTAGGAAAGAGGCGGTGTATCAAGGTACGCAGTGAGCAATTGCTGTTTATTTTCATATGCCGACACATCCTCAATTTCTATAGAATTGAGGCTTTTTTACATTTTATTTTAAAAAAAGGAGTGTAGGAAATGGAAGGTTTATCAGTTTTTTTACTTGTCTTTTTATTAGGAATCAGGCACGGATTGGATGCAGATCACTTAGCTTTTATTGATGGCCAGACCCGATATAATTGGCGAATGGGGAGCCGTTTTGCCCCGTGGATCGGAACGCTGTTTTCACTAGGTCACGGAGGAATGGTGGCCGTCACGGCTGGGGTGCTGGGCGTGGTGATGAAGAATTTTACGTTTCCATCATATTTCGATAATTTTGCGTCTTGGGTATCCATTATCTCTCTCTTTCTGATTGGGACATTAAACACATATCATTTGCTTCGAACTAAAAATAAAGAAGAAGATTTTCAGCTGAGCGGATTAAAAGGGAAGTTTATCCCGAAAATCGCAAAAGGAACAACTAATCCTTTTTTAATTATTCTTGTAGGGGCGCTGTTTGCTTTAGCAGCTGAAACGGTCAGTCAAACGGCCGTGTGGTCTCTAGCTGTAGGAAACGCAGGAAAGTATACGCCGCTTTTATTAGGACTAGTGTTTATGTTTGGCATGATGCTCACAGATACAATCGATTCAATGATTGTACATAAAATGGTGAATGAATCGAGTAAATTTGGACAATCTGCTTCCCGCTTGATGGGCTGGGTTATTGTTGTCCTCGCGTATGGTGTGTCATTCTATTTAGCATTCACTTTCTTTAACCCATGGGCCGAAGTAAACTTTGAAATGGTTGGCGTTATTCTGTTTATTTTTTTAGTGTCTATGTTTGTTTTTGTGAGTGCGAAGTCAAAAGGGAAAAATATTAAAATAAATGTCAATTAGTCAAACGAAAGCTTTAATCTGTTGAAGATTGAAGCTTTTTTGTATGAATTTGTTGAAGTTTATGGCTATTTTCGGTCGGTTACGAATAAGTTAAAGTATTATCTGTATTTAAAGGATGGAAAATTGTCTGAAAACCATTATAATTAAGGATAATTTAAGGTCATTATGTGAAACGTAGAACATAGTTATACGTACGATAAATAAAAGCATTTAATGCAAGCAGCAGGGGTTGTTTGGAGGAGGAATTGATTTGAGTCAGGTAATGGTAGAACAAAGTGTATTTAGTTATTTAAAAGAACATGAACAAGAGATGCTTGAAGATTTAGTTGGATTTGTGAAAAAAGAATCACCGTCCTACAGTAAAGAGTTAGTAGATCAGTGTGGAATGTATTTAACGCAGCTGTTTCAAAAGCGTTTAGGGGTAGGGTACGAAATCATAGAAGAAAAAGAAGTAGGAAACCACTTGAAATTTACGATTGGAGAAGGAGAAAAGCAGCTTTTAATCATCGGTCACTTTGACACGGTATGGGAAAAGGGAAGGCTGAGTCTAAGAACAGAGGGAAACAAGCTGTACGGTCCGGGAATTTTAGATATGAAAGGCGGCATTGTACAATCTATATGGGCGATTAAAGCGATTCAAGAGCTTGGCTTAGCTTTGGATAAAAAGATTGTATTTTTCTGCAATTCAGATGAAGAGATTGGGTCAATTTCTTCTAAAAAATATATAGAAGAAGAAGCACAAAGAAGTGAAGCAGTGCTAGTGGCAGAACCTGCTGTGGCGGGTTCAGGCGCGTTAAAAACGTCGCGCAAAGGAGCCGGAATTTTCACCATAAAAGTGTGGGGACGAGCAGCACACGCAGGGAATCACCACAAAGAAGGAATCAATGCTATTGAAGAGCTGGCGCGCCAAGTGATTTTCTTGCAGGGCTTAACAGATTATGAAAAAGGTACAACGGTGAACGTTGGGACGTTTACGGGAGGCAGCGGTACAAATGTAGTGCCGGAATATGCAGAAGCGCACGTGGATTTACGTGTTTCTACAGAAGAAGAAGCGAAACGCATGACGGATATTATTTTGAATTTAACACCCATTTTAAAAGGGATTAAGCTAGAAGTAACGGGAGGCATGAACCGACCTCCGATGGTCAAGTCTAAACAAACGGAAGAGCTATTTGAATGCGCTCAGTCAATCGCGGCCAAACTGGGAATGAAACTAGAGGAAGCAGCTGTTGGCGGCGGAAGCGATGGCAATTTTACAGCGGCCATTGGCGTTCCCACGTTGGATGGGTTAGGAGCATGCGGAAAAGGAATACATGCGGAATATGAACATATCCAAATTGATACGTTGTCCGAGCGTTCTTCTTTATTTGCGAATTTGCTGCTGCAAATATAAAAAAAGCCCGCCTCAAACGGCGGGGCGGGGACTAACCTGAAAGCTTATATTGGGAGAGTATAAGCTTTCTTTTTTTATTTACTGCTTTCTTCTTGAAGAGAAAAGGCAGTTTCTTTCTTTTTGAATACCACTCCATCAAGAGCAAGGAACTGGCTTCCTGCAAGGAACAAGTGAGCAGACATGGCAATTAAGGCGATATCAAACTCAAATCCACCTACAAATCCGCTTTTAAGCTTGGCTGTAAAAATAGCCCCAAGCATAACGGCCACAAATAAAGCAGCTACGACTCTTGTTGCTAGACCAAGAATAATAAGAACCCCACCTACAAGTTCAATCGTTGCAACAATATATGCCATAAAACCAGGGATTCCTAAGCTATCAAAGAACCCTACTGTATTTTCAATCCCGCCTTGCCATTTTTGAAAGCCGTGTACTAAAAATGTAAAACCTAATACTAAACGAATAATAAGTGAACCAATTTCGACGTTTTTATTCACTTTACTTCCTCCTTTAAGTGTATTTGAAAAACACTACGTTATGTAGTGTAAAAGCCCGAAAAAAGAAATATAGCAATTAAATCAGAAAGCCTTTCTTGTTTGGATAATTTTACAACATTATGGACATCACACTACACATTGTAGTGTGATGTTTGTCCCCAGTCAAGTAAAAATATGAAATTAGACCATTTGGCATACAAAAGTTTTCTGAAGGACACTTGAAAAATCCTTTAATTATGTACAAGTTAGTCCCTTATTTTCAATCTTATTCTCCAGCATGCTATACTGGTGGCGGAGGTGTTACGATGCGCTTAGAAAATAAAAGAGTTATTGCGCTTGTTAGTGCAGACTTTGAAGATCTAGAACTATGGTATCCAGTGATGCGTCTTCGAGAAGAAGGAGCAGAAGTACATTTAGTTGGAGAAAAAGCAAACGAAACGTACATGGGGAAATACGGTGTTCCAGCCGTATCGGACTATGCGTTTAAAGATGTTGATCCAGCTGAATATGACGCTATTTTAGTACCTGGAGGCTGGGCGCCGGATAAACTGCGCCGCTACCCTGAAGTAATTGAAATGGTTCGTCATATGGATGAACAGCAAAAGCCAATCGGCCAAATCTGCCATGCAGGATGGGTATTAATCTCTGCAAAAATCTTAGATGGCCGAAACGTAACAAGTACGCCAGGAATCAAAGATGATATGGAAAATGCGGGAGCTATTTGGCATGATGAAGCAGTCGTAATCGACGGCCACATCATCTCAAGCCGCCGTCCGCCAGACCTTCCTCCTTATGCAAAAGCATTTGCTGATGTACTAGCAGAGCAATAAGAAAAAAGCCGAAACCACATTGGTTTCGGCTTTTTTCGGAAGGTCCGCTAAAAAAAGAAATGATAAAGCAAATAAAAAATTATCATTAAAAAAGCGAGCAGATGCATCTGCTCGCTTTTGTTCGTGTTTCTTATCAGTAACTTGCTTTTTGCAAGTGTAAAAACAAAATGATTACTTTCTTTATAAAATCCATGATTACGGTTTTTGTATGTTTCGTTGTTGTTAGGGCACAATTAGCATTGATTGTGCTTGCATGGATTTCATCCATTGCCGCGGTTTGTTTTTCCACATGATCGATTAACCTAAACGACGCAAGCCCTACCTCTCTTGCATCCTTACGGCTCCGAAGCCGATCCAGTGTGAATAAGTTTTGTTCAAAGACATGTGTCGAATGCCAGTATTTTTACCTTGCATTGTACGATACATCCTTTCAAGTTACTTTCACTATGTCCAGCTCTTAAAGAAAAGCCAGAAATCTAAATATAACACCTCAGTTGATCTATGTCAAATAGAAAATATGATTTTTTTCACGTGAAACAATTGTAGCTAAAACATGGTTAAGTAAAGGGATATCCTTTTTATATAGAACAGTTTTTTGATACGATAAGCTAGAGGAATCCTAGAGGGGGATTAAATATGAATAAAAATGAACAGTTTCGAAATGACGTATTGAGCAGTGTGGAATCATTATCATATGAACAATTAAATCAACAGCCAGCATCTAATACATGGAGCGTTATGCAAGTATTAAAACATTTATATTTGATGGAGCGCATGATTGTTTCACGTGTAAAAGATCAATTAGAAAACGGTGTAGATCAGCCGACTGAAGATAAGCCGTTTCATTTAGCAGTAGATCGTTCACGAAAAGTAGATGCACCAGCACAGGTCACACCTTCTAATGAAAAGCAGACATTAGAAGAAATGAAGAGTAAGCTGGCAGAATCAAGAGCGGCTTTAGTGGAATTAGAAGAGGCAGCCAGTGAAGATAAGCTAAAGAAAAAATCGTTTCCGCACCCTGTGTTTGGGTTAATGGATTTAAAGCAGTGGATTGATTTTATTGGCTATCATGAAAAGCGTCATCAAGAACAAATAGAAGAACTCAAAACAGCAATTGGTGCATAAAAAAACAGGCAGTCCGCCTGTTTTTTTATTTTTGGACCAAAATAGGATAGTCCGACATCATCCAAATACCAACACTGTATGTTTGGGGATTATGGTTTCCAACAGTAGAACCTGTTTGAATCGTAAACGAGAGTTGCAGAGGGTCTTGATCGTAATAAATCGTTTGCTTGGTGGAAGGGGAATAGATCCGCTTCGGAGGGATTTTAGGAACCGTATCCGTCGTGTTAACAAAACAGCGGCTATTTGAAACAAGATTTGTGTATGTTTGAACGAATTGAGGATTGCCTACTCTAGGAGCTCCGTAGTTGTACATTGTAACTTCCGGAAGAGATGCGTTTGTGGCTACGTCTAAGGCGTGAAGAGTAGCAAGTGCGCCACCTAGGCTATGCCCTGTTATATAAATGGGCTTGGTGGGAAGCGATTTATATGCTTCAAAAATTTCATCGCGGCATGATTCGTAAACGGCTAAAAAACCTTCATGAACGAGCCCGGCTTGTTGATTGTATGGATAAGGGCGCTGTCTAATGCGAGCATCAGTAATCCAGTCTGCCTCGGATTGAGTTCCTCGAAAGGCAATCACAATGGCTTCATCGGATTCTAAAATAAAACCAAACCACTCTTGCACCCCTACGGCAGAAGCTTTAAACGATTTAATAAGCCTGTAGTCTTCAGGTACATCAAATGTGCCTCCCTGTGCATATTGCTTATAAGCTAAGACGCACGCATAAAGAAGGTTTAAAGCTAAGGGTCGATCAAATAAAGGCTCTATTCTCATCATTGTTTTTCACACCTTCTAATAGAAAATAACTCCTATAGCCTATGTATTCCTGAGAAGAAAGGTGCAGATATCTCTTTTTTGAACACGATAATTATGGAATGTAATCGGTTTATCGTTGGATGTTTTTGAAGGTTTTGTAACCGTTTTTGTGTATTTTAACTAAAAAATAAGTTTAACAAAGAGTTTTATTGTTAAATTTTACAAAATAACTTATAATTTAAAATAGTCTGAATGAAAAAACAAGGGGGTTATCGTTTGGAGCAATTTGTATCGAGTTTGAATAATGTACTATGGAGCACACCTGTTATTTATGGGTGTCTTGCGATTGGCCTGTTTTTCTCAATTTTAACGAGGTTTTTGCAGGTGAGGCACTTAAAAGACATGGTCATGCTGATGTTTCAAGGTAAAAGCTCAGAAGCAGGAGTTTCTTCCTTCCAAGCATTGTCTTTAGCACTATCGGGACGAGTTGGAACAGGAAACATCGCTGGAGTTGCGACAGCTATCGCTTTTGGAGGTCCAGGGGCTGTATTTTGGATGTGGGCAGTTGCCTTTATTGGTGCTTCTAGTGCATTCATCGAATCAACACTTGCTCAAATTTATAAAGTTAAGCAAGATGGTCAATATCGAGGTGGTCCAGCGTACTACATTGAAAAAGGAACAGGTATGAAATGGTATGGCATTTTATTTGCTCTTGCAGCACTGGTTGCGATGAGTATTTTAATGCCCGGTGTTCAATCTAACTCCATTGCGCTTGGCATCGACAATGCATTTGGCGTTAGTCCAACGGTTACAGCAGTAGGATTAGTTATTATTCTTGCTTTTATTATTTTTGGAGGCGTTAAGCGTATTGCAGGTGTGGCTCAATTCGTTGTCCCTTTTATGGCACTTGGGTATATTATTTTAGCTCTTATCATTATTGCCATGAATATTTCAGAGTTGCCGGGAGTTATCGCTCTTATTTTTAAAAGTGCTTTTGCATTAGATTCTGCTTTTGGAGGAATTGTTGGTTTAGCTGTTTCTTGGGGAGTTAAGCGCGGTATTTATTCAAACGAAGCAGGACAAGGAACAGGTGCGCACGCAGCAGCTGCAGCAGAAGTTTCACATCCAGTGAAACAAGGCCTTGTACAAGCTTTTTCGGTTTATATCGATACATTGTTCGTTTGTTCAGCGACAGCGTTTATGATTTTATTTACAGGCATGTACAATACGGAAGGACCAGGCGGTTCATTTATTATTTCAAATTTACCGGGTGTAGAAGCAGGACCTGGATTTACACAAGCTGCTATTGAAACAGTGTTGCCAGGGTTCGGAGCTGGCTTCGTGGCAGTTGCGCTCTTCTTCTTCGCATTTACAACGATTATGGCTTATTATTACATAGCCGAAACAAATATTGCTTATCTAACTCGCGGAAAGAACGGAAAGTGGGCTATGTTTGCATTAAAGCTTGTCCTTCTCGGAGCTACGTTCTACGGGTCAGTTAAACAAGCATCACTAGCTTGGGCGCTAGGTGATGTGGGGCTTGGTATAATGGTATGGCTAAATTTAATTGCTATCTTAATTTTAGCTAAGCCTGCATTAGTCGCATTAAAAGACTATGAAGCTCAGAAAAAACAAGGAGTAGATCCTGTATTTGATCCTGTTAAACTGGGAATTAAAAATGCAGACTACTGGGAGAAAGAATATAAGAAAGATGAGTCACAGGTTTCGTAAACAAGAAAATCCTCACATATGTGAGGATTTTCTTATGAAGAAAGCGAGACAGGCGAATTGTTTAAGTTATAGCGCTCCTTCAAATGATGAATACGTTGTAGCTCTTCAAGCAGATGGTGAATTGCAAGCAGTTCGTACAGCATTGTCGTCTCTGTTGAAAAAGGCTGATCCACTTTGTTTTCTTCGTACTTATGTGACCAAAACCTTTGTTTTAAAGCTAAAATAAGCGTTTGATGCTGAAAAGAGCTTTTATATTGTTCACTTTGTAAGGCGTTATGAAAGGAAGTGAATGTATCCCAGATTACTTGATGCTTTGCACTTTGGAGCTGATGAGCAGGCAAATAAATCAAATTACCAATATGGTAGACAAGCTGCCTCATAAGAGAAAGTTTCTTATATTCATAGTGGAATTTTCTCATAGCTGTACGCGTGAAATGATGAAACTTCCATTCTTTTCGCTGATACTCACAAAGCTTCAATTTCAGCGGAAAGCTGCTGAAATTGAAGCTTTGTTTGTTTATGACAAGCATGTACTTGGGAAAGTTCGCTTCCTCTTTGCTGTAAAACGCTGCTCATTTGTTTTGAGAGATTTTGAATTTTCCTCGTAATAATCGGTGTATAATTAGGAGGAAGAACGATGATGTTCACAAGTGAAGAAGTAAGCAGTCCAATACTCGTGGTCGCTAGGCGAATTAAAAACGATATGAAATAATGGTCGTGCACAATCGTCAGCATAGCCACTCCTGTTAGCGTGGCAACGAGTGTTCCTGCATGTAAACGCAGTTTATAACAGGATATAATGGTAGAAACAGCAACAAGCATATAGGTAAGCGGCGTTACGCCTAAAAGAAATGTGTAAAGCATAGCAAAAGCAGCTCCGATTGCTGAAGCAGGAAAGCGGATGAACGCTTTTTTGATAGAATCGGCAGCGGTTGGTTCAATCGTAACAATAGCTGTAATAACAGCGAGCATATACGGCCAGCCAATAGAATGGCAAATGAGTGCAGTCAAAAAAACGGCAATGCCTGTTTTAATAATACGACCGCCTAAAAAATTAAATTTTTTTATGTAAATCATTATGCATACCTTCTTTAAAACAGTTAGTAGTTTAATTATAAGGCATATTAAGGTGATAGGAAAACACGTCTTAAAAACTAGCTTTTAAAAAAACGAATAAATATACTATAATTTGTTTAAATATTTAAAAGGGGAGTACAACTAATGAAACAATTAATAAATGAAACAATTAATAAATTACAGGATACATTTTATGATGTAAGCAAATATATTGGACAAAACCCTGAGCTTGGTCACGAAGAATTCAAAGCGTGCAAAGCATTAACGGATGTTTTAAAAGAACAAGGGTTCACGGTTGAAATTGGTACATGCAACTTGCCAACGGCTTTTACCGCTGTTTACGACAGTCAAAAGCCAGGTCCATCGATTGGATTTATGGCTGAGTACGATGCTCTGCCGGATCTCGGACATGCATGCGGACATAACTTAATTGGCACCATGTCGATCGCAGCTGGTATTGGTCTTAGTAAAGCAGTCGCAGAAACAGGCGGTAAAATATACGTATACGGCACGCCTGCAGAGGAAACACGAGGCGGCAAAGTAACGATGGCTGAACAAGGCATTTTTAATGATTTAGACGTAGCTATGATGGTACATCCTTATTACTGTCACCAAAAAAGCGGGCGTTCTCTTGCGATGGATGCCATTCAGTTTGAGTTCTTCGGAAAATCCGCGCACGCAGCCGCTGCCCCTCATGAAGGAATCAATGCGTTAGACGGCGTATTACAAACTTTCAACAGCATTAATGCGCTTCGTCAGCATGTGAAGCCGGATGTCCGCATTCATGGAGTGATTACAGAGGGAGGCAAGGCGGCCAACGTTGTGCCTGATTATGCAGTAGCACAATTTTATGTCCGCGCTTCAACTCGTGCATATGTAGATGAAGTGACAGATAAGGTGAAGGCATGTGCAAACGGCGCTGCTCTAGCAACTGGAGCAAAATTAAAAATCTCAAACTATGAATTTTCTTATGATGATATGCAAACGAATCAAACATTATCCGACGTCTATACAAAAAATCTAATCTCATTAGGAGTGAGCGAGCAAAGCATTACAGAAGACCAAGGCGATCATGGATCTCTAGATATGGGGAATGTAAGCCAGGTTGTCCCGGCTATTCATCCGTATATTCAAATTTGTGATGATTATTTTGTTTGTCATACGCACGAATTTAGAGAAGCAGCTTTAAGTGAGCAAGGAAGAGAAGCAATGATACTCGGGGCACAAACAATGGCATTAACAGGGTATGACGTATTAACAAATCAAACGTTGCTCCAAAAAATCAAAGAAGAATTTAATGCTACAAAGTAAGAGATAATGATAAAACCATACTAAATAATACGCTTGCAGTCGCAAGCGTATTATTTAGTATGGGGAGTGAGACTGAATGGTTCGAAAAATTTGACCGTGGCGCTGTTCATCGCTCGCAGCTCGAACAATGCGGCTTTGAATCCGAGCATTTGTGATTCTTCTAGCGATTGATTGATAAAATGGAACGGTTTCTACTTCATCTTTAATGGATTCAGAGACCCCTTCTTGAAAAGTATTTGGCAGTTTTATGTTTAATGAAATTTGTGGGTAGCTGCCTGATAAATCATAATAGGCTTTAGAAAACCAGTCAAAGTGTTTAATTTCATCCTGCCGAATACCTAATATAGCTTGTTGAAATTGATTATTAGGAGCCAGCTCTGCTAGGCGTGTATAGTAGTGAATAGCGGAAAACTCATCGTTTACGGCTTTGTTTATATCTCTTAGAACCTGTTCGTCTAGTCTTGTATCATCTTCCCAATATTCTTCATGCCGGGAGTAAAATTCATACATATGGATATACCTCCTCACCGTTTTGTTCTCTTGTCATCACCATCATCGTATGTATAAACAAGAAAAGGCGTACATTAAAAGAAAAAAGTTTAACAAAATAGTAAAAAGGGTATGTGCAGAGAATAGTATCAAAAAAGACAGAGGTTATCTTATGATTAAAATTGTAGCTAAAACCAAAGAAGGAGCTATTAAAGAAATAGAAATGAATGAGATTCGTTCAAGCCATGACTTTCAATGGTATTGGGTTGATTTTTACAATCCCACCGAGGAAGAAAAAAAGCAGCTTGAACAATTCAATTTTCATCCCTTAGCAGTTGAGGACTGTTTAAATCAAGGTCAGCGGGCTAAATTTGAGTTGTATGATGAGCATTATTTTTTAGTCTATTATGCACTTCATAAAGAAGAGCTTGAGCACTTAGAAGTATCTGCGTTTGTAGGGGATAACTTTTTAGTCACTTACCATATGGATAAGCTAACGAGCGTGGCTAGGGTGTGGGAGCTTATCAAAAAAGACCCTGAGGCTACCGAAGATGGAACATGGGATATCATGTATGAACTCTTAGATCATACCGTTGATGAATATTTCCCTGTGCTTTATAAATTTGAAGATCACATAGACGACATTGAAGACAATGCAAAAGACGAACCTATGGATGAATTAATGAGGCAGCTTTATGATATCCGAAGTGATTTGTCACGAATGCGCCGCATTTTAAACCCCATGAGAGATTTAATGTATCGTATTATGTCAACTAATGCGTTAAAAGCAAAAGAGCAGGTTCGCTATTTTAATGATATTTATGACCATTTATTAAATATGATTGAAATTATGCAAGCAAGCAGGGATTTGTCAAATGACATCCGAGAAAGTTTTATGTCCATTAACTCGGATCGTATGAATTCAATTATGTTTACGCTAACGCTTATGTCAGCTATTTTCTTACCGTTGACGTTTATTGCTGGCCTCTATGGCATGAACTTTTCATATATGCCGGAACTGACGGGGAAATATAATTATTTTATTGTACTGGGCATTATGATTGGGCTTGTAGGCGTAATGGTCTTTGCCTTTTATAAAATGGGATGGTTCAAATACCGAAAAGGACCTAAACTATAAAGTAGATTGTTAACCTTCCTGTATAAATGTTAATCAACTCAGTAAAAATGAAATTAAATAAGCGAAGATCTTATCTGGCTCTAGATAAGATCTTTTTCTTGTGCTATAAACAAGAAAAGCAGGGAAGCGAGGGAAGAATGTGAAACACGGAAGAATGGGGCTGCGAAGCATCACGGTGCTGCTTGTATGCATGGTGGTGATTCTATCACTATTGTTAACTGATTTATTAGTTAGCAGTTCAATTGGAAAAAATATTCGAGATCAACAGGCTGAAAAAGCTCGGACTATTGCTACGATTATTTCAGAATCAACGAACGTGAAAGAAGGACTAGAGACAAAAACACCTCAGTCAATTCAAGAATTTACTAAACGAATTCGTGAAAAATCAAGCGTCTTGTTTATCGTTGTTATGGATATGAATGGAATTCGCCAATCTCATCCAGATCCTAAAAAGATAGGAAAGAGGTTTGCCGGAGGCGATGAGCAAAAATCATTGCACGGGAAATCTTATGTATCTGTATCAAAAGGAACGCTTGATAAATCTCTGCGCGCTTTTGCACCTATTTATAATGAAAAAAATCAACAAATTGGCGCAGTAGCTGTGGGGATTTCTTTGAATAATGTAAATGAAGCAATTAGAGATGGGCATCGTCGAATTGTTTTAGGTTCATTAATTGGTTTACTTGTAGGCGTTCTTGGTGCTATTTTATTAGCGAATTACATAAAGAAAATTTTATTTGGCTTGGAACCTTCTGAAATTGCTAAAATTCTAGAAGAGAGAAGCACCATGCTGCAGTCGGTTCGTGAAGGAGTGATAGCTGTTGATAAAGAAGGTAATATTACACTTGCTAATCGCTCTGCACGTCGATTATTTGTTAAAGCAGGATTAGCACCAGAGCCAATCGGTTTGTCTATTCGAGAATATATGCCCACCTCCAGGTTGGACGACGTTTTGTCTACGGGGGAATCTCATTATGATGAAGAGCAAGTCATAAATGGAGTAGCCATTGTGGTTAATAGGGTTCCGCTAGTAGTAAACGAAGAGATTGTAGGGGCACTTTCTACGTTTCGGGATAAAACAGAAGTTAATATCTTAGCAGAACAGCTAACAGGTGTTAAAATGTATGTGGAAGCGCTTCGAGCACAATCGCATGAATTTATGAATAAACTTCATGTGATTTTAGGAATGGTGCAGATGAATTATTATGATGAGCTAAAAACGTATATTCATCAGCTTGTTAATCACCGTGTCGATGAATCTAGTTCAGTGACTAAATCTATTAAAGATCATGCGTTGGCAGGGTTTCTCATGGGTAAAATGAGTTATGCTAGAGAGGAAAGCGTAGAACTGACGTTTTCCGCTGATGAAGTTATTCCAGAACCTTCAGATCCACACGTTACTCATCATCTCATTACCATTATTGGAAATTTAATTGATAATGCAATTGATTCAGTTTGTCATCAAGCCGCTAAAAAAGTGTCTGTTATGCTTGTGTATAAAAACAATAAACTTACGATTCAAGTCACGGATACAGGCTGCGGCATTCCTTCCGATACAATGAATCAGATTTTCAAGAAAGGCTTTTCTACAAAAGGAACGAGCAGAGGGTTTGGGCTGCATTTAGTGAAGCAAACGATTGATGAACTAGGTGGCCAAATCGTCATTGACTCATTTATAAATAGCGGTACCACATTCTATATTGATATTCCGTACGAAACAAGGAGAGATCAAGTTGATTAAAGTATTAATTGTTGAAGATGACCCAATGGTTGCTCAGTTTAATCAAAAGTACATTGAAGAGATAGAGGGGTTTACAGTGGTCGCTGTTGCTCATTCGGGTCATGAAGCCTTGGTGAAGGTAAATGAATATCAAGTTGATTTAGTGCTGCTTGATATCTTTATGCCTGGGCAAAATGGTTTGAGAGTTTTACAAGAGATTCGAACAAAACAAGAGGAAATAGATGTCATTTTTATCACCGCTGCTTCGGATGCCCAAACAATTCAGCAAGCTTTACGCTACGGAGCGATTGATTATTTGATTAAGCCTTTTACATTTGAACGCTTTTATCAAGCACTTTCAGCTTATAAACAAACATTTCGTACGTTAAAACAGCAACCTCAGCTTAATCAACAGGAATTAGACGGGCTGCTGTCTAATAAAAAAATAAAAGAAGCTCCGATAGAGCCGTTGCCTAAGGGTTTAACGACAGGAACATTAGAAGTTATCGTAGAAGCCATTGAGCATCTTAAAGATCACCCTTTTTCGACCGATGATGTCGCTGAAAAAACGGGAATTTCAAGAGTGTCTATTCGAAAATATTTAAAATTTCTAACAGATATAGGTCTTCTTGGGGAAAGAATGACTTACGGCACAATAGGACGTCCTGTGTATGCGTACTTATACAATGAACAAAACCGTCACTTGCTGCATCACTACCTCGTTGACTTTGAAAAATAAAGAGATTGACCTGTCAGAGACGTCCGGTGCTATTTTGTCGGTGTGAGAATATTTTACTGTAGAGTGCCGGTGAGTTAAGTGGTATGGTTGATAATAACAAAGGAAAAAAACAAGTCATTTGACTGAAAAAGAGGTGGTTTCTTGATTGAAAGCATAGAACGCTTGACTGAATTACTGTTATCAGGGAATCAAGATGAAGCTTGGAATATTGTGTGGGAAAAAAGACAGCAGGGTTTCGATACATTTTATATTTTTCAGCAATTCATTTCAGTGTCAATGGCTCAAATCGGTATGATGTGGGAAGAAGATGAAATCTCAGTGGCTGATGAACATTTAGCTACTACTACCTGTGACTATGTTTTGTCACGCTATCAATTGTGTATAAAACAAGAAGTTATTAAAAATGAAAAAAAAGGTCTGTTTTTGTGTATAGAAAATGAACAGCATTTTTTAGGTTTAAAAATGATTTCCATTCTCTTTGAAGAGCACGGATGGCAGACGAAACTTTTAGGAGCAGATTCTCCGCTTTTACATGCAACGCACGCTGTTGAACAATGGAAACCTGATTTAGTAGGAATCTCGTTCAGTTTAACTCATCATATAGAAAAAGCAAACGAATATATAGAAGGATTACAAAAGACAAAACATCAGCCGCTTATTTTAGTTGGAGGCCGAGTAGTTTCAAACTATAAGTTTCCTCTTGTTCAAACAAATCAAGTTCGATTTATTGCACAGTTAGAGGAGTTGAAAGAGTTTCTTCATTATCAATCAATTAGGGGGATTAAGGTTGTCGACTATTAAATATGCTCCGCTTCCTGTTTTTATTATGGATGAGGAAATGAATATTCTAGCGCAATCTGATGAAGCAGCCGCTTTATTCGGAGAGGTTCAACATTTTTTAGAAATTGTTGACGAAGATAGTCAGAACAAAGCTAGAAAACGATTAGGGCAGAAGAAAAAAATAAAAACAGAATTAGTCATGCATTCGCGCAAAGCTAAGATGTCTCTTTATACCGTGAATTGCAAATGGGAGCAAGATAAGGCGCATGTAATATGTGTAGAGGAAGATTCTCAAATTAGAATTCTTTCAGAAAAAATCGAACAACATACAGCGCGTTTATCTGAAACAGACTTAGAACTGCTGCTGCAAAAAGAACGATTAGAAAAAGCAATGAACCGAGTTATAGAACTGTCGGGACCGTTTATTCATTTATCGAACAACATGGTGCTTATACCTCTGTTTGGTGATTTATTTGAGGAAGTCATCATGAAAAATGAACATCGGCTGCTCAGACAAATAGATGAGGAAACGGTTGATCGAGTTATCATTGACTTTAATGGAATAGGTCAAATTGATGAACGAGGTGTTGCAGCCCTAGAACATTTAATATGGGAATTTCAGCTAATGGGTGTACAGATTTATTTAACAGGTGTGACACCCGATCATAGTCAATGGCTTCACCAGTATCATTTTCAAGCAAATGTAAAATCTATTAGTAACTTAGGTCAGGCCATTCATCAATTTTTTACAACGGCATGAAATGGCTACAAAAAGTGAACACTTCATATAAAGACAATAAGACAGGGGATCAATACTGATAAACAGGTGATTAAAATTTGGTGAAACACGCGCGTAAAGTAGCTTTAAGAATTTCAATTATATATATCATTATTGGCGCTGTATGGATCTTGATATCTGATAATATATCTAGAACATTAGCGCAAGGTCGTTTTGAAGTATATATTTTTTTTCAACAATACAAAGGTTGGTTTTTTATTTTAGCTACGGGGATTATTTTGTATGGGTTAGTATATAGGAGAGCTTATAAACTAGTGGAGTCCCAGCAAGAGCTCGTAGTGAAAGAACACGAACTTCAAACGAGCAATCAGCACTATCAATCTTTATTCAAACATAATCCCGATGGCGTTTTTGAAATAAGTAAAACGGGTGAAGTTCTTCTTGCTAATCCAGAAGGTGAAGCAATCGTTGGATACTCCAGTGAAGAATTGCAAAAGATGAAACCTTCAGCTCTTATCGCAGCTGAAGAGTTTGATATGTGTAAAGAGTATTTTAAAGAAGTGCTGAATGGAAAAGGTGCTAAGTTCGAAATGAATGTGATCAATAGAAAGCGAGAAAGACGGGTGCTTAGGTGTTCTTTGCTTCCCATCATCGTTCATAAGCAGGTAGTAGGCGTATTTATGATTGCACGCGATATTACTACATACCGTCAAGATGAAGAGCTTATGATAACCTCGGAAAAAATGTCGGTTATTGGACAAATGGCAGGTGCCGTAGCACATGAAATTAGAAACCCGCTTACTTCTTTAAAAGGTTTTGTACAGGTTATGCAAGCCTCTAAGGAAACAAATGACACATATTTAGATATTATGATGTCTGAAATCGACCGCATCAACTTAATCTCCAGTGAAATGCTCATTCTTGGAAAAAAGCAGCATGTATCTTTTGAAAAGACCAATTTATGCGAGATTTTAAAACAAGTTATTACCCTAATGGAAGCGCAGGCCAATTTAAATAATGTTTCTATTTTATTGAAAGAAACAGCCAAAAGGCCTATTTATGTTTCAGCTGATGCAAATCAGTTGAAACAAGTGTTCATCAATGTGATTAAAAATGGTGTAGAAGCTATTATGGAGAAAGGTCATATTACAATAACAGTTGAAGAAAAAGATACACGAGCATTGATTCACTTTGAAGACAATGGAATCGGAATGAGTCAAGAGAGGATTGAACAAGTAGGAACGCCGTTTTATTCTACAAAAGAAGCTGGCACTGGCTTAGGGCTGGCCGTGTGTTACAAAATCATGGAGCGTCATCAAGGTACCATGCATTTTAAAAGCGGTAAAGGAAAAGGGACAACGGTTACTATTGATATGCCAATTATAGAACGAAACAGCCGCCTCTCGTAGTTCAGAGAGGCGGCTGTTTTCTTGAAAAAGAGGCAGTAAGCAGATGAGCCCTTTGCGTCTGGATCCATATAGGACATAAAACCTCCTTCTTATACAAGTTTTCGTTCATAATAAAGAGGATCATATTGTTTTCTATAGAAGCAATAGTGTATCATAGTTGAAGCTATGTTTATTGATGTAGAAAAGTTAAGGCAACAACCGATTTTTCTACTGAAGGATTGACAGGGTCCCTTGGGATAAGGAAGGTTTATTTATAAATAGAAATTAAGGTCAGTATTAACGCACATCACATGGCGACTGATACATTCGTTTAATTGAAATGAAAAAAATCGTTTATAATATCGAGAAAAGCATGGAAAAGGAGATAGATATGAGTCAGTTTATAGAGACTTTACAGCCTTTTTTACAAGAGGCGTGGAAAAAAGCAGGGTTCAATGAGCCTACTGCTATTCAAACGAAAGCTATTTCAGAGATTTTAGCTAATAAAGATGTAATAGGAGAATCCCCAACGGGAACAGGAAAGACGCTGGCATATTTGTTGCCTGTCTTACATCGCATTCAGCCGGGACCATCTCATATTCAAGCAGTTATTTTAGCATCTTCCCATGAATTAGTTATGCAAATTCACGGTGAAATTCAAACTTGGTCGCAGGGAAGCGGTATTTCAAGTGCTGCGTTTATTGGCGGAGCAAATATGAAACGACAATTAGAAAAACTCAAAAAACGTCCTAATATCATTGTTGGTACCCCAGGACGTTTGAACGAGCTAATTAAAATGAAGAAATTAAAAATGCACGAAGTCAAAACAATTGTGATTGATGAGGCGGATCAATTGTTTGTACCTGAGCATTTTCAAACGGTTCAACAGATTGTAAAAATGGCGTTAAGTGATCGTCAAATCCTAGTCTTCTCAGCTACTGTATCAGAACGTACTAAATCGCTAGCGAAAGATATGATGAACCATCCTCTTGAAATAGAGGTAGGAAGAGACGAACTTCCAGCTTCGAAGGTAGGGCATGTATACATCAAAAGTGAAGCTAGAGATAAAGTGGACGTGCTTAGAAAACTAGTTCGTCAAGAACAAATGAAAGCTTTAGCCTTTTTTAAAGGGATTGATACTCTCATCGAGTTTGAAGAGAAATTAACATTTAAGCGTGTAGAAGCAGGCTCTTTACACAGTGAAACGAAAAAAGAAGATCGTGCTACGACGATTAAAGGGTTTCGAAAAGGAGATTTCCCTGTCTTATTAGCAACGGATGTCGCAGCTAGAGGATTAGATATTAAGGGATTGACGCATGTAATTCACATCGATGTTCCTCAAGATGCAGATCAATACGTACATCGCTCAGGTAGAACAGGCAGATCGGGAGCAGAAGGTACAGTCATTTCTCTTGTGACTGAACGTGAAGAACGAAATTTAAAACAAATCGCACGTGAACTTCAACTTTCATTAGTGAAAAAAGAACTTTATATGGGTGAAATCGTGGATGACGGAACAAAAGAGCAGTCCCGTACAGCTAAAAAACCTTCAAAAAAGCCATTTAACAAGAAAAAGAAACAAAAAGGTCGAATGTAAACTAGGTATTATTCCTTTTTATAACAGCAGTGTCACAACCTAAAAAGCAACGTCTACTGCTTTATTACAGCAGCCTGGCGTTGTTTATTTTCTCTATTTTACCTGTATAAATAAGTAAAAAAAGAGAAATGTAGATATTTTTTCCTAGGTATGAAAATAGTTTGAATGATGGATTTTGTTTTTTGTAACCTTATTTTAACATTACTTTAAGAGACTTCTAATAAAAGAGGAAGAAGGACGTGGGGACATTTTATGGATGCAATTGATGATCTCTTTGACGACATAGAGCGAAGAAGAAAAAGTAAAGAATATAGTCGAGATGCAGATCAATTAGAATCATATTTACATGAAGTTCAACGTATCATGGAATTTCTTGAAGAGGGTATCTATCTGTTTCAAAATTCGCACCAACAATATGCGTCAGATTGGTCAGGGCGTTCTAAGAGCTCATATGAGGATATTTATAATGATATTACGCAATCTACTTTTCATCTGTACGACGTAAGGGATGAATTGTTTCAAACTTTACGCTTAGAAATTTCACGATTAAGAGAGTTAGCATCGGCGTAATAAATAACATTATCGACTCACTCCTTTAGAAAGTGAGTCTTTCCGTATAGGCTTAAAAAATGTTTGGATGATGACTGAAGGCTTACAAGAGATAGGGGGACGGACATACATGGAGATAAAAGTAAATCCAGAGGTGCTGCAGACATTTGCAGAGCGAATTCAGCAGTCTCATTCACAGACGGCTGATGCACTTCAAAAACTAAGCTGGGAAGCTACAAATCTACATTTCTTGTCTGTTGCAGATATTGATAAAGTGCTGGACTTGCAGGAAGAGTTACAGCATATGATTCGCAAACTTGATTCGCTAACGGAAAACGCACATTTATTAGTAAAAGACACTGCAGAACAAATGAGAAAAGCAGATGGAGAGCTAGAAGGCTCTTCAGGCTGGACGGAGTTTTGGTCGAGCGTGTGGAGCGATGGGAGCACCCATTCACAAGATACGTGGAATGACATAAAGAACTTAAAAGAATGGAATACGTATGACAATATGCATAGAACGATTGAAAAACCTTTAGGTACTCTTAATGTTATGTGGAATTCGCTTTCTATGTCTTGGGAAGAAAAAGTAGTGAATGGTTCTACATGCAGTCGAACGGAATTTTTTACTTATGGCGTTATTCAAATGGGGTTGGGCATTTTAAGTCAGGAAATGAATCCTTCAAACATTATGTTTAGTGACAGCACAGAGGAAGTGAAGAGAGAATGAATGAAGTATATGATGGCGCTGGAAGTGAAATGGTACAGTTCCTTACAGGGTTGTCTCGGCAATGAAATATACATTTAACTTATTAGAAAAATCATTAATTGAAGCAATGAAAGATAATAAGAAAATTGCTCAATTTTATAAAACTTTAATGAATAGCAATTTATGGCTAGTTGTTAGTTCAGAGCATGGAGCATCAGATATATTAATTGCAGAGCACTACGTTCAGACGATGAAAAGCGCAGCGTACCGATATTTACCTGTTTTTTCGTCAAAATATCCGATTGAACAGATGCTGAAAGATGAAAAGACCGTATGCGTATCATTTAAGGATATGCTGCCTGTATTAAATGAAGAAATAGCGATATTACTTAACCCTGACACGCCTCTCTCAAAATTATTCATCCCCGAAGAAATAAGGATGTTAAAAGAAGATCAAAATTATTTTAAGCAGTAGCCAAAAAATAAAAAGCGCATGTGCTTTTTCAAAACATGTCTGAATCTTAAATAAATAGAAGATATATAAAGAGGCAGGGCCTTAAATAGGCTGCTGCTTTTTTATTACTAGTAAATAGTTCTATAGATAATGAACAAAAATGTAATTTAATAGTCTTATAGTTTTTATTTTCCTTTAAATAGGTACCTATAGATCAGATGGAAAAGGTTTAAATGAGAACAAAATCTTGGTTATTTAGGTTTTATTTGCATTTTTTAGGGGTATTTGTAGATACATATTCTCATTTTTGGAGGCTTTTGCAAGTAACCTTTGACCTTAACACTAGAGTTTCTTACAATAATAGTAAATATATAAACCGAAGGAGAGATATGTATGTCAGGGATTATTCGCGTAACACCAGCAGAGCTTCGCGACATGGCAGGTCGTTATACTAACGAAAGCGGTCAAGTTCAAGAATTAGTAAGCCGTCTTGATACAATGAAAAATCAACTTCAAGACATGTGGGAAGGTGCTTCAAGCGAAGCGTTTGCTGCTCAATACGAAGAATTAAAGCCTTCTTTCGTTGAAATGTCTAACCTACTTACAAAGATTGCTAAGCAATTAGATGACTCTGCAAATGTTCTTGAAGATACAGATAACCAAATCGCTAGCCAAATCCGCGGTTAACTTCATCTAATAATCTAAGTGAAGTAATAAAAGGAGCGCCCTATTCTCAAAAGATGAAGGCGCTTTTTCTATGTTTTGAGGTGATGAAACCCTATGTATATAGAAGTAACAGTAGACTTAAAGCACTATACAGGTGATCGGTTCGATTTGCGACTATCAAACTATCATTCACTCAAAAAAGTAGTCGAGATCGTTTGGCAAGCTAAAAAGATTACTCAGTCACCAAAGGACGGTGCGTGGATACGTGTTTCAAATAAAAATCTTATTTTCTCGGGAAATGAGACGATGATTAACTGCGGAATTACCACAGGTGATTGTATCGAAATTCTCTAAAGGAGTCTATTAGAATGTCAGAGAAGAAACCGACTTACTTAGAAGAACAGCTCGAAGCTGTAATGACACGTCATAATAATGAATATACATTTATTTTTCAAAAAGAAAAAATTCGACTTAATCGTTCTGTTGAGATTGAAATGTTAAAGGATGTAAACACGGCTTTTCAAAAAGAAATCATGATGAGCGATGATGAACTTAAAATAACAATTAAGCCTACTTCTGAATTTCAACCTTTTACAGCATTAAGAGGAAAAGAAGAACAGCAAAAATGGCTGTTTGCAGATCAGCTTATCAAACAGGTAAAGCAGCATTCTTTTTCAAGGCTGCATTTGTTGATTTGTCCAGAAAATATCATTTTTGATAAAAGTTTAAGTCCGGCTTTTTTACATTATGGAGTCAAAGAAAGTTTACCTCCTTATGAGTCTAACGAGGAACAAAGCTTTCAAGAGTTAAAGGCTACGATAGCAGCGGCCGTTGACTCATCGCATACATTTGAACAGTATTTTAAGTTATATGAGACCTTGCAATTAAAAGAAGACGCTAAAAAAATAATGCATATCAGCAATGAGGAAGAGTTGAGTCAATTTGTTCAGCATAAGCTAACCCAAATTGAAAAGCATCAAAAGACACTCGTTCAACTTCCTCAAAAACGCTGGACTATTTTTAAGTTTTCATCTGTGGGTATACTTGTCTTATTAATTCCAGCTCTTATTTATACTTTTTACTCTTACTTTTTTGCTCAGCCGAAACAAGAAGCATTTGTAGAAAGCAACGAATACTTTCTTGAAAAAAACTACAGCAAAGTAGTCGACACACTTGAAGATTATGACATTGAAAGCATGCCTAAAATTGTGCAATACGAAATAGCAACTTCCTATCTTGTTAATGAAAAGTTAGGGGAGGAGCAAAAAGCAAATGCTTTAAAGACTATTACGCTTCAGTCAGATCCTCAGTATTTTGCCTATTGGTTTTACATTGGCCGAGGAGACAACAAAAAAGCGCTAGAAGTCAGCAGGTTGTTAGAAGAACGTTCATTAATTATCTATGCACTAATGAAATACGAAGGTCAGCTAAAGACAGACAACGATTTAGCGGCTGATAAAAAGCAAGAGGAGCTTGATAAAGTAGCGAACGAACTTGAAGAATTTAAGAAAGAAAATGATCAGCAAGAAGCGGAAGCAGCCAAGCAGCAAGAAGAGAAACAAGCTGAGGAGGCACAGGCGGCCAAGCAGCAGGAAGAAGATCAGAAAGCTGCAGAAGCCGAGAAAAAGAAACAAGAAGAGCAGAAAAAACAGCAGGAAGACCAATCGAAGTAGGGAGGT
This sequence comes from Priestia megaterium, assembly GCF_023824195.1. NCBI lineage: Bacteria > Bacillati > Bacillota > Bacilli > Caryophanales > Bacillaceae > Priestia > Priestia megaterium. The sequence goes on from NZ_CP085442.1 coordinate 334,040, forward strand.
AGTTGTATGAATATGCTTTGGGTAGTTAGTGGGCAAACGTATCAGCAGCTGCCTGTAGATTTTAAAACCTTTCGCCAAGCAACGGTTGGAAACACTCAGCATCAAACTTTTACGTTTTCCTATCCGTTTGAGAAAGGGCAAATGACGCTGTCATCTGAAAAGAACGGCCGGCTCTTAATTTCCTACGGAGAAGAAAGGATAGCAGAGCTATCTGTTTCTGAGTCGTTTGTATGGCGAGAACAAGGACATGCTTTAACCTTTGTCCTTACAGAGACGGCTGTTAAAGAAGCTGTCTATTATATTGATTACGGATCAGAAGTTTCGTTTTCCACAAGTGATGAAGCAGCTGATGTGTATCAGCAGAAACAAAAGTGTGTAGTAGAGCCAAAAGAAGGATTTTACTTATCAAAGATAAACGGGAAGTGGAAGGTCTTTTATAACCAAGAACCGCTTTATCTTAACGGACACCGACTAGAAGAGAATACGAACCTTCAGCCCGGAGATCTTATTTTATGGTCTTCTATGACGATTCAATTGATCGAAAAAGATTTGCTGAAGATTCAAAGCTACTACGATTATGCATCTAAGCTTCCAGCTACGGCACAGCCTATTTCTGAAATGAAAAAGAAGTACCCGGTTTATAGACGGACACCGCGCATGATATATGATTTGCCTAATGATAAGGTAAGCTTGTCCTTTCCGTCTCAGGACAATGATGAAAATAACCGAAGCTTATGGCTTACTATTTTACCGCCATTAGTCATGCTTTTAGTCATGGGTACGGTCTCGATTATTCAGCCTAGGGGAATTTTTATTATTATATCTGTCATGATGTTTACGACTACGCTGATTGTATCTACCGTTCAATACTTCAAAGATAAAAAACAGCGCAAGAAGCGGCAGGAGCGTCGTCGTCGAATTTATACAAAGTATTTAGAAAACAAGCGCGAGGAATTACAAGAACTAGTATCAGTTCAACGAGATGTATTATCTTATCATTTTCCGACGTTTGAACGAATGAAATATTTAACAGAACAGATTTCTGATCGAATTTGGGAACGAACTGTAGAAAGCAGTGATTTTTTACAGGTGCGCCTTGGAACAGGAACAGTTCCGGGAAGCTACCAAATTTCTTTGAATAGCGGAGATATGGCTAATCGAGAAATTGATGATTTGCTTGAGCAGTCTCAGCACATGGAAAAGGTCTATCGAGAAGTGAAAAATGCCCCTGTTACCGCTCATTTAGGTTTAGGCTCTATCGGTCTGGTAGGAAAGATGAAAACGGTGAAGAATGAACTGCATCAGCTTGTAGGACAGCTGGCATTTTCCCACAGTTATCATGACCTAAGATTCGTATTCATTTTTGATGAAGAAGAATATAAAGAGTGGGAATGGATGAAATGGCTTCCTCATTTTCAGCTTCCGCATTCTTTTGCGAAAGGTTTCATCTATAATGAACAAACGAGAGATCAGCTTTTATCTTCTATTTATGAAATGCTGAGAGAACGCGATTTAGATGAAGCAAAAGGAGAAGGGGTTTTCTTGCCTCACTTTGTTTTTATTATTACGAATCAGCAGTTAATTGCAGATCACGTTATCTTAGAGTATTTAGAAGGATATCACCCTCACCTTGGGTTCTCTGCGATATTTGCGGCAGAGACAAAGGAAAGCTTAACGGAGCATGTTCATACACTCGTCCGTTATATTAACGAATCCGAGGGGGATATATTAATTCAAAAGCAAAAAGCTGTGAATATTCTATTTCAGCTTGATAAACACACGCTTGATTATAATGAAAGATTTGCAAGGATGCTGCGAACATTGGATCACCAAGTCGGCATGACCAACTCAATTCCAAATAGCGTTTCATTCTTAGAATTATTTAAAGCAAGAGAAATTGGTGAGTTGGATATCGTGCAAAGGTGGCAAAGCAATGAATCAGCTAAGTCGCTAGCAGTTCCCATTGGTTTAAAAGGAAAAGAAGATATTGTTGAACTAAATCTTCATGAAAAAGCTCACGGCCCTCATGGATTACTTGCAGGTACGACGGGGTCAGGAAAAAGTGAATTCTTACAAACGTACATTCTTTCTCTAGCGGTGAATTTCCACCCCCATGAAGTTGCGTTTTTATTGATTGACTATAAGGGCGGAGGAATGGCTCAGCCGTTTAAAAACATGCCTCATCTGCTTGGAACCATTACAAACATTGAAGGAAGTAAGAATTTTAGTACAAGAGCCCTAGCTTCTATTAAAAGTGAATTAAAACGGCGCCAGCGCTTGTTTGATAGATATGAAGTCAATCACATTAATGATTATACAGATTTATATAAGCAAGGTATGGCAGAAGAACCTCTGCCTCATTTATTCTTAATCTCGGATGAATTTGCCGAGTTAAAAAGTGAAGAACCAGAGTTCATTCGGGAATTAGTCAGCGCGGCGCGCATTGGACGTAGTCTGGGCGTTCATTTAATTTTAGCGACGCAAAAGCCAGGCGGTGTTATTGACGATCAAATTTGGAGTAACGCGCGCTTTAAAGTAGCTTTAAAAGTCCAAGATGCCGCTGACAGTAAAGAAATTTTAAAAAATGCGGACGCTGCTTCTATTACGGTGACGGGTCGAGGCTATCTGCAGGTTGGAAATAATGAAGTGTATGAACTGTTTCAGTCAGCTTGGAGCGGCGCGCCGTACATGGAAGATACGTATGGGGCTGAAGATGAAGTCGCCATTGTCACAGATCTCGGGTTGATTCCTTTATCTGATGTATCTACTCAGCAGACGTCATCTAAACAAGCGGAAGCAGAAATTGATGTTGTGGTGCAAAAAATTGAAAAAACGCAGCAGGAACTAGCTATCAAAAAATTAAATAGTCCATGGCTGCCGCCTCTTAAAGAAAGATTGCTTCGCAGTGAGTACAAAGAGAAGCGAGACGGCGTATTCCCAATTGGCTTGATTGATGAACCGGAAAAGCAAAGCCAAACGGTATATAACTATCAGCTGATGGACGATGGAAACATTGGTATATTTGGTTCGTCAGGATACGGTAAATCGTTTACAGTCATGATGTTGCTTCTTAGTCTAGCTGAAAGACAGAGCCCGGAGCAGCTTCATTATTACATTTTTGACTTTGGAAACGGCACGCTGCTGCCGCTTCGTCAGCTGCCTCATACGGCGGATTATTTCTTAATGGATCAAATGCGTAAAATTGAAAAATTCATGACGATTATCAAACAAGAAATCGCAAGGCGAAAGCAGTTATTTCAACAGCGGGAAGTTAGCAATATCAAAATGTATAATGCTCTAAGTTCAGAAGAGCTTCCTCTAATTTTTATCACGATTGATAATTTTGATCTTGTCAAAGAAGAAATGCAAGATCTAGAAATGCAGTTCACACAGCTCGTGCGTGACGGTCAGTCTTTAGGAATTTATATGATCTTTACCGCGACGCGCGTGAATTCTATTCGTCAGTCGCTTATGAATAACTTGAAAACAAAAGTTGTTCATTATTTAATGGATCATTCAGAAGCGTATTCTATTTTAGGACGTACGCCGTATGCGCTAGAGTCTATTCCAGGCCGGGCTATTATCAAAACGGATCAACCTTATTTTGCGCAGCTGTTTTTACCTGCGGAAGGAAAAGATGATTTTGAAATCTTTGATGCAGTTAAGCTGCACATTCAACGATTAAAGAATCAATATGCTGATGCTACTGTTCCGGAGCCTGTACCAATGCTGTCATCGAAACTTGTACTTGCCGAGTTTATGACGGACAGAAGGGTTATTCGGGAAAAAGGAGTCATTCCTCTTGGATTAGATGAAGAGTTTGTTCGACCGGTGCATATGAACTTTACGAAAAATAAGCATTGCATCGTCATGGGGCAGACGCAAAAAGGAAAGACAAATGTAGTGAAGGTCATACTGCAAACAGCGCTTGAACAAGGCGTGAAGCAAATCGGACTATTTGATTCGGTTGACCGCGGTTTATCAAGCTATGCAGCTGAAGAGCAAGTTGTTTACATGGAAACAAAAGAACAGATTATCGACTGGCTTGATTTAACTGAAGAACGATTGCAGCGACGTGAAAATAAGTATTTGGAAGCAGTGCAGGAAGGAACGGTACACAGTCTTTCATTTGCCCCGATCATGCTTGTAGTAGACGGATTTGTACGATTCCAGCAAAACTTAGACAGCGTCCTGCAGGATCGTATTACAAAATTGATGAAAAATTATAGTCACCTGGGCTTTAACTTGATTGTTGCAGGGAACAACAATGAGTTTTCAAAAGGATTTGACGCGTTAACAACAGAAGTGAAGCAAATTAGCCAAGCCGTGTTGCTGATGAAGAAAACAGAGCAAAGCTTATTTACACTTCCTTATGACCGAAAAGAAGCCGATGTTAACCCTGGCTTCGGTTATTATATTAAAAGTGGAAAAGAAACAAGAATTCAAATCCCGCTATGTGTAAGTGAAAGGAAGATCTTAACATGACCGAACAGCGTAAGTATACACTTAAAGTCATATTAGCTGTTGTTTTAATTTTGGCTCTTCCTTCTTTCTTTTTCCAGTATATTGGAGACAACCCGCTGCAAGTCACAGAAAACTCAACAAGAACGATTGCGGTTGTTAACGAAGATAATGGAGTAAAAGAAAATAGTGAAAAAGCGATAGAATTTGGAGAAAAAGTGACTCCTCTTTTACAGGAGGGGTCGGATTATCAATGGACCGTGCTTGGACGAAGCGCAGCTACAAGCGGTTTACAGAATGGGAAATATGATGCGGTTATCTATATTCCCTCGACCTTCTCACAAAATATTTTATCGTATCAGGAAAAAAAGCCAGAAAAAGCTACTTTGGAATACAAAGTTCAAAGTCAGCTTAACGCAGTTAATAAGGAAAAAGTAGTAGGGGAATTAGAAGATGCTACTACAAAGGTTAATAATGAAATGTCCTCTTTGTACTGGAGTTATGTATCACAGGAAGTGGATAAGGTACGTGGACAGTTCGATAAAATTCTAAATAAAGAAATCGCCTTTCAAAAAACAATGGTCGCTTTTTATAAACCGAATTCAAAAGATTTAGCGGGTGAATTAAATGATCAAAAGAAAATTCTTCAGCAAATCCAAGATAATGTAAATAAAGCAGAAAAAGGTTCTAGTGACAGACAAGGCGACGTAGAACAGGTTGAAAAGAATTTAAACAGCTTCATTGAATATGTGAATCAATATCAAACATATCAAGAAACACAGAAGCAAATGCTTGAAAAAACGCAGGCTCAAAGCGTCGCTGCGATTCAAGAAGGGTTGTCTTCTCTTGAATCTAATCAGCCAAGATCCAAGCAAAATTTTAATGAGCAGGCCAATCAAGTATTCAGCGGATTGTCTTCCATTCAACAGCAGCTGGATGAAAATCAAAAAGCCGTTGGAGAACTTGGAGATCAACAAGCGGATAACGTCAGTGAACAAGAAAAAGCTCTGCAAGACTTGAATGGCCAAATAGTCAATTCATACAAACAGCAGTCTGAGCAAACAACGCTAAATCAAATTGAAAATAAGCTAAAGCCGCTTCGTGCGCAGCTAGAGACAGCTTCATCAAGTGATGGTGGCGGAGGCTCAACGGATCCAGGAGAAGACGACGGAACTCAGCCAGATCCAAATCAAGGCGGAGAGACGCCAGCGGATCCAGGGGAAGATAACGGAACTCAGCCAGATCCAAATCAAGGCGGAGAAACGCCCACGGATCCTGGAGAAAATGATGGAACTCAGCCAGATTCCGGTCAAGGCGAAGGAACGTCAGAACCAATTAAAGTGGATTTATCTCAGCAAACAGCAAAGCTTGATGATATATCAAAAGGGCTTGAAGACTTAGAACAGCAGCTCCAAGGAATGGTGAACGAAACACCTGAAGCGCCTGAAGCACCTGAGACATCTGAGGGAACGGAAACGCCTGAAACACCGGACACATCGGATGCATCAGGTACATCCAATGCTGTGAAAAGTGCGCTTGAAAAAGTGGCTAATCTGAAAACACAGGTACAAGCAGTCAAAGATGAGCTGCAAAATGTAACCGTTCAGCCGGAAGCTTCAGGAGAAAATACGGATGCGCTGAAGCAGAAAATTGCAAGTTTGGAAGCAGACGTTAAGTCTTTGACAGCACAGAAAAACAAAGCAGAGAAAGACTTAGAAGAAGCAACCAAGTCGTCGAGCAGTCAAATTGCTAAGCTTCAAGAAGAAAATGAACGATTAAAAAAAGAGAATGAAAAGTTGAAAGAAGACGGCAAAAAGCCTTCTAAAGGTAGTGTGAATGTAGACAATCTCATTACGATGATTAAAAACAAAGAAGATAAAATCTTATCTTCTCCAAACCTTTCAGCTTCTCGCAAGGAAAAGCTGAGCAATACATTCTCAGGTAAGATTAAAAGCAGCAGTGCAGAAGATATGCTAAAGTACTACGGTGATTTATCGCAGTATGATTTGACTTTAGCTCAAGTAGGAAATACAGACATACAGAACAGCGTCCTTAACAATGACTCTATTAAAGGAAGTTTGCAGCAGGCGTTAGCTGGCACCGTCTCTTCTCAAGACGCGCGTAAGCAAATCCAACAAAACCTGTCTCTAACAAAAGAAGAGTTAGCACAGTTCCAAAGTTCAGTGCAAGATTTTGCGGATCAATATGGACAAACAGTTGATGCTGAACAAGCATCTATTATGGAAGAGCTATCAGCTATTCAAGAAAAAGCAAATGCAATGAATCAAGAGCTTCAATCTAGCGCAGGTGAAGATCAAGCATTAGAAAAGAAAGAAGCTCCGGACGTAACGGGCTTAATGACGCTACAGCAAAGCATGGGTCAAGAGTTGAAGGGAATGAACGAACTCATTTCATCTTTAGGTGAAAGACAAGCTAATGTTGTCACATACACAGATGAATTGCAGAAGCGTGTAAATGAAGTCCAGGATAAAGCTGACACGCTTAACAGCAAGTGGGCCCAAAACGTGGATTCAACGAAGTTGGTTCGCGGCCAGGTATACCGTTTGTTAAATAATACATTAGTAGATGGACAGAATAATGATTACGTTTATCATTATTTAGCGAATCCTCTTCAAGTAAGCGGTGAAGTGCCGGCTGAAAAAGTAAAAGAGGTTCCACCGGTTGTCATTCTGGTTATTATCTTAATCAGCAGCTTACTAATTGGCTATTTCAGTCAATACTACCGACATGCACCTATGCTTGTAAAAGGTACGCTGTTTGGGTTATTGAATTTGATTGTAGGGTTAATGGTAAGTATCTTTAGCCTTAATATTTATTCGTTATCGGGAGACCGGGCAATGGAATGGTCAATCTTTACGATCGTCTTATTGCTTGCTTCATCTACACTCGTACGTATTGCTTTCTTATTAGGAAGCTTCGCTGGATGGGTGACGACAGTAGGGTTGATTTTATTTTATATTACCCCGCTTCTTAACTTATCTATGCCAAACTTTAATTACGAAGATCCAGTATCTAAAGTATATATGTCAATTCAATATGATATGCAGTCTCTGTTTGGACAGGCGCTTATTGTATTACTGGGAATGACTGCTGTTTTAAGTGTTCTGCCATCTATTATTCGTGCTTTAAAGACGACTAAAGAGGTTGAAAATGATGAAACCTATAGTGCTTAATAAGAAGATTGGAAGTATTGTTCTTATTTTTTCACTTCTTTGTTTCCCTATAGCAGCAGCGGCTGAAGCTGATGACGGAAACGTTGAAGAGATTAAACCAAATGTATATAAGGATGATCCGATTAACTTGGACCCCGAATCTTTGCTAGAAAATAAAAAAGAAGTAGGAAATATTCCGGAGGAAATAAAGGATCTTACATTTGAAAAAGAGGAAGATGCAGAGAAAGAGAGCTTAAAAGAAAGTCTTTTTGCGAACGCATCAGCTGAAGATAATACGATTTCTGCGAAAGCAAAAGAATATAACTTGTTTTCTTCTAAAAACACTTCCTACAAGAAAGATCGAACAGAACAAACTGCTTCTGAAAAGTCATCAGACCTACAATGGTTTTATTTATTATTGATTGGTGTGGGGGTTGTTGTATTATTTGCGGTTTTAATACCGCGCATTAGCCCTCAGTCTTCTGTAAAAAAATGAAAAAACCTCGCTGTTAATCAACAGCGAGGTTTTTTCGTATAGACGCAAGCTTATAGGCGGCGGAAGCCTTCTTCAAACAAATAATCTTCTGCTTCTTCGTAAGATAGAAATGCTGCCTCTAAATTCAAGCCAGAATAAATATTCCACAGGTCATCTTCATGAACAAGTAAAAGCGTTGCATTGTCTGGGCCGTTCCAGCGCTGTTCATTTCCATTCCCTACAATAGCTTCTTCTCTAGCTGTATCAGGAAGGGTAGACAAAGATTCAATAGAAGCTTCAATAATTGAGCGAAGCTCTTCTTCAGTATAATCACGGATATTCACAAGACCTTTGTCATTTGTTTCATATCCTTTTAAAAACCCTGCATATACAAATCCATTTCCGTTAGGATGCAGATGATGCACAACAACCGTTTTATCGTACACGCTTTCTTCATAATGAAAATTCACGCGTCCTAAAGATACATCTTTTCGATGCAGCTCTGGAAACGATGAAATAATAGCTAATTTTTCGTCAAAACTAAGCATAGACAATCCTCATTTCTATTTAAATCATTTCATTTTCTGAAATGGTATAAGCTCTTTTACGATTCGGTTGATTATACCATATATAAAGAAAGACACATAATGCTTTTTCCAATGTAGACTTTTAAAAATATAACCCTTCGCATAAAGTGGCCGTCACTGTAAAGAAGAATACAGCTTTTTCACTATAAAACTTAACAAAAAAGAGGCAGGGAATTCACAGTGAAAAAATAATATAAAGAGGTGGAAGAAAACTAGTTTTCAAACTTATCATAAGGAGGAATAAAAAAGTGAAATTATACGCTCTGTGTAAAAAAACATGGGCAATGTCCCTGCTTGTTTTTGCTCTTTTAGTGAGCTTAACTCCTGTTAGTCAAGCAGCCGCATTTTTATCTGTTGCACAAGCTCTTGAGAATCAAAACAACAGTGTACAAACGGTTAAAGGATATGTAGTAGGTCAACCTACAGGCACATCTACAGTTATTACGAGCAATTACCCAAACGATTATGCATTTGCTCTTGCTGACAGTTCAAATGAAACCAATACAGACAAGATGGTGTACGTTCAAATTCCTTCAAATTTGCGAAGTACATTTGGACTTCAAAGTCACTCGGAGTTAAAAGGGAAAAGTCTTACTGTTACGGGCACACTCACTCCTTATTTTTCACACCCAGGAATAAAATCAGTTACTTCTATCAGTAAAGAAACAGGAGGAACTGATCCGACTCCAGATCCCACAGAGCCAACCGTTCCAGTAGAAGACTATTATCGTACCGCAGCTGGAAAAACAGGAAACAGCTTAAAGGCAGAGCTTCATAACATTATTGATCATCACACAGAAGTGTCGTATTCAGCCGTATGGGAAGCTTTAAAGAAAATGGATGAAGATCCAGCTAACGCAAATAACGTTATTTTGCTCTACACGGGGCGTTCACAGGCTAAGAGTACAAATGGAGGCGGAGTGGACGATTGGAATCGTGAGCACGTTTGGGCAAAGTCTCACGGGGATTTTGGAACAGCTATGGGACCTGGAACAGATCTTCATCACTTACGTCCAACCGATGTGTCTGTAAACAGTACGAGAGGAAACTTAGATTTTGATAACGGAGGGACGGAACATAGCGAAGCACTCGGAAATTATTTTGACAGTGATTCATGGGAACCTCGAGATGAAGTAAAAGGCGACGTGGCTCGTATGTTGTTTTATATGGCCGTGCGCTATGAAGGCGATGTAAGTGATGAGCCTGACTTAGAACTTAATAACACAGTGAATAATGGCACTGCTCCTTATCACGGGAAATTATCTGTGCTTCTTCAATGGAACGCCAAAGACCCAGTAGATGATCGAGAACGACGTAGAAATGACATTATTTATTCAGACTATCAGCATAACCGCAATCCGTTTATTGACCATCCTGAATGGGTGAATGAGATTTGGAACTAATGAAGAAGGCGTCCTTGCAGGGCGTCTTTTTTTTATAAAAGAAAAAGGAAAAAACCAAAATCCGCCGAATACCTATAGGTGATTTTGAAAAAATGGAGGGAAGATATGAAACAGCTATGTAAAAAAGGATTGGCTTTCGTTTTGATGTTCATTTTTGTTAACGTTTTCATTTTGAATCCAATTAACGGAGCGGCTGCCGTAGATGGAAAATCAATGAATTCAGGTTACAAAACCTATTTAATGGCGCCTTTAAAAAAGGTAACAGACTATACAACATGGGAAGCATTTGAGAACGATCTACGCAAAGCGAAACAAAATGGATTTTATGCAGTGACAGTAGACTTCTGGTGGGGAGATATGGAGAAAAACGGCGATCAGCAGTTCGATTTTTCCTATGCGCAGCGCTTTGCTCAAGCTGCTCGTAATGCAGGTATAAAGATCGTTCCTATTATTTCTACTCATCAGTGCGGAGGCAATGTAGGAGATGATTGTAACGTTCCGCTTCCATCTTGGGTATGGAACTTAAAAAGTGATGACAGCCTTTACTTTAAATCTGAAACGGGAACGATAAATAAAGAAACGCTAAGCCCGCTTGCAACAGACGTTATTTCTAAGCAATACGGTGAGCTCTACACGGCATTTGCGCAAGCGTTAGCACCTTATAAAGACGTGGTTGCTAAAATCTATTTATCAGGAGGCCCTGCAGGTGAAATTCGTTATCCGTCCTATACAGCAGCAGACGGAACCGGCTATCCGTCTAGAGGGAAATTTCAAGTGTATACGAACTTCGCCAAAAGCAAGTTTCAATCATATGCTTTGACTAAATACGGTTCACTCGCCGGCGTTAATCAAGCGTGGGGAACCAATTTAACGTCTGCATCGCAAATTTTACCGCCATCAGATGGCTATCAGTTCTTAAAAGATGGTTATTCAACAGCTTATGGAAAAGATTTCTTAGCATGGTATCAAGGAGCTTTGGAAGATCACACAAAACGTATTGGACAGTTAGCTCATCAGGCTTTTGCTTCCACCTTTAACGTACCAATCGGTGCAAAAGTGGCGGGAATCCACTGGCAGTACAATAATCCGACTATTCCTCATGCTGCAGAAAAACCAGCTGGATACAATGATTACAATGCGCTTTTGGATGCATTTAAAACAGCTAAATTAGATATCACCTTTACATGCTTAGAAATGACGGACAGCGGAAATTATCCGGAATATTCTATGCCAAAGATGCTTGTACGCCAAGTAGCAGGTATTGCGAATACAAAAGGAGTTGTTTTAAATGGGGAAAATGCTTTAACTATAGGCAGTGAAGATCAATATAAAAAAGCAGCTGAAATGGCCTTTAACTATAATTTTGCAGGATTTACTTTGCTTCGTTTCTACGATGTTATTAACAATGATACGCTTATGGGGCAATTTAAAAATACGTTGGGCGTTACACCACTTGTGCAAACGGTTGTAGTAAAAAATGCGCCAACTGCATTAGGAGAAACGGTTTATATTGTTGGAGACAGAGCTGAGCTAGGTCAGTGGGATACGTCCATTTATCCAATTAAATTAACATATAATTCATCTACAGCTGATTGGAGAGGCACCGTCTATTTTCCTGCGAGTCAAAATGTTCAATTTAAAGCAATTGTGAAGAGAGCTGATGGATCGTTAAAAGCATGGCAGCCTGCGCAGCAATATTGGAGCGTGCCGTCAACAACAACGACTTATACAGATAATTGGTAAAATAAAGCCGCATAGCAAACGCTATGCGGCTTTATTTTGAACACAAGAATTATTTCCAGTTCGCTTGAATAAATTCATCTCGACCAGACTTAGCGCGGTCTTCTTTATAATGCTTTGGATTTTTCTTGTGAAAATCTTGGTGATACTCTTCGGCTTCATAAAACGTAGAGGCAGGAAGAATGCTTGTCACGATTGGTTTTTTAAAACGTCCACTTTCTGCGACCTCTATCTTCGTCTCTTCAGCTGCTTGTTTTTGGTTGTTGTTATGGTAAAAAATTGCTGTTCGATATTGCGAGCCGCGATCTTGGAATTGACCTCCGTCATCTGTTGGATCAATTTGTGGCCAATAAAGATCTAATAAACGTTTATAGGGAAACACTTCAGGGTCAAATGTGATTTGAACCACTTCGTAGTAACCGCTTGTTCCAGATTTTACTTGCTCATAAGTAGGGTTATCCACAGTTCCCCCCATATATCCTGATACAATGCCGTGAATACCTTCTAGCTCTTCAAAAGGTGTAACCATACACCAGAAACATCCACCTGCAAATGTAGCTTTTTCCATACGTAATCCCTCACTTAATCCGTTGTTATGAAGGGTATTATAACAAATTTATATTGAAACAGCTAGAAAAGGGTTTGTAGTCTGTGTAAAAGCTGTGGATATTTATCTTTATCCACAGCTTTTACACAATAAACTCGACTGTTTTGAAGATTGAAAAATGAAGGAGAGAATAAAGAAAAAATGATAGAATAGATAAGATGTATATATCGATTTAGAAGAAATTGCACAACAGAAGTACAATCTACGGACTGGACTTTGGGGTGCTGATGGTATCTAGATAGATAAAGTTAGTACGTTAGTAACAAGAGTTAAGAAACAGCATATTCGCGCTGTTAAATAAATATACAAAGATAATAGGAGAGTTGAATATGTTACAAGATAATCTCATCCTAGAGCACTATGGATTAAACGAGTTAAATTTTGATACGATCAAAAGCTACCGGGATCGGTTTGCTGAAGTAAAACCAGCTCATCCTTGGAATGCGCTTGAAACAAAGGAGTTTTTATACAAAGTAGGAGCTTGGGGAAAGGTTAGAGATACCCATAAAGAAGGAGTCACACTCGCAGGCCTGCTTTTATTCAGTGAAGAACGGATTATCACAGAAGTTTTACCACAATACTTTTTAGAATACCGGGAAAGTAAAGGAAATGAAGAATGGACAGAGCGCTTTACCTCTCAAGACGGGACGTGGTCAGGAAATATTTTTGATTTTTATTTCCATATCCATGAAATTGTTCGTAATAGCGAACCCCAGCCGTCAATCGCTTCCTCTTTAACAGAAGTTTTGATTAATATGCTTATTCATGCAGATTATAATGGCGAGGGCGGCGTTATTTTAGAAAAGCAACCTTCTCATTACGTTTTTTCTAATCCAGGTCTTTTGTTAGTACCTACAGATTCAGTTTTTAGCAATACCGTTAGTCAGCTTCGAAACCCAAATATCGTTAAGCTATTCAGTTTACTAGGGCTATGTGAACGTTCGGGCTCTGGTTTGAAAAAAGTAAAGCAAAATTGGAGCTTGCATCATTATAAAACGCCGGCTATTGATCAAGATGTTTCTATGCATCGTACAGTGGTCATGTTATCTCTGTCCACTCAAGAAAGACAGGTAAGTTCTTCTGAAAAAGACACTTACAATACGTCCATAACCGGTTTGGGAAATAATTTTAAAGATGTCGAAAAATATCAAAATACACCTGAAAACGATGTCGAAATTGACTCCTATAATAAAAAAAGAAACTCCTATAATAAATATTCAATAGAGGAGTTAAAGTCATACAATAACGATGTTAACTCCTATAATAAGGAAGATAACTACTGTAATAGCGAGATTAACTTATATAATAACGATGTTAACTCCTATAATAATAATTATAACTCCTATAATAAGGAACAAGAAGAGGATTCTTCTAATTCGGTGAATGTGGAGGATATTGATACGAAGCTATGGGATATTGCAGCGCTGGCTCGTGAAAAAAAACGGCTTTCGCCTAATCAGATGGAACATATTATTCTTGAGTTATGCAAAGAAAAACCGCTCATGCTTAAAGAGTTTGCTTATTTACTAGAAAGAACGCCGGATGGAGTACGTAATAATTATTTAACAAAGCTATTACGAAAAGGACAATTACAGTTGAAATATCCAAATCAGCCAAACCATCCAAAACAGGCATATTTATTTAATAAGAAAGATATAGAGAAATAAATCAAGCAACCGATAGAACATATAGAGATTAAGCTGCAAAAAATTGATAAGGAGGAGTTTGCTAAAAGCTACAGATTTAAGGGGGAAATTCACCATAAAGTTGTGCCAAGCTGTCAGACTCTCTTTATATGAGTTCTGGCTCGTATAAAGGAGGAAAAAGAGTGTGAAAAGCAAGTGCGTTCTTATTTTTCTGGTGGTTGTATGGCTGTTTAATATCGGGAAAGGAATAGGATGTGGATCAAAGGTGAATGCAGAGATGAATATACCGCTGTCTACGTGGGTGTGGGATACAAAAAAATGGATGTTGAATCAAGAAGCTATCCTCGAAAAGCTTCAAGAAAAAAAGGTGACAAAGGTTTATTTACAAATTGATACTCACCTTTCATTCTCCGTATATAAGCATTTTATTGAACAAGCGCAAGTCCAGGGGATAAGTGTTTACGCACTTGACGGCGCTCCTTATTGGATAGGCACTTCCGGTGTAGAAAAACAAGACGCATTTTTTAATTGGATAACAGCTTACCAAGCAGAAGCGGAAGAACAACAGCAATTTTCAGGGGTTCATTTGGATGTAGAGCCTTATTTGTATAAAAGTTGGGAAAATAATCGAGCGAAAAGTATTCTGCAGTATCAATATGTCATTTCTCAAGCCGCTGTACAGTCTCATCAGTTACACTTGCCGCTTGCTGTAGATATACCGTTTTGGTTTGACGAAGTTCCATTCAAAAATAGCAACGGTTCTGGTTCGCTGGGGCGGTGGGTTATTCAATACGCTGATGAAGTCACAATTATGGCGTACCGAAACCACGCAGATAAAGAAAACGGCATTGCTGAAATAACAGAAAATGAACGCAAGTGGGGACGTGTGCTATCCACTCCGATTGAAATAGGGGTAGAAACGATGGCCTCAGATGAAGGAGAATACATTTCTTTTTCTGCTAAAGGAGAAGAAAAGATGATGCAAGAGCTGGGTATGTTGCTTACGAAGTGTCAAGCTGAAAATCCTCCAAGCAGTATAGCTGTTCATCATTTTGATAGCTGGCTACAGATGAAGCCATGACAACGAAAAGACCGCTGCATCGCTGTAGCGGCCTTTTTGGGTTTAGGGAGTATAGATACAATATAGCCATTTTATTAAAGGACTATATATAAAAAAAGTAACCATTTAAAAAATGGCTACTCACACAAAGGGGGGGAACTTAATCTTATCATTCCCACTTTTTCTAAAAGATATGCCTCTTTTAACCTGTTTTTTTAAAATAATTTAGTCGTCCAAGATTCGCAGTTCCACACGTCTGTGACAACATCTTGATAAAATTCAGGTTCGTGACAGATAATTAAGATACTTCCTTTGTATTCTTTTAAAGCTCGTTTTAATTCATCTTTCGCATCTACATCTAAGTGGTTTGTAGGCTCATCGAGTACAAGAATGTTGGTTTCATTGTTAATCAGCTTACATAGACGAACTTTTGCTTTTTCTCCACCGCTTAGAACTTCTACTTTACTTTCAATGTGTTTTGTTGTTAAGCCGCATTTAGCTAGAGCTGCACGAATCTCATATTGGGTAAAGTGAGGAAACTCATTCCATACTTCTTCAATACACGTATTGTAATTAGCCGTTTTGATTTCTTGTTCAAAATAGCCAATATGCTGGTAATCTCCTTTTTCTACAGAGCCTGAAATCGGTTTGATTTCTCCTAAAATACTTTTTAAAAGAGTTGTTTTCCCGATTCCATTTGCTCCTACAAGGGCAATCTTTTGACCTCGCTCCATTTTTAAATTCAGTGGCTTAGAAAGTGGCTCTTCGTATCCAATGACTAAATCAGATGTTTCAAAAATTAATTTGCTTGAAGTACGAGCACTCTTAAAGTTAAACTCTGGTTTTGGACGCTCTTGAGCTAGTTCAATTACTTCCATTTTATCGAGCTTTTTTTGACGGGACATGGCCATATTTCGTGTCGACACACGGGCTTTGTTTCTCGCTACGAAATCTTTTAAATCTGCCATTTCTTGCTGTTGTTTTTTATAAGCTGCTTCAAGCTGCTGTTTTTTCATCTCATATACTTTCATAAAATCGTCGTAGTCTCCTACATAGCGATTTAACTCTTGGTTTTCCATATGATAAATTAAATTGATCACGCTATTTAAAAATGGAAGATCGTGAGAAATTAAAATAAAGGCATTTTCATATTCTTGCAAGTAGCGTCGTAGCCACTCAATATGCTGTTCATCCAAGTAGTTTGTAGGCTCATCAAGTAGGAGAATTTCTGGTTTTTCAAGCAGCAGTTTGGCTAATAATACTTTCGTACGCTGTCCGCCGCTTAAATCCTGTACATCGCGATCTAAGCCGATATCTTCTAATCCTAATCCGCGTGCAATTTCTTCGACTTTTGCATCGATAACGTAAAAGTCATTGTTTGTTAAGAGGTCTTGAAGCGTACCGACTTCTTCTAATAGTTTTTCGAGTTCTTCTGGTGATACATCCGCCATTTTCTCATAGAGGCCATTCATTTGAGCTTCTAAATCAAATAGGTATTGAAAAGCACTTTTTAGTACATCACGAATAGAAAGACCGCGCTCTAACGCCGTGTGCTGATCTAAATAGCCGACGCGCACTTTTTTAGACCATTCTACTTTTCCAGCATCCGGTTCTAGCTTGCCTGTAATGATGTTCATAAATGTTGATTTACCTTCGCCGTTTGCTCCAATTAAGCCGACGTGTTCACCTTTTAACAATCGAAATGATACATCGTTAAAAATCGCACGGTCACCAAAACCATGGCTTAGATTTTTTACGTTTAATACACTCATGCTGACACACCTTTTCTTTTAAAATATCTATCGTATATTTCGTTATAAACAAATTGATTCATAACGATTATAGCGAACTTATATACATAAATCCATATGAGTTTTCCAGCCTTGAAAGTCATATAAAATTCACTCGCGTCTTTCTTTCACTTCATTCATACTATATATATCAATGTAGAAAATCCGGCATGACGAAGGAACGGCCATACCGAATTATTCAAATAGAGTATATTGAAAAAGAATAAAAAGACAGGGGGAGAAGAAATGAACATTCATACGATACTAGTGGCAGGAAGAATGCATAAAGAGCTGCAGGAGATAATCAACCAAAAGCAGCTGTCTCAGACGTTTCGATTTATGGAAGAGCAAGACGTTACAATTGAAGATTTAAACTGGGCTGACGCGCTTTTATCCTTCGGTCCAACGAATTGCTTTGAAGATCATAGCTTTAAATGGATTCATTCTCTCGGCGCAGGAGTCGATCGGTTCTTTGAAAGTGGTAATTGGAAAAAGAGTGTGATGTTAACACGTACGGTTTGTTCATTCGGTCAGCGAATCAGTGAATATTGTCTTAGCTATATGCTAGCTGAACTTCAGCACCACGCACAGTTTCAGCATCAGCAAAAACAAAAGCAGTGGAAAGTGGTAGAGCCTAAGCAGCTTTCTACTCAAACGGTCATAATTTATGGAACAGGTGAAATCGGCGGTCGTCTTGCAGCCGTTTTAAAATCTTTTGGTGTACGAGTACTTGGTGTATCTAAAAGTGGAAATGAAAAGCCGTTATTTGATCAAGTGGTCTCGATTTCGAAGGAAAAAGAATTGCTAAAAGAAGCCGATTGGATTATTAGTACAATGCCGCTAACACATGAAACAAAAAGCTACTTTGATCAAAAATGGATGAATTTAGTTGAAAATGCATACTTTATAAATGTTGGACGAGGAGCAACTGTAAATGAAGATGCGTTAGTAGGAGCCATTCAACAAAAGCGTATTCGAAAAGCATACATAGACGTGTTTGAACATGAACCGTTAACGAAAGAATCTTTTTGGTGGAATCATTCACATATCATCATAACACCTCATATTTCAGCGTTGACTACGCCTGAAGAAGCCGTCGAGTGCTTTGTTGAAACGCTGCAAAAAGTTGAGCAAGGCGAATTGCCTTCTAACTTGGTTAATATTGAAAGAGGCTATTAAAGCATTATGATGCGCGTTTCCGCTATGAGAATGGTATACTGAAACTTGCTTTTCTTGAACGAAAAGAATGAAATCTGTTCTTCTAGGGGGGAACAAACGTTGAAGCAAGAAGAATTATTTGAACAAGCACGTGTATTTATAGAAACATGTTACGCTGAACTTGAAAAAAGCGAAGCGGACAAAAACAAGCGGTTAAAAGAAATTCATCAGCAAATTATGTCACTCGGACATTATGATCATACATTTGAAGAGTTAGAGCACGGAGCTCGTATGGCTTGGAGAAACAGCAATAAATGTATCGGACGGCTATTTTGGCACTCGCTCAATGTATTTGATAAGCGAGGGGTAAGCACAGTTGAAGAGGTAAGAGACGCCCTTTTCCACCATATTGAATATGCAACAAATGACGGGAAAATCCGGCCTACTATTACGGTGTTTAAACCGAAAATGAAAGCAAAAGAGCCGGTTAGAATATGGAATCATCAGCTAATCCGCTATGCTGGATATGAGACGGAATATGGTATGGTAGGAGATCCTGATTCTGTTGCGTTCACGGAAGTTTGCCGAAATTTGGGGTGGGAAGGTAAGAAAACGCATTTTGATATCCTTCCTCTTGTCCTGCAAGTTAATGAAGAGTCGCCTCGATATTTTGAGATTCCAAAACATTTAGTGAAAGAAGTAGCTATTACGCATCCAGAACTTCCTGAATTTGAAGACTTACAGTTAAAATGGTACGCTGTCCCGATGATTTCAGATATGAAGCTAGAAATTGGAGGGATTGATTACGTCGCAGCACCGTTTAATGGATGGTACATGGGGACTGAGATTGGGGCGCGAAATTTAGCGGATGCGTATCGCTATAATCAACTTCCAAAAATAGCTTCTATGATGGGATTGAACATGGATTACAACGCGACGCTTTGGAAGGACAAAGCTCTTGTTGAATTAAACGTTGCAGTGCTTTCTTCTTTTAAACGAGAAGGCGTTAGCATCGTAGACCATCACACCGCTGCTCAGCAATTTCACTTGTTTGAAGAAAGAGAGCAAAAAAATGGCCGGGAAGTGACTGGGAACTGGACGTGGTTGATTCCACCGGTTTCGCCAGCGACCACGCATATTTTTCATAAGCCTTATAAAAATAAAGTATTATCACCAAATTATTTTTATCAAGACGCTGCTTATTAAAGAACAAAAAAGAGAGTACGCATTTGTACTCTCTTATTACATGTTATTAATTTTTGTGTTTATCAAGCAAGTTAGCAAGTACATATGTTTTGTACTTTTCCACTTTGCGGCCTTCGTGGTTGCGAACTCCTCGTTTTTTAAGTTCCTCAACATACCAGCCTTTGCTTCCTACGTGCATACTCAAACACCCTTTCGTCATTTTTTTAGGATGAACAGAATGAGGTTCATTGTCTGCTCGAATGGAGACATCTTGTCTTTCCAATACGTGCCTCATTGTAACATCTTTTATTTTATGATGAAAGGGAAAAGGGTGAAAAAACGAAAATGATTTCAGGTGAAATTTAGTTTCTTCATTCCTCGTTTTTTTGAGATAGAAGGAGGAGGTTTAATTCATCTTTATTTTGGATTAAATCTTCCAATGTATATTGATCTAACACCTTAATAAAAGCTTGCATAGCTTCATGCAAAACACTTTTTAACTTACAGACGGGGCTAATAATGCAGAAGTTTCCTTCACGGTCAAAACATTCAACGATATGAAAATCTTCTTCTGTTTGACGTACCACTTTGCCAATATTAATGTCTTTTGGCAGCTGAGCTAAACGAATACCGCCGTTTCGTCCTCGTATCGTTTCGATTAAGCCAAGTTTTCCAAGCTCGTGAATGATTTTCATAAGATGGTTTTTAGAAATATTATACGCTTCAGCAATTTCTTTTATATTGCTTAGTTTATTATTATCGCGAACGCCTAAATATAATAAAACTCGCAGTGAGTAATCTGTATATTGTGTGAGCCTCATCTCTTTACCTCTTCTCTTACCAGCAGCTTATATATCTATAATAGCATGTCTATATCTAAGAAATACAGAAAGAATGCTTTCATTTTTGAAGTAGCGAATTTGTGAACATTTCTTTAAATATGTATATAAAATATATCTTTTTAAGTCGGATATGAGTATTATAAAGATGTATTAAAAATATATCTTTTAAAAATGAATCTTTCGGAGGCGAAAGTTATGAAACAAACAACTATTTCTATTGTAAAAAGTACAGTTCCTGTTTTAGAAAAGCATGGTCAAGCAATCACAACTCGTTTTTATGAAATGCTTTTTGAACAGTATCCTTCTTTAAAAAATGTATTCAACCAAACAAATCAAAAAACAGGACGTCAGCAAATGGCGTTAGCTAATACAGTTTATGCCGCTGCACAGTACATCGATCAGCTTGAAACGCTGCTTCCAGTTGTGAAGCAAATCGCCCATAAACATCGCAGTATCGGCGTGAAAGCAGAGCACTATCCAATTGTCGGCGAGTTCTTATTAAAGGCAATTAAAGATGTTTTAAAAGAAGCTGCGACAGATGAGATTATGGAAGCTTGGAAAGAAGCTTACGGTGCCATTGCGGACGTATTCATAAGTGTTGAGCAAAAATTATATGAAGAAGCCGAAGAAAAAGGATGGAAAGATTATAAAAAACTAATGGTTCATAAAAAAGTAAAAGAAGCAGAAGACGTGTACTCGTTTTATTTAGTATCACCTGATCAAAAAGCGCTGCCTGCTTTTCTGCCAGGTCAGTATGTGAGTGTACGAATTCCTGGTGACGAGTATTTATCCATTCGTCAGTA
Organism: Priestia megaterium; assembly: GCF_023824195.1. NCBI lineage: Bacteria > Bacillati > Bacillota > Bacilli > Caryophanales > Bacillaceae > Priestia > Priestia megaterium. Next base: position 354,970 of record NZ_CP085442.1, read on the forward strand.
CAGCTTATCTGGCTATCCAAGTCAACCATACTATAAAATTACGGTGAAAAAAGAAAAGCAAATGGAAGACGGGGTCGTGTCAACTTATTTACATGACCAATTGAAAGAAGGAGACTTGCTTGAAGTCAGCGTTCCAGCAGGAGATTTTGTCTTAAAAGAAAATAGTAAATCAGTATTTATCAGCGGAGGTGTAGGAATTACTCCAATGATGTCAATGCTTCATCAAGCATTGGAAAACAATCAAGAAGTAACATTTATTCACAGTGCTAAAAATGAGCAGTTTCATGCAATGAAACGAGAGCTTCAATCGTTGTCAGAGAAATATACGTTTGAACAACACGTTTTCTATAGTCAAGCGCAAACAGATCAGCATGATGAACATATAACGTATGGTCGCTTAACTAAAAAAGAGCTAGCTAAATACGCCGGCGATAAACAGGCATATTATTATGTCTGTGGATCTTCTTCATTTACGCAAATGGTGTTAGAAGGCCTAGCTGAAATGGGTATTTCTCAAGAAAATATCATGTATGAATCGTTTGGCCCGAAAATGAGTATGACTCCTTCCGCATAAATGTATGGAAAAAGGGTAAAAAGCTAACAGTAGACAATACTGTTAGCTTTTTTTATGAAAGGGAGTTTAAAGATGACAAATAAGCAGTATGACATGGTGGGAATAGGAATAGGACCTTTTAATTTAGGCTTAGCGGCCCTTGCTGAGCCTCTTGATGAAATTGATGCTGTCTTCTTTGATAAAGAAGCGAAATTTGAATGGCATCCGGGAATGTTAATTGACGGCACGGACTTGCAGATTCCGTTTCTAGCAGACTTAGTTACATTTGCGGATCCAACAAGCCCCTATTCTTTTCTAAATTATATTCACAAGCAAAAACGCTTGTATCCGTTCTTTTTCTTTAATCGTTTTGACATTCCGCGTCAAGAATACAACGAGTACGCAAAATGGGTAGCGGAGCAGCTATCTTCCTGCCACTTTTCTTCAAAAGTTGTAGACGTGATACCGAAAAATGAAGAAGAGTATTATGAAGTAAAGGTAGAAACACCTGAGGGAATTCAAACAGTAAATGCTAAACACGTTGTAATGGGAACAGGAAGCATTCCACTTGTGCCTCCGGCTTTTGAAGAAAAGCTCAATGAGCATATTTTACACAGCAGCGGCTATTTACATAAAAAAGAAGAGATTCAAAAAGGAAAGCATGTAACGATCGTTGGTTCAGGGCAAAGTGCTGCAGAGATTTTTCTTGATTTACTAGAAGAACAGACTGAACATCATTACCACCTTACATGGTTTACAAGATCCTCTAATTTTTTTCAGCTTGATCAATCCAAGCTTGCTCAAGAGTTATTTTCGCCAAACTATGTAGATTACTTTCATTCGCTGCCTTTTGAGGAACGTACAAGTACGGTGGAAGATTTAAATCCTTTACGTCACGGAATTGAATCTTCTACCTTAACGAAAATCTATGATTTACTTTATCATCGTTCACTTAAAGGAAAAGTACCCGTTACGATTCAAGCTTCGACTGAAGTAAGTGATATTCATAAAAAAGGAAATGGATATGAGCTGGAGTGCAAACAATTAAAGGCTGAACGCTCTTTTCAATACGAAGCGGATCGTTTGATATTGTCCACGGGCTATAAGCCAAAAATTTCGCCGTTCATCGAACGAATAAAAGATGATATTGAATGGGAAGATGACAAGCGTTTCAAAGTTACAAAAGATTACCGGCTTGTCTTTAAACAACCCCGTAACCACCACTTTTTTACTTTAACCAATATCGAACATTCACATGGATCTGGCGCAACAAATCTTGGTTTATCCGTTCAGCGCAATCAGCGTATTCTGAACGTGATTGCAGGGAGAGATGTGTACCCAGTTCCAGAAGAGACGACGTTTCAGACATTTAATTTGTTTTGAATTTCTGCTTTATAAAAATCTTCAATGTGTTTTTTGATTATTGTAGAAAAGTTTTTTACTCATAAAGCATGTTTAAAAGAATAGTGTACGGGTATTTTATTTATAGAACATTAGTACACAAATCAATTAAGGAGTTGCTTAGAATGAGTAAGAAAATTGCAGTATTAGTAACAGATTTATTTGAAGATGTGGAATATACAGATCCAGCCAAAGCCTTTGAAGAAGAAGGCCATACGCTAACAAAAATCGATGTTAAAACAGGTGAAGTAACAGGTAAACAAGGCGAAACAACATTAACAATTGATAAAGCAATTGCGGATGTAAAGCCAGAAGATTTTGACGCATTGTTTTTACCGGGAGGTTTCTCACCAGATATCTTGCGTGCGGACGATCAAGTCGTAGCTTTCACAAAATCATTTATGGATGAAGGCAAACCGGTTATGGCTATTTGTCACGGACCACAGCTGCTAATCAATGCTGAAACATTAAAAGGACGTGACGTAACTGGTTTCAAATCAATTGCTATTGATTTGAAAAATGCAGGCGCAAACTTCCATGATAAAGAAGTGGTGGTATGCGGTAATCAACTAGTTACAAGCCGTACACCAGACGATATGGAAGCATTCGTACGTGAATCAGTAAATGTCTTAAAATAAGTAAATAATATTAGTAAAACTTTCTGTAAAAGGCGATAACAGGGTGGTTTACCACTGTGCTGTCGCCTTTTTTGTATGTAACGATTTTGACGAGGAATTTACAGTTATATTACTGCATTGGATGAAGCGGTTTCTAAAATAATATGAAAACCTTTTACTATCAATAGATAGAAGCCACGTAATACAATAGAAATATTTTTTACATAAATGAAAGTATAATTTTGGTAGCTTAAAAGACGTTGCGAGTTTCATAGTTTTCATGCAACAATGAGGGTGCATCACGAGATTGGCTTGCTACAAGCTTAGATGCGTTGCGGTTTTACAAAAAAACTTTATTAACACATAGGAGGATTTCAAACATGAAGAAAAGGTTTCGTATTGCCACTGTCGCAGGTGCCGTATCATTAGGATTACTAACAGCAGGACAAGCAAATGCAGCAGCTCCTGATTGCAACACTCCAAAACAAATTACCATTAAAGATGCTCAAGCAGCACAAAATATAAATGTAGATGAGCTATTAAAGAAATTTAACGCTCAAGGACAATCTGCTCAAGCAGCAGCTCCGCAGCAAGAAACACAAGCACCAGAGCAAGCTGAAGCAGCTCCACAGGAACAAGCACAAGCACCAAAGCAAAGTGAAGAAGCAAAAGCTCCAGAGCAAACACAGCAAAACACAAAAGCTCAACAATCAGAAAATACTGATAAAGCAGAACAAACAAAAGATGCTAGTCAATTCGAACAAAAGGTCGTAGATTTAGTGAACCAAGAGCGTGAAAAACAAGGTTTAAAACCTCTAACACTTAACAAAAAATTAAGTGACGTTGCACGCACTAAATCAAAAGATATGATGGACAAAGGGTATTTTGACCATAATTCACCAACATATGGTTCACCATTTGATATGATGAAACAATTCGGCATTGAATATACAACTGCAGGTGAAAACATTGCAAAAGGTCAGCAATCACCTGAAGATGTAATGAATGCTTGGATGAATAGTGACGGTCACCGCAAAAACATTCTAAACCCTGATTTCACTGAAATTGGTGTTGGATACGTAAAAGGTGATACTACGTACTGGACTCAACAATTTATCGGTAAGTGATACAAAAAGAGCAGGATATACCTGCTCTTTTTTGCGTTTTTAGCTGTCCAATTTGGGTATAGTAAAGTAAGAACACGTAAAGGAGTGCCTTAAATTGGGACGTATATTTAAAAAAATTCTAGTCGCTGTTTTTCCTATCCTTTTAAAAGAAGGATATCGTCATTATAAAAATCGTAAAACTCGAACTGCGCCGTCTAAAGGGTATAAATAAAAAGGACTCGAAAGAGTCCTTTTTGTTTTATGCTTGAACGGTGATATGCTTGAATTCTTTTACATTAAATAATCCTTTGTCGGTTAATTTTAGACATGGGATAACAGGCAAGCTTAAGAAAGATAATGTCAGCAGCGGGTTGAATTTCTGTGAAATATCAAGCTCATGAAGAGCCCCGTGAAGCTGCTTAAGTAAGCTGTTTACTTCATTGTAAGGGTGAGGTGACATTAATCCTCCGATGGAAAGAGGAAGGGAGCCAATCACTTCATTGCCTTTTACAATAACAATACCTCCGCCGATTTCTTCAATTGCCGCAATTGCTTTTGCTAAATCTTCATCATTTGTTCCTACGGCTACGATATTATGTGAATCGTGAGCAATCGTGGTAGCAATCGCTCCGTCTTTTAACTGAAAACCTTTTACAATCCCAAGACCAATATTCCCTGTTAGATGATGACGCTCAACAACAGCCATTTTCAGCTGATCGTTTTCTACAGAAGACTGAAATTCGTTTTGCTTCACTTGAACTTCTTCTACAATATGATTTGTAAGCAGGCTGTTTGGATTAATTTCAATAATATTAGCGCGATTATGCTGAAGTGGTATCGTAAGTTTTTTAATGGAAAACTCTTTCAGATGAACAGAATTCATTAGTTCTGTTGGAAGATCAATTTGTTCTTCTTGAACAGAAAGCATCTCTCCATTTTCAGCAATAAGCTCTCCGTTTTGATAGACATGTGCTGCAGATATATCGGTTAAGTCGTCTAATAGAATAAAATCAGCTTTGTAACCAGGAGCAACCGCACCTCTATCTTTTAACCCGTAGCATTCAGCGGCATTTAATGAAGCCATTTGAATCGCAATTAACGGATCCAGCCCGAGTTCAATAGCAAAACGAACATTGTAATCAATAGAACCTTCCGTTAATAAATCATCTAGGTGTTTGTCATCGGTACAGAATAAAAATCTGCGCGCGTTACGTTCATTTACAGCAGGTAATAATTGTTTCAAATCTTTAGCGACAGAACCTTGGCGGATCAGAACATACATCCCGCGCTGAATACGTTCAATTGCTTCTTCTGCTGTTACGCATTCATGATCTGTTGAAATGTTAGCGGTACGATAAATATTAACGCCCGTAGCATCTAGCCCTGAGCCGTGCCCATCAATTACGCCGTTTGCATCGTTAGCTGCTTGTAATTTATCGAGCATATCGTCATCTCCATCTCGCACAGCAGGGAAATCCATCACTTCTGCTAATCCAAGCACGCGAGGGTGAGAGAAAAATGGCGCTAAGTCAGCTGCTTTTAAGACGGCTCCAGAGCTTTCAAAAGGAGTTGCTGGCACGCTTGAAGGTAAATTCACAAATACGTCTAAAGGAATGGAATCCGAGTTTTGAAGCATAAACTCAATGCCAGATTTCCCTGAAACATTCGCAATTTCATGAGGGTCCGTTACGACAGTTGTGACGCCTCTAGGTACAAGAAGTTTTGAGAACTCTTTAGGTGTAACCATTGATGATTCAATGTGAACGTGTCCATCAATGAACGTAGGAGAAATGTATTTTCCTTTTGCATCAACGACGTTATTCCCATCGTATTGACCTATTCCAACAATCACTCCATCAGCAATCGCAATATCGGCTTCAATGATGGAAAGCGTAAAGACATCGATAATTTTCCCGTTTTTCACTACAAGATCTGCAGGTATTTTTTTATTGGCAACAGCAAGCTGTTTTCTTAAGGTTGTTTTTGTATTTGACATGAATGTGACTCCTCTCATTGTATAACTGAATAACAATGAAGGACTATGTAAGGGAGAACATAAAGAAGAATAAAAATGCAGTATGAATGATGTTCAACCCTCGTAGTCCAACTATTTACGGTAGTTCGGTAGAAACTCTTGGACCCTATTTCCAAGACTATACGAGCTTTAGGTATTTCGATACATTCTATAGACAAATAATAAAAACGTCAATTCCTAATGAAAAAGAAAGATTTTTGGGAATATTTCATCTATGCGTATGTAAACGATTTAACTCTTATTTGCTCGCTAAAAGGTGCAGCATTCATGTATAGAAAAAAATGTAGAAAAAACCGTCAATGGCTATTAGTCATTGACGGAGTTGTCATTAAGCTTGTTTACGCAGTGTACCTAATTCTTCCGCGATCGCTTGCATTTCACTTGGGCTAAAAGAATCTTTTCTCATTACCATATCGTATAAGTACTTTAAGTCTTCATACATTTCTTCGTCAAAAGCTTCAGCTTTAATTGCTCCGATATTTAGCATGCGCAGTTTTTCACTAATGCTATCGACCATATGTTTAATATTCTCTGGAGATTTTACTGATAAATCCACTTTGTTCATCCTTCCAGTTGCGTTTTTTTTATTGTAACATGTTTTTATCGTGTGAACACTTTTATGTCAGGTTCTTATCCACAGAAGAGTGGAAACGATATAAATAAAAGAAAACTATTTTTTAGTTTAAAAATGATTGTATATAATGTTTGTAATAAGGGAAAGGAGTCGAGACTATGATTAACGTATTATTCGTTTGTTTGGGAAATATTTGTCGTTCACCCATGGCAGAAGCGGTCTTTAAAGATATGGTGAAGAAAAAAGGGCTAGAAGGACAAATTTACGTAGATTCTGCAGGCACAGGAGGCTGGCACAAAGGAAATCCTCCTCATGAAGGGACGCAATCTATTTTAACGAAAAACAACATTGATTTTAAAGGGCAAACAGCAAGACAAGTGATTCAAGAGGATGTAGCTAAATTCCATTATATTATTGGAATGGATGTCGAAAATGTAGGAAATCTGAGAAGGATGGCTGGACATACTAAAACAGGTTATATTGCAAGGCTTTTGGATTTTGTGCCCGATTTACATATTGAAGATGTGCCTGATCCTTATTTCACGGGAAATTTTGACGAAGTATATGACTTAGTTCAAGAAGGATGCAAGGCTCTTTTAGACGAAATTATAGAGAAGCATTTCTCGGAATAAGCAATACTTAAAAAATAAAAAACGGAGGAGAAACGACAAATGGGTAAACGAAATAAGCTAGTAGAAGGTATTGTCATTGGAGCAATTATAGGAGGAGCTGTTTCTTTATTTGATAAAGAAACAAGAAGCTCTGTCATTCAAGGAAGTAAAAAACTGAAAGCCAAAACAACAACTCTTATTCAGCACCCTGAACTTGTAACGGATACTGTCAAAGAGAAATATGAAACCATCCGTACGACCATCGAGCAAGTTTCTGAAGATGTATCATTTGTAGCAGGAAAAGTAGAAAAGTTAAAAGAAACAACGCCTCAGGTGATGGAAATTGTAAACGATACAAAAGAAGCATTTGTGGAGAAGTATGGTGATGAACAAAAATAAATAAGGAGGCACATATGGCTGGAATGTACATAAATAACATCGTAAGGTTTGGCAAAGAACTGATGGGCCGCATTCATCGAGATGAGCTGCCCAGTTTATCAGCTGAATTGGCTTATTATTTGCTGCTCTCGCTATTTCCTTTTTTAATTTTCTTAATTACGCTGATTGGATTTTTGCCATTGGAATCAACAGACCTGCTTGATTTGGTCGAAAATGTAGCGCCACAGCAAACGCTGCACATGATTGAAAGCAACGTTTCCCATATCATTGGTTCTCATAATGAAAAGCTATTGTCCTTTGGTATCATTGCCACGATGTGGTCTGCTTCAAATGGAATTAATGCGATCGTAAGAGCATTTAACCGAGCGTATCACGTACAAGAAAATCGGCCTTTTTTAGTGGCGAGAGGTATGGCAGTTCTCCTTACTTTTGCGATGATATTTGTCATTATTGTAGCGCTTTTACTTCCTGTTTTCGGTCATATGATTGGACTTTATTTATCGTCTACGTTTGGATTTTCAGAAACTTTTCTCGCTTTATGGTCTGCTTCCCGTTGGATTATCAGCGGTCTCATTTTGTTTACTGTTTTTACGGGGTTATATTACTTTGCTCCTAATAAAAAGCTGCTGATTCGAAATGTTGTAAAAGGAGCAGCTTTTGCTACGGTCGGCTGGACAGTGGTATCAATGCTATTTGCGTATTACGTAAATCATTTCAATAACTATACAGCTACATATGGAAGCTTGGGCGGAATTATTATCCTGCTTATTTGGCTGTATCTATCGGGCATGATTATCGTTATTGGAGGAGAAATTAACGCGATTTTCTACGACCGTCGAGTCAAATCTTCATAGTCACAAATTGGGATGAAATCATTCGCAAGATATGAGCATACTAACAAAATGAAAGGGAGGTTTTACATCATGACAAAGCATACAAAAAAAGACGGAAGCAATACAAAGCAAAATAAAAAGAGCCAGCCGAAGCATAAAACAAGCAACAGCCAAAATGGACAAAACGGTTACCATTAAGGCATCGATTTCCATAATAAAAAGCCTAACAAATACGTTAGGCTTTTTTGCGTTAAGATTTTAGCAAGCGAAGGCCGTTTAAGATAACTAAAATGGTGCTGCCTTCGTGACCTATAACACCAAATGGCATATCAAGCACTTGGAAAAAATTCGAACAAATTAATAAAAAGATGACGGCAATAGAAAAAATAACGTTTTGCTTCACAATTGAGTTCATTCGTCTGGAAAGAGCTACTGCATCCGAAATTTTTGATAGATCATTTTTCATTAAAACGATATCCGCTGTTTCAAGTGCCACATCCGTTCCTTCTCCCATGGCTACTCCAACGTTAGCAGTAGCAAGAGCAGGTGCATCGTTAATGCCATCTCCCACCATTGAAACGGTAGGGAATTTTTCTTTTAACGCTTTAATTTTATCTACTTTAGCTTCCGGCAAACATTCTGCAATGTATTCATCGACGGCACATTCTTTTGAAATGGCTTCGGCTGTTTTTTCGCTGTCTCCTGTAATCATGACGGTATGAATACCCTGCTCTTTAAGAGATTTAACAGCGTCTACAGCTTCTGTTCGTACAACGTCTTTTAGCGCAAGCAATCCCACAATACCATGCTGGTCTTTTGCGTACACAATCGTTTTTCCTTCACTGGCAAGCGTAGATGAAATCCCATTTTCAAATTCAGCTGCATCTTCTTTACCTACAAAATCTGCTTTTCCTATCTTCCATGTATCTCCTTGAAGAGACCCAATGACACCATATCCGGGAACGTCTTCAAGTGAATCTGGCTGAACGAGCGTCAATTCCTGCTTGTTTTTCACAAAGTCAACAATGGATTGAGCAAGCGGATGATTGGACTGACGTTCAATTGATGCTATTTTAATAAGAAATTCCTGCTCGTTCATATCAGAACGTACAATGACATTTGTCACTTCTGGCTTCCCTTTTGTTAACGTTCCTGTTTTGTCAAAAGCAATTGCGCTTAAATGGCTTAATCTTTCCAAATGCACGCCGCCTTTGAACAAAATTCCTTTTTTTGCTCCGTTTGAAATAGCAGACAGCGAAGCAGGGGTGATAGATGCAACCAGGGCGCAAGGAGACGCTACAACTAAGAGAATCATTGCACGGTAAAATGTCTCGGTCCAGCTCCATCCAAGCACATAGTGTGGGAGAAATAGCATAACTGCCACAACCGATAGAACAATTTTTACGTATGTGCCTTCAAATCGTTCAATAAACAATTGAGAAGGAGACTTTTCACTTTGAGCCGTTTGAACAAGTTGAATGATCTTTTGAAACAGCGTCTCAGCACTTGGCTTTGTCATTTTAATGGTAATGGCGCCTTTCACATTCACCGTGCCCGCGAATACTTCATCATCGAGCTGTTTTAGTACAGGAACAGATTCCCCCGTAATAGCAGCCTGATCAATCGTTGTTTGACCAGAGACAACAATACCATCGGATGGCACTCGTTCACCCGGCTTAACTAGCAGCAAGTCTCCGATTTGTAAATCCGAAATGGATACAATTTCTTCTTGATCTCCAATCAGACGCGTTGCTTCTTGCGGCTGTAAATTCATCAAGGCGCTAATTTCTCGGTTGCTTTTATTCATGGTGTACGTTTCTAACGCACCGCTTAATGCAAAAATGAAAATAAGCATAGCACCTTCTGTCCAGTAGCCAATTACAGCCGCTCCAATGGCTGCAATAATCATTAACATTTCGACATTCAATTCTTTATTTTCAATCGTTTCTTCAATGCCTTCTTTTGCTTTAGCAAATCCGCCTATCACGTAAGCTAATACAAAGAGCGTAATAGATACAGCAGTATCCTGCTGTTTTGACAGCAGCCAGCCAGCTAAAATCAGCACGCCGCTTAACAGTGCAGCAATGAGTTCACCATGTGTTTTCAATACGTTGACAGCAGAAGATGTTTGAGGCGTTTGTTCTTGTTTTTTAGGTAACGCATTTTCCATACAAATCCTCCTTGAACGATAATTGAGAAGAATAATCACAATCATTACCCCTAAAAAAGCACGAAAGCTGCCATCTCAGCGATAGCAGCACATTTTTTCAGTTCTTCTCTTTTAAATTGGGATATTTAGTATAGTATAGCACGGAACAAGCAAGGAGGTAACGACTAACGCTTAAAAAATAAAAACAGAATGCAGCTGGACGTCTGCATTCTGTAAAAAACGTACTACATATCTAAATGCTCTTCATAATATTTATAAGCGGAAGTGTAAATGTGCTCGATATCGGCATCCGTCATGTACATTAAGGTTTCACGGTCAATCCCCTTCATTGTTTCAATAAATGTAATCATGTTTTTACGTTCTTGTCTGCTCATTTATTATTCTCCTCTCCATCTGTTTTAATACAGTTTATTATATTTAATTGTATTATATAACAGAAAAAGTATTTTGTGTGGATTTTTTTTAAAAATAGGCAAAAAAATTTAGAAAGACGTAAATAATTGACTATATAGAAAAAAGTGTTTTATAATTTATATATGAACATATGCTCATATACTTTCATATAATGAACGGAGAGATGTTATGAAAAAAGATGAACATTCGTTTTTATCGCCTCAAACAGTAGAAGAAGCGTCAAGAATACTAAAAGCTATTTCAGATCCTACGAGAATGAAAATTCTTTATTTACTATTTCAAGAAGAGTGTTCAGTCGGTCATATGGTTGAAGTGCTTGGTGTTTCACAGTCAGCTATTTCACATCAGTTAACTCACTTGCGTCATTTACGTTTAGTAAAATATCGCCGTGAAGGGAATACGTATTTCTATACGTATGATGATGAACACGTAGTTGGAATTTTGCATCAAGTGATTCAGCACGTAGAATGCGCACATAACGAATAAAAGGAGGGGCTTTGCATGAGTCATGATCATCATCACCATGGTCACCACCATCATTTTGATACACAGCGTGAAGGTAACAAAAAAGGCCTGCTCATTGCACTAATTATCACAGCAGGTATTATGGTTCTTGAGTTTGTTGGTGGACTTCTTACAAATAGCTTAGCGTTATTATCTGATAGCGGACATATGCTGTCTGATACAACCTCACTTGCTCTTAGCCTCGTAGCGATATGGTTTGCTAACCGAGCTGCATCGGCTAAAAAAACGTACGGTTATTATCGGTTTGAAATATTAGCGGCTCTTTTTAACGGAGTGGCCCTGTTTATAATAGCAGGATTCATCATATATGAAGCCTATCAGCGCGTATTAGAGCCGCAGTCTGTAGCAAGCGGCAGCATGATGGTGATTGCTGCTGTTGGTTTACTTGCTAATTTAATCAGCGCATGGTCACTTATGAGACAAGGCGATGTAAAAGGAAATGTAAATTTACGCAGCGCTTACTTACATGTATTAGGAGACGCTTTAGGGTCAATTGGAGCTATTGTAGCGGGACTTCTTATGATGCTGTTTGGATGGTATATTGCTGATCCTATTATTTCTGTAGTTGTGTCAGTATTAATTTTAAAAAGTGCTTGGGGCGTGCTTGCTCACAGCGTTCATATTTTAATGGAAGGCTCTCCTGAAGGAGTGGATCACAGTGAAATAAAAAAACTTCTTGAAAACATTGAAGGAGTTAAAGATGTGCATGATTTACACATTTGGACGATCACTTCAGGGCTAGACTCATTGAGTTGTCATATGCGCGTAGAAGATGGAAAAGATTGTCAGTGGATTTTGCAAAAAGCTATCGATTTAGTTCACGATCACTGCGGCATTGAGCATACGACGATTCAAATTGAAAAGTCAGCTCTTCAGCACGGGACGCTAAAAGTTTAAAAAACAAGCGAGAACTTATAAGTTCTCGCTTGTTTTTTGCTGCATAGGAATTTTTTGTCCGAACATAAAAAGAACGATAAAAATAAGGCCAAGCATTCCGCTAATAATATTAAAAAAGCTGACATGGTGAAAGAACTGAATAAAAGTACCGCCAATGTAAGGGCCGGCAAGGCTTCCGATACTAAAAGCAATACCGCATAGTAAATTGCCTGTAGGCAGTAAACGAGTAGGGATTAAATCTGTCATATAGCTAATTCCTAAACTAAACGTAGAACCTACAACCATGCCTGCTATAAATAAACAAGCTACTAATGGAATAGCGGTTTCTTCTAATAAACTTGCTGTAAAAAACGTCACGGCTCCAATTGATAAAATCCATCCTAATACTAACTTCCGTCCGAATTTATCGCTCAGTATCCCAAGAGGAAGCTGAAATACAATAGCTCCAACTGCAAAGGAAGTCAGCAGCAGTGAAATAAACTCTACTTGCAAACCAATTCGTAAACCATATACAGGAAAGCTTCCGTTCAGTGATGATTCTAAAAAACCATATCCAAAAGGCGGCAAAAAAGCAATCCAAGCATATTTAGCCGCTTTAGAAAATCGCTTAGCCGTTTCTTTTAATGAATTAACCTCAATTTCTTGTAGGGGGAATTCATTTTTTATCAAAAATAAAAATACCCACGTTATGAGGCATAGAGCTGAAGAAATCATAAAAGGAAGTGCTTGGCTAATTTCAATTAACGGCGTCATTAAAGGACCAACAGCAAAACCAATACCAAAAAACAGCCCGTACAATGAAATGTTTCGACCTCGTTTATCAGCAGGGGAAGATGATGTAATCCACGTTTGAGTTCCAAAGTGCAGCGCGTGATCTCCTATTCCAATAAATAAACGGAGCACAAACCAAAAAACAACAGATTTCCACAGGGGAAACAAAGCTAAAGATACAATAACTAAAAGTCCGCCTGCTGCGATAATTGGTTTATATCCGTATCTGCGAAGCGGCCCTTCCATAAAAGGAGAAATAAATAAAATGCCTAGGTACAATCCAGTTGCGTTTAATCCATTTATAGTAGAAGAAAGACCGTCTTTCTCAAAAATAATAGCAATTAAAGGCAGCAGCATACCTTGGCTGAATCCAGAAATGGCGACAAGGCTAACTAAAATCCAGAAACGTTGTTGATGAGTAGCACTCATAGCATTCAACCTCTTTTTATCTATATTTTGTCAATCCAACTGTTTAATCGTACAAGGAAAACGCTTTATTGACAAGGATGTAGACGTGCTGTGCTGTTAATTTGACATCTTTTTATAAGGGAAGTAGAATAAAACATGTAAATAGTTACATGTTTTTATTTACAAATAAAAAGTGATCGCTAGGATACAAACAGTGCTTAAGAAAATAGCGACATTCACAATCAATGTCGGTACAACGATTGTCATTGGTCATACAGGAAGTGCAAAATATAAACGCTTACACGACCGCGTTTTTCTAGGCGCTGCTGTGAGACGCCCAGACAGCGTTGTGTTAGACATATACGAAGTGTTATAAATCAAAGGAGCGATATAAAAATGGAAAAATTTATTGGAAATCATATGATTTACACATACGAAAACGGATGGGAATATGAAATTTATATCAAAAACGAAAATACAATCGATTACCGTATTCATAGCGGAATGGTGGCAGGACGATGGGTTCGCGACCAAAAAGTAGATATTGTGAAATTAACAGAAGGTGTATATAAAGTATCGTGGACTGAACCGACTGGAACAGATGTATCTTTGAACTTTATGCCTTATGAAAAACGGATGCACGGCATTATTTTCTTCCCGAAATGGGTACATGAACATCCTGAAATTACCGTGTGCTATCAAAATAATCATATTGATTTAATGCATGAATCCCGTGAAAAATACGAAACATATCCGAAATACGTTGTACCCGAATTTGCTGACATTACATTTATCAAAAATGTCGGAGCGAACAATGAGGAAGTTATCGCTCAAGCGCCTTACGAAGGAATGACAAATGATATTCGCGCCGGAAAATTAATTTAACACAGAGTCATAAAAAAGGCTGAGACAAAAGTATTTTAGTTGAAGGAAGATCCGAACGATGAATCGAGATTCTTGATGGAGAATCAAATTCGTTCGGATTTTTTTATGGTGACGGTGTAACAAGTATCCATATTGAGAGTAGTTGGTTATATAAAAAGCGGTTTATAATGAAGTAAAGGAGTGAAGAAAATGGAATTCAACATGAAAAAAGAGGCGGGGTTTACAACAAATCTTCCTTATGGAGAGCTACATATCGCCGGAGATGAAGAGTATGGCTTTCGTCCGTATCAGCTAATGGTATCGTCAATTGCTGTTTGCAGCGGAGGCGTGTTAAGAAAGATTCTAGAGAAAAAAAGAATCGCTTTTTCCGATTTACGCATCCAAGCTGATGTGACACGAAATGATGAAAAAGCGGGGCGAATCGAAAAAATTCATTTGCACTATATCATCACAGGAGAAGACCTGCCATTAGACAAAATTGAAAAATCAGTTGAGCTAGCACGAAAAAATTGTTCGATGCTACAGTCGGTTGTGGACAGTATTGAAGTGACAGAAACTTTCGAAATTAAATGAGGTTGGGACAAAAGTATTTTAGTTGAAGAAGATCCGAACGATGAATCGAGATTCTTGATAGAGAATCAAATTCGTTCGGATTTTTTTAGGGTGATGATGCACGTAGGTTTTATGTATGTAGGTACTGCTAGCTGGTGATTGGAGGGCAAGACGAAGACTCCTGCGGGAAAAGCGCAACAGGTGAGACCGCAGGAGCGGAAGCGACGAGGAGGCTCACCGCCCGCCCGCGGAAAGCGAAGTCTGGCATGGAAATCACCAGTGTTGTCACAAGCGATCCATACGAGCTCCTTGCTCCCATTTGTTCGTCTTTAGATGGAATGGACTTAGCTACGTCTCAATCTCATATTTCCTTTGGTTTGCTTCCGGCTTTATCAAAATAGCGCATGCGTTCAGGAGTCAGCTGAAGAAGCAAATAATGTGGGTCATCTGGACTTTTAATCCACTCTTTTAACTTTTCATTCCAAAATTTCTTTTTTAACTCTTCATTTGTTTCTACATTTACTTTGGCTTCTACCTCTACATACGGATCACTCCAACCTTGCCCATCATAGCCTAACAAAATATGAACGTAAGGGTTTTTTTCTAGTTCTTCGACTTTATGGGTATCTTTATTGGTGGCGGTGTAGAGCACAAGATCTTCATGAAAAAACATCATAAAGCGTGAATAAGGTTTTCCATCTTGAATTGTAGCTAACGTTCCAATTGTATAGTCATCCAGTACGGATAAAATTTGATTTTTTACATCATTATTGCTCATTTTTTCACTCCTTATTATATCTTTTTACCCTTGGTAGTTTGGCTGATTTTTAAATATCTTAATCAAAAATCAATTAAGGGTTTATCATTTATAAAAATAGGTTAAAAATACTAACATTGACGGTGAGTCTATACAAATTCCATTAATTTGATATGATTGATTTTGTTGTCAAAAAATGAATAAGGTAGGTGTACATATCGATGATCAATCGGATTTTTCTTATAGCGGTTATTCTTGGGGTGCCGCTATCTGTTATTGGGCACATGATGCACTGGTCAGATGTTCTTATGTTTATTATTTACTGTTTAACAATCATTGCCCTCGCAGCTTTTATGGGGAGAGCAACAGAGAGCTTAGCTGTTGTAGCTGGTCCTCGAATAGGCGGTCTATTAAATGCTACGTTTGGTAACGCTGTAGAATTAATTATTTCTATTTTTGCTCTAAAAGAAGGCCTTACAGCTGTGGTGCTTGCATCGTTAACCGGTTCTGTATTAGGAAATCTTCTTCTTGTAGGCGGTCTTTCATTCTTCATCGGGGGATTAAAATTTAAGCGTCAAGAATTTAATGTCTATGATGCAAGACATAATTCTGGATTATTGATCTTTGCCGTTATCGTTGCGTTTGTTATTCCTGAAGTGTTTGCTAGCGAAATGGACGAAGCGAAGACCATGTCCCTGAGTGTTGGAATCTCCATTATTCTCATCATCTTGTACTTGGCGGCGTTATTTTTTAAGCTGGTAACGCATCGAGGCGTATATCAGCATAAAAGTGAAGAAGTGGAAGAACATGAGGAGCCAGAGTGGTCAATGTGGAAAGCGATTGCTGTTCTCTTTTTGTCTACGTTAGCTGTAGCTTACGTATCCGAAAGCTTGGTTAGCACAATCGAAATTGTATCGGAAAGCTTTGGCTGGAGTGAGCTGTTCATCGGGGTCATCATTGTAGCGATTGTTGGGAACGCGGCAGAGCATGCTTCCGCTATTATTATGGCCGTTAAAAATCGCATGGGTGTAGCTGTTGAAATTGCTGTTGGATCAACTTTACAAGTAGCGATGTTTGTAGCACCGATATTAGTGTTAGTTTCTCTATTGTTCGAAAACCAAATGTCTCTTGTCTTTACTTGGCCCGAGTTGATCGCGATGGTAACGGCCGTATTTTTAACTATTGCTATTTCTAATGACGGAGATACAAACTGGTTCGAAGGTGCAACTCTTTTAGGTGCTTATATTATTATGGGAATTGGTTTTTATCTTATTTAAAAAAGAAGAGGCTGGGACAAAAATGTTTTAGTTGAAAGAAGATCCGAACGATTAATCGTTCGGATTCTTTTGGTGTAAGCAAATGTAAGAATTTCCCTTTTGGTATTCAGGATAAAACAGGAGATGTTTGAAAAAACTATGGTTGCATTCATTAACGATGTTGAAAGGAGTTTCTAGATGTTACGTAAATTGCTTTTATTTGTGTTTACCATCATTATTTCATTTTCATGTTCAACGAAGATCGCCATTGCTAAAACAGCTCAGCCTACCATCAACGTGCCTTCTTCAGCTTTAAATATTTCAAAAGAAAATACCTATCCAAATGCTAGTCAAGACACGCCATATTTGCAGCCGAGTGAGTTTACAAAAGAGCTCATTGAAACATCAAATGTAAAAATTGAAAACCCTGATTTAATTCGTATATTAAATGAATCAAACATTTCTAAAACTCCATGGGCAATTGGTTTCAGAGCAACCGTCTTTTTAGGACAGTGGCCATTGAATTACGAATCAACAGAAACAAACGTTAACTGGCAGCACCAGCGAATCAATACAAATCATTATGACAACAGAGCAGGAAAAACTCAGTACAAAATGATGTACAGTCAGGAAAATCAAAGCCATGTAAAAGGCGGATTAACAGCAAAAGTGCCTCAGCCTGATCATGTTAAACAAATGATGCTAATTGAAGCAGCTAAAAAAACAAAGCTCACTTTATCATTTCAAACGTTTGTAGGTGCCGGAACGAAAAAAGACCAGGTCTATAACGTAGCTCCCAAAAAAGTAGGTTATCTGTATGCGTATACGCCTGCTGTAAGTGAAAAGGGAAAAGTAACATATGGAGAAGTGTATGTAACGGTAAAAGGCAGCAAGCGTTCAATTGTGGTGAGAAATGTAACGTCTCAAGGAATTGGAGCATGGATTCCAGTACAAGATTATGTTTCCTTAAGCTTTGGAGCTTATGACCAGCCGAGATAACAAAAAAGAGATTCCCACGATGGAATCTCTTTTTTGTTATTTTGTAATGCTCGCTTGGAGCTTGCTAAAATCAGTATCTTGATAATAGCTGTTTTTCACCAAGATATTAGGTCCTAAACAAGACACTGCTGAACAATGACAGCTAAGTTCTTTAGAAATCGTGCTTTGCTGCCACGTATCAAAAGCGTCTGTAAGCTTTGTATCTTGAATGTTGCCAAGAGGAGGCGTATCACCAAAATCCGTTACAATAATATCTCCGTCAAAAATATTTACATTTAGGCGAGAGCGCCCGTCTGGATCGTTTCGGACGGTTACATTTTTACTGCTATATAAGCGCTGTAAGAGCGTTAAGTCTTCCTCATTATTACTGCATGCATAAAACGGCAACGTGCCGAATAGCATCCACACATTTTCATCTCGAATATCAAGAAGGTGATGAATAGCTTGACGCATTTCAGGAAGAGATAATGTTTCTAGAGTGCTGGCAAAGTCACTTGGATACATAGGGTGTACTTCGTGACGCTGACAAAGCATTTCATCAACAATTTGACGATGAATCTTTTCCATATGAGGAAGCGTACGTTTATTTAACATCGTTTCAGCTGATACGGTTACACCTGCTTTTACAAGCGCGCGGCTGTTTTCAATCATACGGTCGAAATATTTGGCGCGCTGCTCATAAGTAGGCTTTCGCTCCATCATTGCAAAGCCAGCTTCCACAAAATCGTCCATCGTTCCCCAGTTGTGAGAAATATGTAAAACATCTAAATAAGGAATGATTTGTTCGTAACGAGCAAGATCTAATGTTAAATTTGAATTAATCTGTGTACGGACACCTCGTTCATGTGCATACTTTAATAAAGGCACCACATAATTTTTCACAGAAGATAGAGACATCATAGGCTCTCCGCCCGTAATGCTTAACGCCCGAAGAGTTGGAATTTCATCGAGACGTTTTAAGATTAAATCAAGCGGCAGTGCGTTTGGGTCTTTTGGCTGCAGCGTATATCCAACTGCGCAGTGCTCACATCGCATATTACAAAGTGTCGTTGTGGTGAATTCAACGTTTGTAAGCGTCGGTTTGCCATATTGTTTCATATCTAAATACGCTTCCCACGGATCGAACTCCGGGGTAATTCGTTGTAAAGTGGCCATAAAAAAACTCCTTTTATTTTTCCGTAAAGTGAAATGATGATGAAAACATCTCACAGTCCGTCCTGCTAGACTAAATTATACGTCCCATTCAAAACGGACACCAGTGACTATTATGGATTTTATTGCTTTTAGTTGTCAAATATGAAAGTATTCGTTAGGATATAAAGAAATACGAATGAAAAGCTATATCAGGAGGTTTTAAAATGGGAAACGCCGTTCGGGATAAAGATTCACAAGTACGTTATTTAAAAGATCGTTTAAATATGTTTGTACACGTATTAGACTCCATGGAGCCTCAAAACACAGATCTAGAAGACATTGACCGTTTGATTACGATGATTGATGACCTCGAAGCAAAATGTGAGCAGTTTAAAAAAGATAAAGAATGAACGAGAAAAAAAGCGCTAGAAAAACTAGCGCTTTTTTGCTTGAAGTGGAAATCCTCCTATAAAGGTCTTTCGAAACAATTTTTGAAGGAGTATAATAAATTTTGAAAGTTGTACGACAGATAGATAAATACATACATTAGCGGGATATGGGAGGAATTAAGTGATGATTGAAGCTTTAAAACAAAGCATGTACGATTTAATTGTTGAAACATCTACAAAATTGCCAAAAGACGTTCGACGTGCTATCGCAAAGGCAAAAGCGCGTGAAAATGCAGGAACGCGTGCAGCAATGTCTTTAGCGACCATTACCAATAATATTAAGATGGCGGATGATAATTTATCGCCAATTTGTCAAGATACAGGTATGCCAACATTTAAAATTAAAGCCCCTGTAGGAGTGAATCAGCTTCAAATTAAAGAAGCAATTTATTGGGCAATTGAAGAAGCAACAAAGCACGGAAAGCTTCGCCCTAACTCCGTAGATTCGTTAACGGGAGAAAACAGCGGTAATAATTTAGGCGGCGGCACGCCGGTTATTAAGTTTGAACAGTGGGAAAATAACTATATTGATGCGCGTCTTATTCTAAAAGGCGGCGGCTGTGAAAATAAAAACATTCAGTACAGCCTGCCTTGTGAAGTAGAAGGTTTAGGTAGAGCTGGCCGTGATTTAGACGGCATTCGTAAATGTGTGATGCACTCTGTGTATCAAGCACAAGGTCAAGGCTGTAGTGCCGGCGTCATTGGTGTTGGAATCGGTGGCGACCGTACAACAGGCTATGAATTAGCAAAAGAGCAGCTATTCCGAAACTTAGATGACGAAAATCCAAATGCTCAGCTGAAAGAATTAGAAGAGTATGTAATGGAAAATGCCAATAAGTTAGGAATTGGTACAATGGGCTTTGGCGGAGAAACGACATTACTTGGCTGTAAAGTCGGCGTAATCAATCGTATTCCTGCTAGCTTCTATGTGTCAGTTGCGTATAATTGCTGGGCTTACCGCCGTTTGGGCGTTAAAATCAATGCCGATACAGGAAGCGTTCAAGAGTGGCTGTATCAAGAAGGCGAAGAAGTAGATTTTAATAAAAATGCAGGCGCAGAAGAGAAACAAAATGCAGATGAAACAAAAGAAGTTGTATTACAAGCACCTATTACAGAAGAGCAAATTCGTGAACTAAAAGTTGGCGACGTGGTGCGCATCAACGGTATGATGTACACAGGACGCGACGCTATTCATAAGCATTTAACAGATCACGATGCGCCAATTGATTTAAATGGACAAATCATTTATCACTGTGGTCCGGTTATGTTAAAAGACGAAGATGAAAAATGGCACGTAACCGCTGCAGGACCAACAACAAGTATCCGTGAAGAACCTTACCAAGGAGATATTATGAAGAAATTTGGTATCCGCGCGGTTATCGGTAAAGGCGGTATGGGTCCTAAAACGCTTGCTGCTCTTCAAGAGCATGGCGGCGTATACTTAAATGCTATCGGCGGAGCTGCACAGTACTATGCTGATTGTATCAAGAGCGTAGAAGGCGTTGATTTGATGCAGTTCGGTATTCCTGAAGCAATGTGGCATTTAAAAGTAGAAGGCTTTACAGCTGTAGTGACGATGGATTCACACGGAAACAGCTTGCATGCGGATGTAGACAAGTCTTCATTTGAAAAGCTTGAGCAATTTAAAGAACCGGTATTTAAATAAACATACGTCCGGAACGTATGGTAAAAAGTAACGTTCATGAACGAGAAAATTGAGTGGATACTAAGCGTAAAATGACTTCCGAAAGGAGCTTCTTATGCGCCGGTTCACCTTTTTTCTCGTTTTTTTATTCGTGATGTCAACAGGCATAGCATCTGTTGAAGCACAAATGTATCCAAACACTCCGATCAGCTGGGGATTTCAAAAAAGTAAAAATCACAAGCCCGCATCCGCAGGTACAGCTTATGAACAAATTCTTGCTAAGTATGATGCTTTTTACCTCGGAGATACAAATAAAAAAAATATTTATTTAACGTTTGACAACGGTTATGAAAATGGTTATACACCGCAGGTATTAGACGTGCTCAAAAAAAGAAAGGTTCCTGCCACGTTCTTTGTAACAGGACACTATTTAAAAGAAGAGCCTAAGTTAATTAAGCGAATGGTAAAAGAAGGGCATATTGTCGGCAATCATTCATGGCATCACCCTGACTTAACTCAAGTGGATGATGCACGTTTTAAAGAGGAATTGCAAAAAGTAAAAGATGAATACAAGAGTATTACTGGTCATGATGAAATGAAGTATCTTCGCTCACCTAGAGGTGTATTTAGTGAACGAACGCTAGCTCTTTCAAAGCAAGAGGGCTATACGAATGTATTTTGGTCACTTGCATTCGTTGACTGGAAAGTGAATGAACAAAAAGGCTGGCGCTACTCATACGACAATATGATGGCTCAAATACATCCAGGTGCGATCATGCTTTTGCATACCGTTTCAAAGGATAACGCAGATGCGTTAGATCAAGCGATTGTGGATTTAAAAAAGCAGGGCTATACGTTTAAAAGTATTGATGATTTAATGAATGAACGCAAACAAATGAAGAAAAGTCCTTCTAAAACGAAATAAAGATAAAAACCGACGGGAATGTTTCTCCTGTCGGTTTTTTGCTGTTGAAGTGTTATAATATGCGTTGATGTCTTTTTTAAAGCGATACGGTCTAATAGGTTTTAAGCAGCTAAAGACCGTTAATAACTATATAAAGAATTTAAACTAATCGGAGTTGGTCTCATGAATAAACCAAAAACTGAAATGAAAGTTCAAAAAGGACAAACATTTCCGTTGACGATAAAAAGACTCGGTATTAATGGAGAAGGTGTAGGATATTTTAAGCGCCAAGTCGTCTTCGTGCCGGGAGCATTACCAAATGAAGAAGTGGTTGTAGAAGCAACAAATGTTCAGCATAAGTTTGCCGAAGGGAAAATCAAGCGAATTCGCAAAAAATCTCCTCATCGCGTAGATGCACCCTGTCCTATTTACGAACAATGCGGAGGTTGTCAGCTTCAGCACTTATCCTATGAAGGTCAGCTAGAATCTAAGCGCGATATTGTTCTGCAAGCGTTCGAACGTCACAGTTCATTAAAAAAAGTAGAAGCGAAAACACGCCAAACAATTGGCATGGAAGATCCTTGGGGCTATCGTAATAAATCACAGTTCCAAGTAGGTGTGGATAAACAAAAAGTCATCGCTGGTTTGTATGGACTGAATTCTCATCGATTGATTGACATTGAAAACTGTCCTATTCAGCATGGAGCCACGAATCACGTGACAAAAGAAATAAAACGAATTTTACAAGATCTTCAAATTCCTATCTACAATGAACGCAAACGCCGTGGTATTGTACGTACCATCGTATCTCGAGTAGGATTTGAAACGGGTGAAGTACAAATTGTCTTGATCACGGCTAAACAAGAAATTCCGAAAAAAGAGCTGTTGATTAAAGAAATTAAGCGTCGTCTACCGGAAGTGAAATCGCTCGTGCAAAACGTAAATGGTCAAAAAACATCGCTTATTTTTGGAGACGAAACGTTTACACTCGCTGGAAAGTCGGTGATTCAAGAAACGTTAGGAGATATCTCGTTCGAACTTTCAGCGCGTGCATTTTTCCAGCTGAATCCTCTTCAAACAGTGAAGCTATATGATGAAGTAAAAAAAGCAGCTGCGCTAACAGGCAATGAAAAAATTGTAGATGCTTACTGCGGAGTAGGTACAATTGGCTTATGGCTTGCTAAAGATGCCAAAGAAATTCGCGGAATGGATACGATTGAAGAATCGATTGTAGATGCGAGAAAAAATGCCAAAGATCATGGATTTGAACATGCCACATATGTGACGGGGCCAGCTGAAAAGTGGATGCCGAAGTGGGTAAAAGAAGGCTGGAAGCCAGAAGTTATCGTCGTTGACCCGCCGCGAACAGGCTGTGATGATAAGCTTCTAAAAACAATTTTACAAGTGAAGCCAAAGAAAGTGGTTTACGTTTCTTGTAATCCATCCACATTAGCGAAAGATGTGCAGCAGCTGTCGAAGGCTTATAATGTTGATTACATTCAGCCTGTGGATATGTTCCCTCATACAGCACACGTGGAGAATGTGGTGAGTTTGACGTTAAAGAAATGAATAGAAAAAGAGTAAAGGGCAGATTTGATTTTGCTCTTTTTTCTTTGAGCTGTACTCTTATTAGTGGGAAAAATCGTTAAAACTCAACATCTGTTCTTTTAGTATAAAAAATATCTTAGTATAGTGAAATGAAATTCCCATAAAGTTTAGTCTTGGACAGTGTTACATCACCAAAGAGAGATTACATCACAGCTTTAATATATTTAAAATAAACTACACTGATGTTTTTTATACAAATAATAAACGCAAATTCTATCTCAAAATCCACACCCTTAACCCATCAAGAATATTATAGTAATAAAACTACCAAAAAGTATGTACAGAGGGGCAGAGGTCAAATGGACTCAATGTTTTTAAAAGGGCTTACTGGCGAAGTGGTAACGCCGAAAGACTCGATTTATGAGGAAGCTCGTCAGGAATGGAATCGCGCTATTGATAAATTTCCGCTTGTGATTGTATACTGTGAAAAAAAGCAGGATGTTGTGAATGCGATCCACTGAGCGCGCAAGCATCGTGTTGATATTCGTATTCGATCTGGCGGTCATCATTATGAAGGATATTCTACGGGTGACTGTGTATTAGTCATTGATATTAGTCGATTAAATGGGTTGAAATTGGATAAAAAGCGAAACATTTTAAAGATGGAAGCAGGAGCAAAAAATACGGAAGTGTATGATTTCATCGGATCTAACGGATATGTGTTTCCAGGAGGAACGTGTCCGACTGTTGGCGTGTCTGGCTTTACGCTCGGTGGAGGTTGGGGGCTTTCGAGCAGACTTTACGGATTAGGGTGCGACAGCTTGATAGAGCTAGAGTTAGTCAATTATGAAGGAAAGCTCATTAAGGCAAACAAATCTTGTAACGCTGATCTTTTTTGGGCATGCCGAGGTGCCGGTGGGGGGAACTTTGGCGTTGTGGTAAGCATGACGTTTCAGCTTCCAAAGCCAACGAACAGCTCTGTTACGCTTGTTCGTTTTTTTTATGTAGGTACTACAAAGGAAAAACAGGCACAAGTGATGAATATAAGGCAAAACTGGCTGCCTGAACTGGACAAACGTATGACGCTAGTTGCAAGCTTTTATAATGCTGAAGGAGAAGGTTTAGGCATATTTGCGAACGGCTTCTTTTACGGCTCCACAGAAAGAGCTCGAAAGATTTTGCAGCCTTTTGCAGAAGTAGAAGGGTTCCGAATAGAGCTGGAATCATTACCTTTTCTTGAAGCGGTAAAAAAAGTAGAAGCAACCTATCCTCCATTTGAAAAATTTAAGTCAACGGGAAGGTTTGTGCAAAGAAGTTATTCACTTGGTGAGCTTGAAAATCTTGCAGAGCTGATACAGCGTCCGGCAGAAGGTTCTGTTTATGCTGCGATTTCTTTTTATGCACTAGGAGGAGAAATTCGCCTTGTTGGTAAAAGAGAAACGGCCTTTTTCTACAGGAACGCCAGGTATATTATGGGGTTTCAGTCTGTATGGACAGAAGATGCATATGCAAGAGCAAACAGAGATTGGCTTCGCAAGCGATTTGAATATACTAAAAGTATTACGGTAGGTTCCTATGTAAATTTCCCTATCAGCAACCTTAGAAACTATGAGCGAGAGTATTTTGGAGACAACGCAGAGAGATTAGAAAGAGTGAATAAAAAGTACGATCCGTTTAATGTGTTCAGGTTTCCGTGGGGACTTAGGTAGCGTGCGGAAAAGGATACCAAGTTGACGATTGAACCTGTTCGATTACCTTCTTTTGAAGAAGGTAAATAAATGAAAGTAATCTTTCCTGTTGACAAAGCATCCAACTGGTATTAGAATAAACAACTATTCGACAGTCATTCTATTGATTGAAAAATTTAATACGTAGAAAGCTATGATTGCTATGGATCACACTATAGCAGGAGCAGCTTCTGGAGAGATCGCGATAGTTTCGCGACGCCGAAGGGTTCACAATCTCAGGCAAAAGGACAGAAGAGTACCGGATATTTATTTGGCATGTTACTAATTGTCAGCATGTACCATAATATTTGTTATTCTTATGACCATGAGATTGGAGCGCATCCAATCTCTTTTTTTATTGGACTTTATTTGTAGTCCGCACGATCGCATCAAAGGTTTTATTGTTAGAGGAGGAGTTAGAGTTGGAACAACGAGAATTAAAGAGGGATTTATCCAATCGTCATGTTCAGCTAATCGCGATTGGAGGAACCATTGGTACGGGATTATTTTTAGGTTCTGGTAAAGCAATACAGCTTGCAGGTCCCTCTATCATCTTTGCTTATTTAATTGTTGGTATTGCGCTTTTCTTTGTGATGAGAGCGTTAGGAGAACTACTGCTGTCTAAAGCAGGTTATCAATCGTTAACGGATATTGCTGAAGAATATCTTGGACCGTGGGCTTCATTTGTAACGGGATGGACCTACTGGTTTTGCTGGATCATGACAGCTATGGCTGATGTGATTGCAGTTGGTGTATATGTGAAATATTGGTTCAATATTCCTCAGTGGATTCCCGCACTTATTTGTGTAGTCATTTTATTAGGGCTTAACTTATTAACCGTAAAATTATTTGGAGAATTAGAGTTTTGGTTTGCTTTAATAAAGGTTATTACGATTCTTGCATTAATTATTATTGGCGTTATTTTGCTGGTAATGGGATTTAAAACAGACGCGGGATCCGTTACTGTTCAAAATCTTTGGAATCATGGAGGACTGTTTCCAAATGGGGTTTCAGGTTTCTTACTTTCATTCCAAATGGTTATATTTGCATACGTCGGGGTTGAATTGGTAGGGGTATCGGCAGCAGAAACATCAAATCCCCAAAAAAATATTCCATCGGCCATTAATAAAATTCCGCTGCGAATCTTATTTTTCTATGTTGGAGCGCTTATCGTCCTCTTATTTATTAACCCGTGGATGGAATTAAATGCAGCAGAAAGCCCATTTGTTAAAACCTTTAGTTTAGTCGGAATTCCGCTTGCTGCTGGAATTATTAATTTTGTTGTATTAACTTCAGCCGCTTCTGCTTGTAATAGCGGAATGTTTTCAACAAGCCGTATCTTATATAATTTAAGTAAAAATGACCAAGGGCCATCTAAGTTTGCAAAACTGAACAAAAACCACGTACCAAGCAACGGATTGTTTGTATCTACGCTGGTCATTTCAGCGGGAGCTCTTTTAAGCAAACTTATACCAGACCAAGCTTTCGGCATCGTAACGACCATTAGCGCTATTTGTTTTATTTGGGTGTGGAGTATCATTCTTATTTGCCATCTAAGGTATAAAAAGACGCGTCCGCAGCTGCATGCAGCATCAGCATTCAAAGCACCGTTAACACCATTTATAAACTATGTTGTGCTAGCTTTGTTTGCGGTGATTCTTGTTATTATGCTGTTTTCTGACGCGACGCGCCCAGCCTTATTGTTGACGCCCGTTTGGTTTATTCTCTTATTTATTTTTTACTGGACTAGAAGGAAAAAGAAAATAAATCTTTAAAGGCCAGAAAATCAGCAGGGAATAAACATGATTTTTTATAAAAGAATATAGTAAATTTGTGACCTCATCACTCCGTGATGAGGTCTTTTTAGTGGAGGATAAATAATTGATTTCTACTGCATGAATAAAATGCAGGAAGCAAAGTTTATAGAAGAAAACTAAAAATTTGTTCTAACAGAAAACACAGTGAGAAAGCTCATAGTTTTCTGATAGGAATGTAGAACAAATTGCTTTTCTTCTGTGTCTAAAGATGGAATTCCGTCATTTATATGGAAAAGTTTTCATTTTGCAGTACAATGGAGGTAGACTTCATTAGATTAAGGTGAACAAACATGAAATGGTTTAAATCTCATACGTTTTGGAAAATCTTCACGATTAATGTGCTTCTTATTTGTACCGTACTTACGCTAATGTTTATTGTTTCAAGAGTGATGCTGCCTAATATTTCTCAAGATCAATATCGACAGGTAACTGATAAAACCGTCAAGAGAATGAAAGAGCAAATTAACGTCGTCATTAAAGATATTTGGAGCCTGGGTGACGAGGTACAGCAAGATCCTATTTTTTTATCGGATGATGAACAAGAAATAGACAAAGAATTGCAGAAAATAGTTAATATTTCACCGTATATCGATAGCGGAACCATTTTTAATGTAAAAGGGTATGTTGAGCATTATTACCCGAATGATTTAAAGAATATGAAACATGTGAACTTAAGTAAAAGAAAATATTTTCAAGAAGCGCTGCGAACCAAAAAAATATATTTAAGCGATGTCGTTTCAGCAGATACAAAGCACTACATTGTGGTGATGGCGATTCCTATTTTGGATGGGCAGCACAATGTAAAAAAGGTCATAAATTTAGCGCTGCGAATTGAAGAAAATAAAAGTTTTCAATCCATCTTTCAAACGTTCGATATAGGAGAGAACGGCTATACATTTATTGTAGACCGCAATGGTAGAATTATTTCTCACCCAGAGAAACAGAGAATCGGTGAAAATGCTAAGAAAAATGAAATCGTTCAGAAAACGATGAACCATAAATCAGGATATCAGCGCGTTGTGAACACCGAAGGTAAGTATTTCTTTGCGTCTTTCGAATATATTCCTGTTTTGGATTGGGGAATTGTCGCTGAATTACCCGTTGAAGAAATTTACAGGCCTTATGAAATGTTTGAAAAAACGCTTTGGATCGTTTCAGGCGTTACGATTTTACTGCTTTCTTTTTTTACTGCGTTATATGCAAGGCAAATTGTGAATCCTATTCATAAACTATATGAATTGGCGGGACAAGTAGCGCGCGGGAATTTTAATCAAAAAATTCCGGAACGAGAAATTGAGCGGGGCGAAATCGGTATTTTATCTAAACAGTTTAATGAAATGATTAGCTATATACGCCATTCTAAAGCAAATTTACAGCAAAAAGAAAATCAGCTGCAGGAACAAAAAACGTTTTTAAGACAAGTCATTGACATTAATCCAAGCTATATTTATGCTATCAATCAAAAAAGGGAGTTCATTCTCGTTAATGAATCTTTTGCGATGCTCTTAGGTGAAAAATCTGATGACTTAATTGGACAATCAATTGATAAATATCAGTTCAACCTTCAATCAGATCTTTTATATAAAGGGGCGTTTTCAAACTGTACCCAAAAAGGGATGGTATTAGAAGAACAGTTTAAAGATTCGAAAGGAAACCGGCGCTGGGTCGAAACAGCAAAACTTCCTATTATGAATGAAAAACAGGAAGTGATTCAAATGCTGTGCGTATCGACAGATATTACGGAGCGTAAAAAAGCAGAAGAGAAGTTTAGAACTTCTGAGAAGCTTGCCGTGGTAGGAGAACTTGCAGCTGGAGTGGCTCATGAAATCAAAAATCCTTTAACTTCTTTAAAGGGTTTTGTTCACTTATTAAAAGAACAACATCCCAAAGACACTTTGTATATAGATATCATGGAAACTGAATTAGAACGAATGAATGGAATCGTAGAAGAATTTTTGATGTTAGGAAAACCTCAGGTAATGAATGTTGAATCTTTGAATATGCAAGCGCTTGTTCAAGAAGTGTGCTCATTTCTTGAACCTGAAGCAGCAGAAAAAGAAGTAGCTTTCATATTTGAAAGGGACGACCAGTTACCAAAGGTGTATGGAGATAAAAATCAGTTAAAACAAGTATTTATTAATATTATTAAAAATTCTATCGAAGCAATGCCTGAAGGAGGAGCTATTCATATTACGGTTAAAGTAAAAGAAAACCACCTTTGGCTGCAGCTTGCTGATGAAGGGCAGGGTATTCCTCCTGAACGGTTAGCGAAGATAGGTGAGCCTTTTTATAGTACAAAAGAAAAAGGTACAGGTTTAGGACTGATGGTCAGCTATCGGATTATTAAAGCTCACCACGCGCAGATGACGTTTTCTAGTCAATTAGATAAAGGAACAAGTGTGGATATATTGTTTCCAATCATAAAAAAGTAGGGGAACTTCCCCTACTTTTTATTATTATACTTATAATATATCAAAAGCCTTGATAGTACTAAAATAAATGAAAGTGCTAAAGAAGATATCCACAGGTTAACAATAAGTTAACTGCTGAATTATATAGGATATTCACAACTTTATCCACACTATTCACATTTTTTCAGAAAATTTACATAAAAATTACCCACTGTCATTTCAAGTTATGAAAGCGGTAATATGCATATCCAATAAAGTTATACACATTATCCACATAATTGTGGGTAAACTTTGTGGATATAGTAGAGTATTAAAAAAACGTAAATCATACGCTTGAAATCTTCGTGTTATTATTTTTACATAATATAAAACGTCCTTCCGATACAGAGTGTACAGAAAGGACGTTGGTATGATCCAGCGTTGGATAGAGATGTTTTGCCTCACTTATTTTTTCGTGTAGCCGCCTGCACGGTCTGCTTTTTTAAACTCGCGGCCGTAATAGATTTCTTGAGCGCTACTTAACGTATTTTTTGCGTTTTCTTTTCGTTTCTTTTCAGACATAAAAAAACCTCCAATTAACGTTTTTCGATCATGCTACTTATTTTTTCCAGAATCTCTCGTTTTTAATCATAAAAAAAGCTCTCCGTTACACGGAGAGACTCTTACGCTTCTTTAAGCTGGTGATCTTCTTGAACGTCTTGTTCGTGACGCAAGTAGTATAATGTATACAAGTCTTTTGGAATTTCGTATAAATCATATACGTCTTCATGTTGATTAATTTCATCGTATAAAGCTTTGTGTGTTTCATTCGCAAGTACTGCATAAGGCAGTTTTTCTGCAGCCTTAATAGACCTAATATTAATTTTGCGAATTCGCATAAAAATTCGCTCTATATTTAACTCAAAGAACAGTTCATTAAAGAACGCTTCTTTTGCAATTTGATTATATCCTTTTCCATGAAACGGTTTGCCAAGCCAAGTGCCTAAAAAACCAGCTTGGTCTTGTACATCAAATAAATTAATGGTGCCGATAGGGTTACCCCATTCGTCTAAAATCGTGCGAGAAATAATTTCTCCATGATCTTCTGCTTCCATCGTTTGTTTAGTCACAAATAAAAATTCTTCATAGGAATGGGCTTTATGACGAACAAAAGGGAAGACATCAGGATGTACCATGAGTTCGTATAGAGATTGACAGTCATTTAGGTCACGTTTTTTTAACATAACTTTTCCCTCCTGATCGAGGGTATATACAGACTCCAATCAAGTCCCCACCCTCGAAATTTTTTAATAATTAAAAAAATTTCGGGGTGGGAATCGAACCCACTAGAACCAGTTACCTGGTGGCGCACCATTTGCCTTCCCATTACAAGTCAACAAACATAAAAAGTCAACGTGTGATGTTTATGCTTTTGTGAAATTCACATGCTTCTAAACGTATCATACTAAAAAAAATAAAAAAAGAAAATAGGTAAAATGTTAATTTTTTTTAAATAATATTTTACCATCTATCATGGTGAAAAGGGGCTTTGCTAAGTAGTGAAAGGGATGATGGCTCCATAGCACTAAATCAGCGTCTTTTCCTGCTTCGATACTGCCGATTCGTTGATCAATACGGAGATTCCGAGCAGCAGCAATCGTGATGCCTTCTAATGCTTTTTGTTCTTCGAGCCCTTCACGTACGGCAATGGATGCACAAATATTTAAGTACTGAATGGGCGTATAAGGGTGGTCTGTTGTAATGGAAACTTCTACTCCTTCATTGCAGAGAGCTTGATAGGTTTTCCACGTTTTATTCTTCAATTCAACCTTTGAGCGGCGTGTTAAAGTTGGTCCCACGCTTACTTTTAAGTTTCTTCCACTCAGCTCTTTAGCAATTAAATGGCCTTCTGTACAGTGTTCAATACGAACGTCTAAATCAAATTCATCTGCTAAGCGCAGAGCTGATAGAATATCATCGGCTCGGTGAGCATGAATGCGAACGGGAATCTCTCTATTCAGTGCTTGAATGAGCGGTTTAATTCGCAAATCATCTTTATTGTCACTGCTTTTTGCATGATAAAAGGCTTCTCTCAGCATCCCCATAATACCCATTCGTGTAATGGATTCTTTATTGCCATGGCTGTGGATTCGTTTTGGATTTTCTCCTAGCGCAATCTTAAGTCCAGCTGTCTCTTGAATCAACATTTGAGAAATACTTGTTCCGGCTATTTTAATAACGGACGTTGTACCTCCGATCACATTTGCACTTCCAGGCATAATGTGTACAGACGTAATACCCGCTTCAATGGCATCTTTAAACCCAGGATCTAAAGGATGTACGCTGTCAAAAGCTCGGATATGGGGAGTCATAGGCTCGATTGTTTCATTAGCATCATTTCCGGCCCAGCCGGTTCCTTCATCATATAATCCTAGATGTGTATGAACATCGATAAATCCAGGGAATAAATAGCGCTGTTTGCAGTCAATGACTTCTACTTGAAGAGGAGGCTGCAAGTTTGGCCCAATTAAAACAATTTTTCCATCTTGAATGAGCACATCGCTATTATAAATAGGTTTTGACGTAATAGGATAGAGCGTTGCATTTTTCAAGAGAATGGTTTTCATAAAGGATGCTCCTATCTATCGGCAGCTTAGTCACCTGTTTTAGGTAAATAACAGAAAATAACTAGAGTAAATCTCGCAATGCATCTTCTAATACAGTATATGTAAAAATGTAATTCTGTTGAATCAATTTTTCAGGTAAAACGCGCTGTCCTTTCAAAATAATCATACTCATTTCTCCCATCAGCAGCTGAAGGCCAAAGCTAGGTACGGGCATCCAGTGAGGGCGATTTAACACTTTTCCAATCGTCTTTCCAAACTCTTTCATTTGAACGGGGTTTGGGGCAGTTACGTTAACAGGTCCTTCTATTTGTTCGGTATGAATACAATAATCAATAATTTTGACGACGTCTTGAAGGTGCACCCAAGACATCCATTGCTCTCCCGAACCAACTGTCCCTCCTGCAAATAATTTATAAGGAAGGGCAGTAGAAGGGAGTGCCCCGCCATCTTTGCCTAATATAACGCCGAACCTTGTTAAAACAGTACGAATATTGAGTTCCATAGCTTTTAGCGCTTCATTTTCCCATTTTTTTACCGTTTCAGCTAAAAAGTCTGTGCCGATGGATGGAGAAGCTTCTGTGAACGTTTCTGTAGTTGATGTCCCATAATAACCAACCGCGCTTGCATTTACATAAAGGGACGGTTTTTCGGGTAAGGCAGCCATAATACGAAGGATTTCTTGAGTAGAAGAAAGGCGACTTTCCACAATGGCTTTTTTGCGCTCGTCCGTCCAGCGGCCGCTGTTAAGTGAAACGCCAGCTAAATTGATAAAAACGTCTGCTCCTTCTACATGCTCTTCAGGTTGGCTGTTTTCTTGCATCCACTCTACATATTTAAGTTTCGGATCTCTTGCAGCTTTATCTGCATTGCGTGTTAAAATATATACATAATGTTTTTGTGTTAAAAAATGTTTTGTTAAAGCTTTACCTACGAATCCAGTTCCTCCAGCAATAACAATTTTCATACGAACTTCCTCCTTTATTGAGATAAATAAAAATGTGTATGATACGTTTGGCGGTTCTTCAGCCATCAATTTAATAAGAAATACGAGGTGAAGGTTTATGCCTGTTGTCACAAAGATCACAACGCAAAAGAATAGCGGTGAACGTTATAATGTGTATTTAGATTACGGTAAAGGTGAAGAGTTTGGCTTTGGTGTTGACGAAAATGTCCTCATCAAATATGACTTGAAAAAAGGTCGTGAGCTTGATGAATTTGAATTAACGGAAATTCAGTACGCAGATGATGAGAAAAAAGCTTATAATTTAGCGATCACTTACTTATCTTATCGAATGCGCTCTGAAAAAGAGGTACATGATTATTTAAAGAAAAAAGAAATTAACTCTACTATTATTCAACAAGTTATTCAGAAATTAGTCAGCCACCGTTATTTAAATGATGAAGAGTTTGCGAAAGCATTTGTGTTAACTCAGATGAACACGACATCAAAAGGACCAAATGTGATTCAAAGAGAATTAAAAGAAAAGGGGATTTCTGATTCCATTATTACCCTTAGTTTATGTGAATACCCTGAAGAACAGCAAATTCAAACTGCTGTGAAATTAATTGAAAAGTTAAAAGGGAAATATAAAAAATTATCTCAAGTAATGATGAAACAAAAAATGGAACAAGCATTGGCAGTGAAGGGCTATTCATTTTCTATTATTCAAGAAGCATTTCAGCGCACGAATACAGAAAAAGAAAGCGATGAGGCATGGGAAGCTCTGCAATACCAAGGAATGAAAGCTCATCGTCGTTTTTCAAAGTATGAAGGCTGGGAATATCAGCAAAAAATGAAGCAGGCTCTTTATAGAAAAGGATTCTCCATTGACCAAATTCAATCATTTCTAGATTCTATTGAAGAGGAATAAAGGCGGGACAAAAGTATGTTAGTTGAAGGGAAATCCGAACGATGAATCGAGATTCTTGATGTAGAATCCAACTCGTTCGGATTTTTTCATTGTGATGGTAAACGTAAACTTCATGTATTTAGTTGCTTCTAGCGGTTGATTGGAGGGCAAGACGAAGACTCCTGCGGGAAAACGGAACAGGTGAGACCCCGCAGGAGCGTAAGCGACGAGGAGGCTCACCGGCCACCCCCGGAAAGCGAAGTCCTGCACGGAAATCAACCGCTGTGTCATAAGTGATTCCTATAAGATCATTTATACAATTTGCTTATTTTTAGATTAGATTGATGTAGTTATGTTTCACTCTTTTTTAAAACAAAATATCTTCTGAGTCATTCTGCTGTTTATAAATAATCTCAGCAATTTCTGAAGCCGAGCGCAATCGGCTTTTATCTTTAATGTGGTTGTTGTGATCCCAAAAAGGGGTATTCATGCCTCCCATGTAAGCTGCAATCACATGAAGGCTGGTATCTTGGTATTCCACTTTTAAACTTTCTGTAAATCCCCTTACGCCAAATTTGCTTGCCACATAGACGCTTTCATTAGCTTTACCGCGAAGTCCTGCAGTTGAAATGATATTCATAACTTTAGGTTCAGGTCTCGTCAAGAGATGAGGCATAAGCGCTTGTGTTAAAAAAATAGTTCCTTTTACATTTGTATCGATGACTTCATCGACGGCTTGTTTTGTATAATCCGACAAAGGACCAAAATGTCCAATGCCTGCATTGTTGATAAGGATATCTACTGAATGCTGCATCAGCAGTTTTTCTACAGATTTTCCTACTTCTTCATACTTTGTAATATCTACAGACATCGTATATACGTTGTCTCCTAGCTCATGCTGCGCCTCATTTAATTTCTGTTGATTGCGTCCAGCTAGAATAACGTTGTAGTCTTTTGAGTAAAGTTTTGCGAGTTCTTTTCCAAGACCCGTCGCACCGCCCGTGATTAGCACTGTTTTCATTCCCAAAACTCCCTTTTCATAGTCTCCCTTTAGTTATACCTTTTGTTATAATAAAATGAAAGTAAACAAGGGGGAAAACAGCATGTCTGAAAAACGTTACAGCGATATGACGACGTATGAACTTCAACAAGAAATTGGGTCTCTTCAAGAAAAAGCACGAAAAGCTGAACAGCTTGGCATGGTCAATGAGTATGCAGTATTAGAAAGAAAAGTAACAATGGCAAGATCGTATTTATTGGATCCCGAAACGTTTAAAGCAGGGGAAGTATATGAAATTCAAGGAGATCCGGGTTCATATTTTAAAATTGATTATATGAACGGAGTTTTTGCGTGGGGATTTAGGCTTGGCGCGCCTCAAAACGAAGAAGCATTGCCTATTTCCATGTTGAAAAAATAACGGGATGAACAAGCAGCACGAAGTAGTGCTGCTTGTTTGATTTCTATATTCCTTTTATTTTTAAGCAAATAAGCAAAGCAAGCGGTTATTCTTCGCGCTCATTAGAAGCATGCATACGTTCTTGAGGATGCGTGTTAATTGTTCCATTTGCACGTTTTGAAGCGTACTCAGCTTTTGCTCGAGGTTCGCCTTCAAACTTAGTATGATGTTGGTTTGGAAAATCTTTTGCTTTATTGCGCATCGATACCTCTCCTTTTACAACAGAAAGCGTTGCGGTTATGATATAGTACATGAGGGAGTGAATAACTCCGCATTTATAGTGTAAGTTAAAAGTGCAAACATACTCATAAAGAATTTTGGTAATCGAGGTGTTCTTATGAACGATATATTTGAAAGATTAACGAATCAGCTATTAAATAAAAACAGTTCGCTCTCATACGCTCAAGCTCGCACGTGGGTTGAACTTTTCTGGGAAGATTTTGAGTCATCTTACGCAAAAGCAGGATATGATTATAAAGGTAAAGAAGCGACGGAAAAGGTTGTTACGATGTATATCAACAGCTACGGTGACAAACTTCATGAAATCGCGGTTAAAAACCCTAAATATCAGCATTTATTAAATAACGATGACTATTTAAAACATTAAATAAAAACGAACCGTCTTGAGCAGACGGTTCGTTTTTGGGTTTCATATTTGTTCTTGTTATGATTAGTGCGGGAGATAATCAAGCTTTTTACGCAATTTTTTCTCACTGAAAATCCAACCTGTGTACGAACAAATGATATTTAAATCGTAATCAAGCTGGACTACGGCTACAAATGGATAGTAGTCCTTGCTGCGGTAGCGTAAATCAATAAAGCGCACTTCAATGTGGTCGTTATATTCATCCAGTTCCCATCTATAAATAGGTGAAAATGAAAGAAAAGCAGATAAGTTTTCATCTTTTTTCGCTACTTCAATTACTGCTGATTCGGGGATTGGAACTTTATCAAACGTATCATAAATAAAAATTTCTTCTCCGATTGCTCTTCCTACATGAAAATACTTTTCGGTCGTCACAGCTAAGTGCCAGTGAGTGAAACGCATTGTAGGAGAGATATTGAGCTTGATAACATCAGGAAACTGTTTTCGAAGCTTCTTGGCGATTTGGTGGCGCATATAAAAGCGCAATCCATAGTAAAACGCCAATAAAACATACAGCGTAATGAATGTTGGTCCTGGCTCTGCTCCAATAAACCAGGTTAAAATCGCAAGTACGTGAGCTGAGAAAATCACGTAATCAAACGTGTTGATTACGCCAAGCGCAATCCATTTATTTGTGAAAGGCCGTAAAGCTTGCGTACCATAAGCGTTAAAGATATCAACAAAAACGTGAATAATGACGCCTGCAAAGGTCCACATCCATAGATGCAGTAAGTTAGCTCCTGGCAGCAGAAGCGAAAGAATGAGCACGATAAGCAAAGGCCATAAAATAACGGCTGGGATAGAATGTGTAATTCCACGGTGATTGCGGATATACTGTGCATTGTTTCGCAACTTTAAAACAGTGTCTAAATCAGGTGCTAATGACCCGGCCATTACGCCAATCATTACAGCATCCAGTGTGGCTGTATTCGCAGATACAGTGGGGTCTAATGTTGCAAGGCCGCCTAAAGCGATTCCCATTGCAATGTGTGTACCAGTATCCAGAGCGAACTCCTCCTTTGTAAAATGACAATCTTAGATTGTCCTAATTCAGCATGGAAGCTTGATTTAGGACGAAAAATCTCGCTTTATTACTAACGCAGCAAATTAGCTGTTTTTATTCATTATTTGAACAATTCATTTTACTATTCATATTTGTAGTTGTTATAAGGTTATCATAAAGTTACTAAGATTCAAAAAGCAACACATTGTATATGTATAGTTAATACCTCGGAGGCTATGACGTGAAACAAAGTAAAGATATTGTACAAAATTTCGATATTCGAGCATTTCAAGATGACTTAATCTCTTGGTTTGAGCAGGAACAGCGCATTTTACCTTGGCGTCAAGATCAGGACCCTTATAAAGTGTGGGTATCTGAAATTATGCTTCAACAAACGAGAGTAGATACGGTCATTCCTTATTTTAATAATTTTATTAACAAATTTCCCACTATTAAAGATTTAGCTTATGCGAATGAAGATGATGTGTTAAAAGCGTGGGAAGGGTTAGGCTATTATTCCCGTGCCCGTAATTTACAAACCGCCGTTCGAGAAGTTCACGAACAATACGGGGGAGAAGTTCCAAATACGCCAGCAGAAATCTCTAAACTAAAAGGAGTAGGCCCTTATACAACAGGAGCCATTTTAAGTATTGCATACGGAGTGCCGCAGCCTGCTGTAGATGGAAATGTCATGCGTGTGCTATCGCGCATTTTATCCGTTTGGGATGATATTGCAAAACCGAAAACAAGAAAGCTGTTTGAAGATATCGTGCATGAAATTATTTCAAAAGATAATCCTTCCTATTTCAATCAAGGCATGATGGAACTTGGTGCCATTGTCTGTACACCAACTTCTCCTTCCTGTTTGTTATGTCCAGTTCGCGAACACTGCCACGCGTTTGAAGAAGGAGTGCAGAATGAGCTTCCTGTTAAATCAAAGAAAAAAGCGCCGCGTACTCTTCAGCTTGCTGCAGCTGTGATTAAAGACGGGGAAGGAAATTATCTGATTCATAAACGTCCAAGCAAAGGGCTTTTAGCTAACCTATGGGAATTTCCAAATATAGAAGTAGATCTTAGTATAGCGCCAGATCATCAGCAGCTTCAGGCATTTATTCAAAATGAGTACGGAGCCGATATTAAAATCCATGCACCGTTTACGACGATTCAGCACGTGTTTTCTCATATTGTCTGGAACATCACAGTATATGAAGCAGAGCTTGTAAGTGATATCAGTGCATTAAAAAATTTGAAAGTGGTTTCTGAAAAAGATTTAGAACAATATGCATTTCCTGTTTCCCATCAAAAAATCTTAAAAGAATATTTACTTGTTAAATAAAAGAAGCGTGGATAAACTCCGCGCTTCTTTTTATTTAATCATATGATACATGCGTGCCGTGTGTATAATCTGCTTCGTGGCGCTGTAACCCGCCCCGTGCTTCAATTTCTTTAATAATTTGCTGATGAATACTTTGTCCTTCAGCATTTAAATACGGCGTCATTTGCTGTAAAGAGTGATGGAAAAACGCAAGCTCGCTGTCTTTCCAATCGCTTTTAGAAATCATTGAAAGAGCCGTCATGTCTCTACCTATATACATTCTATTCACCTCGTTCATTTCATCAAGTTTTATCTATTTTCCCTATATTACTTGTTTCTTATGCGATAAAATCAGTACAATGTAAAGATAATACG
Organism: Priestia megaterium; assembly: GCF_023824195.1. NCBI lineage: Bacteria > Bacillati > Bacillota > Bacilli > Caryophanales > Bacillaceae > Priestia > Priestia megaterium. Next base: position 393,620 of record NZ_CP085442.1, read on the forward strand.
ATACATAAGGGAGATGACATCATGTCACAAAAGGTAGCACTAGTTACGGGAAGCAGCAGAGGTATTGGTAAAGAAATTGCCTTACGTCTTGCTAAAGAAGGATACGATATTGTATTAAACTATGCACGAAGCAAAAGTGCAGCGCAGGAAGTAGCGGAAGAAATCAAAGCATTAGGCAGAGAAGCATTAGTTGTTAAAGCAAACGTAGGAAAAGTAGAAAAAATTAAAGAAATGTTTGAGCAAATTGATGAAGCATTCGGTCGCTTAGACGTATTTGTAAGTAATGCGGCTTCAGGGGTTTTACGTCCTATTATGGAATTAGAAGAAACTCACTGGAATTGGACAATGGACATCAATAGTAAAGGGTATTTATTCTGTGCACAAGAAGCTGCTAAGCGTATGGAAAAAGTAGGCGGAGGAAAGATTGTTACCATCAGTTCGCTTGGGTCTATTCGCTATTTAGAAAATTATACAACAGTAGGCGTGTCAAAAGCGGCTGTAGAAGCGTTGACCCGCTATTTAGCAGTGGAGCTGGCTCCAAAGAATATTGTGGTAAATGCTGTATCTGGAGGAGCTGTGGATACAGAAGCATTAAAACATTTCCCAAATCGCGATGAGCTTCTAGATGATGCACGCAAGCATACTCCAGCTGGTCGTATGGTGGAGCCAAAAGACATGGTAGATGCAGTTATGTTCTTAGTGTCCGATCAAGCAAATATGATTTGCGGTCAAACGCTTATTATTGACGGAGGGCGTTCACTTTTAATGTAAGGTAAATGTGTTTTGTGCTTGCGCCTTAAAATACTGAAAAAAGTTTGCATACCCTATTTACCTCCCGGGCATATTAATTTTCGTGGAGGTGATTACAATGGCAAAACAAACAAACAAAACAGCATCTGGTACAAGCACACAACACGTGAAAAACCAAAATGCTCAAGCATCTAAAAACAACTTCGGTACTGAATTTGGTAGCGAAACAAATGTACAAGAAGTGAAACAACAAAATGCACAAGCTGCGGCAAACAAAAGCCAAAATGCTCAAGCATCTAAAAACAACTTCGGTACTGAATTTGCTAGCGAAACAAGTGCTCAAGAAGTGAGACAACAAAACGCACAAGCTGAAGCAAAGAAAAACCAAAACTCTAGTAAATACCAAGGTTAATATCAAAAGCGAACTTAACGTCTTTCATACGGCGATGTTAAGTTCGCTTTTTCTTATATAAAAAGCAACAAAGTATGACAAAACTTCTTGAAACTTTACACAACTCGTCAAAGGAATCTGTATCACCTAAACAGAATGTTAACAGAAGTGCCGCGTGTATGGTTAAAGCAAATAGGGAGGAGCTATCGTATGAAAAAATTTGATCAGCTAGTGACTCAACAATTGGAGACCATGGATCAACTTCTGTTTTTGCAGTCTGAGATTGAGCGCTGTCAGGAAATTGAAGGTGAACTAATAAAACTTCATGAAGAAGCAAAACTTCATTCTGTGCAAGATGAAATTAGTGAAATGAAGCTAAAATTAAAAGAGATTCAATTGACGTTTGAAGCACAAACCGAAGACATTATTCGTACATATAAAAGTGAAGGGGCTTGCTCTACACTTGCTTAATGAACATTGATGTGTCACTTCCTCTCTTTTTTAAGGCTGCCAAGCAAAGGAAAAGCAGGGGGAGTGACTTTTTTGAACTCAAGAAGGTTAGCACATTTGTGTTAAAATGAGAGAGAAACCGTTATAATAAACATAAGACAAATGGAGACGTTATATGAATTTTTTTAAGTGCTAAAATGAAAGTAGGTATTGGAGATGGGAATTCCGGTGGAAGGAGAAACAATTCAAATACACAGCTACAAGCATAATGGACATATTCATCGCGTGTGGGATCGGACAACCGTATTAAAAGCAACCAATAACTTAGTGATTGGAGGAAATGATCGTACGGTCGTTACAGAATCAGATGGACGAACATGGGTCACAAGAGAGCCTGCAATTTGTTATTTTCATGCTCAGCAGTGGTTTAACGTCATTGGGATGATCCGTGAAGATGGAATTTATTATTACTGCAATATCAGTTCGCCATTCATTTATGATGACAATGAAGCGCTCAAATATATTGATTATGATTTAGATATCAAAGTCTATCCAGATATGACATACACCCTTCTTGATGAAGATGAATATGAGAAGCATCGAAAAGAAATGAATTATCCAGAAGTGATTGACCGTATTTTACATAATCACGTAGAGGAGTTAAAAGGTTGGATTCGACAGCGAAAAGGCCCGTTTGCTCCAGATTTCATTGACATTTGGTATGAGCGTTTTTTAACATATCGGCATTCTTGATGAATGATCTAGAGAACATTATGTTAGGCCGTCTAAAGCTGACTGTTTGATATAATGTTCTTTTTGGCGTTATGCTCACCATCTTTTAGAAGAGATAAAAGCACTAAAAAATCGACGCGTGTACATATACTAAGAAAGCTTGCCCTCATAGATAGAAAGGGGAGATTTTATGGGAAGTATAAGACGCTACATGAAGTTTGTACAGCCATACAAATGGCAAATTGTCGGCACTGTATTAATTGGTATTATTAAATTTGCTATTCCTTTATTAATTCCGCTGCTTTTGAAATATGTTTTGGACGATATCGTAAATGGACATGGCATGTCTTCCTCTGAAAAAGTTCATAAAATGGTGACGATTATGGGGGTTTCGTTTGTTATATTTTTAGTGTTAAGACCTCCCATTGAATATTACAGACAGTATTATGCTCAGTGGGTATCGAGCAAAGTATTATATGATATTCGGGATCAGTTATTTAGCCATATTCAAAAGCTTAGCTTACGTTATTATGCAAATACTCGAGCGGGTGAAGTGATTTCACGAGTCATTAATGATGTAGAGCAAACAAAAAACTTTGTTATCACAGGTTTAATGAATGTATGGCTTGATATGATGACGATTGTAATAGCCATTGTGATTATGTTTACGATGAATGTACCTTTAACACTGGTATCGATTATTTTGCTGCCGGTTTATGCGTTCTCTGTAAAATATTTTTACAGTCGTCTTCGCCATTTAACAAGAGTCCGTTCGCAGGCTTTAGCGGAAGTGCAGGGGCACTTACATGAAAGGGTTCAAGGGATCTCTGTTATTCGCAGCTTTGCTATTGAGCCTCATGAACAGAAACAATTTGATAAGCAAAATTCAAATTTTCTACAAAAAGCAATCAATCATACGAATTGGAATGCAAAAACATTTGCAGTAGTGAATACCATTACCGATTTGGCGCCTTTAATCGTGATTACATTTGCTGGATATCAAGTCATCACAGAAAGTCTTAGCGTAGGAACGATGGTAGCATTTGTTGCGTACATTGACCGCTTGTATAATCCGCTTCGCCGCTTGGTCAATTCATCGACTACGCTCACGCAGTCTGTTGCATCTATGGACCGGGTGTTTGAGTTCATTGATGAAGAATACGATATTACAGACAAAAAAGATGCAAAAGAATGTACTGAGCTTCATGGAAAGGTTCAGTTTGACCACGTTTCATTTGCTTATGAAGAAGAAGAAAAACCTGTGATTCATGATATTAATTTAGATGTAGAAAAAGGAAAATCCGTTGCGTTTGTTGGAATGAGCGGAGGAGGTAAATCCACGCTTATCAGCTTAATTCCGCGCTTTTACGATGTGACAGAGGGGAAAATTCTCATTGATAACATTGATATCAAAACCTATAAAGTACGCAGCCTGCGAGATAAGATTGGAATCGTCTTGCAGGATACAGTGTTGTTTAGTGACACGGTTAAAAACAATATACTGCTTGGAAAGCCAGGAGCGACAGATGAAGAAGTAATTGCTGCGGCAAAAGCCGCAAATGCCCACGATTTTATTATGAATTTGCCCGAAGGATATGATACAAAAGTGGGAGAGCGGGGAATGAAGCTATCAGGGGGACAGAAGCAGCGTATTTCCATTTCGCGCGTATTTTTAAAAAATCCAGCTATTCTTATTTTTGATGAAGCCACTTCAGCTCTAGATTTGGAAAGTGAGCACTATATTCAAGAAGCATTAGCTGAACTAGCAAAAGACCGTACGACCTTCATTGTAGCCCATCGTTTATCTACAATTACTCATGTTGATGAAATTGTACTTTTAGAAAATGGAAGAGTAGTCGAACGAGGTTCTCATGAGGAGTTAATCAAGAAAAAAGGTCATTACTATCAGCTCTTTAACGTTCAGCAGCTTGATACAATTTAAAAACACCACCTATTGGCTAACAATAGGTGGTGTTTTTAATCTTCTTGTCGCTGATGATTAATATCAAATGAGTTATCATCTTTGTGATAGTTTTGGAACGTATCAATCAGCTTATCAAGATGCTCTAACTCTTCACTATACTCAATGATGACAGAAATTAAAGGGAAGATATGATAAATAACCTTATTCTCTTCATCATTATCGTATATTTTGTACTGCATAAATTTATCGATTAAAGCTCGTTTTCCAACGCAGGCTTCGTTTGGTACAGTAGTGGTTGGCTGTACGCGTAATTTCCCAATGAATTTTAATAATACTTGCTCATGATACATTAACAGGCACTCAACTTCAGATTTGATTAAATCTTGAAATTGCTGCGGCATGACTTGAAGATCATTTTCTACTCGGTGAAGTAGTTTCAAGGTTGTAAGAGCCCGTGTTGTTACGGTAATCATTTGACGAAATAAAACGAGCTTGCGTGACTTAACAAAACGTTTTTTGGTTGAATAAGTGCGTTCTTCTTTGTAAAAATCAAAGATTTGATTCATTTTAGCCACATTGTCTTTCATTTTTTCAATGTCTTCTTTTAACAATGTGTGCTCAGATGCGTGATAAAGATTCATGCGAATCCATTTAATAATTTCTTCCGTTGTGCTTACAATTTTATAATACAATCTTGTTTCATACTTTGGCGGAATAAAAATAAGATTGACAATAAATGCTGAGAATACCCCAAGTAACACTGTACCAAAGCGTATAAGCGCATATTCAACGAAATTATCTCCTGGATTTTCCATGATTGCAATTACTGTCACAAGCGCAAGCCCAATTGTATTATTAATACGTAATTTTAAGTTGACTGCGATGACAACAACAGCGGTAAAACCAATAATGATGGGGTGGGTACCAAAAATAAGTCCAAAACAAACTGCAGAAGCAGCTCCAATCACATTCGCCTGTATTTGCTCCAATATTGTTAAATAAGATCTGTAAATAGACGGTTGAATTGCAAAAACTGCCGCAATTGCCGCAAATATTGGAGATGGTAAACTTAGAAATTCACCTAATAACAATGAAAGTGTAATGGCAATTCCCGTTTTTAAGATGCGGGCACCAAGTTTCATGTGCGTTCGTAGTTCCTTTCTGTAAAAAAGTTTTTTCGTTATGAAGAATGTTCCCCAAAACAAATGATAAATTGCAAAAATCAATCCTTCTTTATTACATAACCTGTTGGAAATAATATAAACAATAACATACTATACAAGGTTTAAGAATGGATATCAAGAGAAAACAAGCAGAAAAATAAGGGTATTTCTCGGGATTTTTCGACAGGCTGACAAAAAGGAGATAGCGTGTAAGAAATGGTTATGAGGGGGCGGAATGTTCTATAAGAAAACCCAAAGGCAAAACAAAAAAGCACTCATTTTCAAATGAGTGCTTTAGAGTAAAAATTAGCGTTCTTCACTTAACTGTTTAAATGCTTTTTCCACTGCTTCTAATGTGTCGGTAATATCTTGTTCTGTATGAGCTGTAGTAAGGAACCATGCCTCATACTTCGAAGGAGCTAAGTTGACTCCTTGGTGAAGCATTAGTTTAAAGAAGCGTGCGAATAATTCGCCGTCTGTGTTTTCTGCTTGTTCATAGTTTTTAACCGTTTCTGTTGTAAAGTAGAGAGTAAGAGCGCCTTTCAATCGATTGATGGTAATAGGCATGTTATATGTACGAGCATGTTTTAAAATACCTTCTTCGAGCATCGCCCCTAGCTTATCCAACTGTTCATAAACACCTTTTTGCTTTAGTACTTCAAGACAAGCAATCCCAGAAAGAATAGAAGCTGGGTTTCCTGCCATTGTACCTGCTTGATAAGCCGGTCCAAGCGGCGCCACTTTTTCCATGATTTCTTTCTTACCGCCGTAGGCTCCGATTGGAAGACCGCCGCCGATGATTTTTCCAAAGGCAGTCAGATCAGGTTTTACGCCCAGTAAATCTTGAGCTCCACCGTACATAAAGCGAAACGCTGTAATAACTTCATCATAAATAACAAGTGCTCCAGCTTCGTGAGTTAATTCGTTTACTTGTTCTAAAAAGCCAGGTTCCGGTTCAACAATTCCAAAGTTTCCAACGATTGGTTCTACTAAAACAGCCGCTATCTGATCGCCCCATTTTTCTAATGCTTCCTTGTAAGGCTGGATATCGTTAAAAGGAACTGTGATAACTTCATTAGCGATACTTTTTGGTACGCCTGCAGAGTCAGGAGTTCCAAGTGTAGAAGGACCAGATCCAGCTGCTACTAACACGAGGTCAGAATGGCCGTGATAGCAACCTGCAAATTTAATGATTTTATCGCGTCCAGTATAAGCACGTGCTACGCGAATCGTTGTCATAACTGCTTCTGTTCCAGAATTGACGAAACGCACTTTATCTAGTGCCGGCATCGCTTCTTTGAGCATTTTAGCAAATGTGACTTCATGAGCAGTTGGAGTACCGTAAAGAACACCCGTTTCAGCTGCTTTTGTAATAGCTTTCGTGATATGAGGATGAGCGTGTCCCGTAATAATAGGACCGTAAGCTGCTAAATAGTCAATATATTTATTTCCATCAACGTCCCAGAAATAAGCTCCGCTTGCCTTCTCCATTGCAACAGGTGCTCCGCCTCCTACGGCTTTATATGAACGTGAAGGGCTGTTAACGCCGCCTACAATATGTTCGAGCGCTTCAGCGTGTAATTGTTCTGATTTTGTAAATTGCATAGTATGCCTCCTAATGAAAAGTTCAACTTCTTTATTCTATCAAACTTATTTGTTTCTTGAAAAACATTCGAGAACGTGTATGATAGAAATTTGTGAGCTAACTGCTAGAAAATAGTTCCTCGTCTCTTGGAGGAGTTGCTAGCAAGGGAGCCGGAAACAATAAAAGAAACCACTAATACGTCGACGTAACGGAGGGAATACAATGAAAAATGCTATTGAGGTGAATCAACTTCGGAAAGAATTTAAAGCCTATTCTAGCCGCTCTGGCCTTAAAGGGGCATTCCGGGATTTATTTACCCGTAATTATAGAGTCATGAAAGCTGTGAACGATATTTCGTTTACCGTAAAACAAGGGGAAATGGTAGGGTATATAGGAGAAAACGGAGCGGGGAAATCGACCACAATCAAAATGCTGACAGGAATCTTAACTCCTACTTCAGGCGACATTACCGTAAATGGAATGAACCCTCATAAAGAAAGGGAGAAGTTTGCCCAAACGATTGGAGTTGTTTTTGGTCAACGCTCTCAGCTGTGGTGGGATATTGCCGTACAAGAATCTTTTCGCCTGTTAAAAAAAGTATACAAAGTGTCAGATGAAGATTATAACGCTCATATGGAGCACGTTATTCAAACTTTAGATATTGGACCGCTACTAGATAAGCCGGTGCGAAAGCTTTCTCTAGGTCAAAGAATGCGCTGTGAGCTGGCTGCTGCTCTTATTCATAATCCGCCGCTTCTATTTCTAGATGAACCAACGATCGGTTTAGATGTACTAGTTAAATTAAAAATCCGCCAATTTTTAAAAGAAATTAATGAAAAATATAATACGACGATTTTGCTTACGACACATGATTTAGCAGATATTGAAGCTTTATGTGAACGCGTTGTAATGCTGGATGAAGGCAGTATTATTTATGACGGATCGCTGCAAAAGCTGCGTTCGAATTGGGGAGACCTTAAACAAGTTACGTTTGAATTTGGAACCGCGCCAAATAAAGAACAGTTGAAGCTATTGACGCAAGGGATGCCTGTTAACTGGATTGAAGGTGATCAAAAATATTTGTGGACAGCGCAGCTTCAAAATAAAGGGGACTTAATGTCACAGCTGATTGCTAAAGTGGTGGCAAAGCATGAAATCAGTGATATTAACATTGAAGAAATTTCGACGGAAGAAATCATCCGCAACATTTATGAAGAAGGTGTTGTGAATGGATAAATATATAGAGATGATACGCATTCGCTTTTTAATGATGCTTGCGTATCGGACGAATTATTACAGCGGAATATTGATTTATGCGATTAATATTGGTGCTTACTACTTTTTATGGTCCGCTATTTATGGAGGAAAAGAGAATATTCAAGGGTTATCCATTACCCAAATGACAACGTATGTAGCAGTTTCATGGATGGCAAGAGCCTTTTATTTTAATAACATTGACCGTGAAATGGCAATGGAAATTAAAGATGGCAAAGTGGCAGTAGAGTTAATTAAGCCTTATAGCTACCTTGGTATGAAAACAATGCAAGGACTGGGAGAAGGAATTTTCCGGCTGCTGTTTTTCTCAGTGCCCGGCATGATTATTGTCGCGTTTTTATTTCCAGTACAGTTCTCAGCAAATGCAGCAACATGGCTTTATTTTGGACTGTCTTTAATTTTTAGTTTCATTATTAATACACAAATTAATTTATTAACGGGTATTACGACTTTCTTTCTCTTTAACAATGATGGACTCATTCGAGCGAAGCGCGTTGTTATTGATTTGTTTTCAGGACTTCTTCTGCCCATCAGTTTCTATCCTTTCTGGGCGCAACATATTATGAGCTATTTCCCTTTTCAAGCCATTAGTTATATTCCGAGCATGATTTTCACAAATGGATTTAAAGGGCAGGAAGTAATAAATGCTCTTATTACACAAGCAGTTTGGTCAGGACTTCTATTTATCCCTATTGCATGTTTGTGGAATATAGCGAAGAAAAAAATGGTTATTCAAGGAGGGTAGTCTATGAAAATGTTTTATTTTTCGATTTTCTTTCAGTACATTAGTCAATATATGAAAACAAGGCTTCAGTACCGCACCGACATGGTAGTTGAAATTATTTCAGACTTATTGTTTCAAACAGTTAATTTGATTTTTATCTTAGTTGTATTTGGACATACTCAGTCGCTGCACGGATGGTCACGAGAGGAAATTATCTTTATTTATGGTTTCTTTTTGGTCCCTTTTGCTATTTTTTCGTCTTTCTTTAACATTTGGGATTTCAACGAGCGGTACATTGTTAAAGGAGAAATGGACCGAATTTTAACGCGGCCGATTCACAGTTTGTTTCAAGTTATTTTAGAGCGGATGGAACTAGAATCATTGTTTGGTGGTATCACAGGGATTACAGTAATGGCTTACGCTGCGTCTTCTTTACATCTCCATTTCCAGTGGTATGATGTTTTTATTTTTCTATTATTTATTTTAGGAGGAGCGCTTGTATACGCAGGAATTTTCATCGCCTTAGCAAGCATAGGCTTCTGGTCGGATGCGAGAACCTCTATTATGCCTACTATTTATAATATTGGAAACTACGGAAGATATCCTGTAGATATTTATAATAATGTCATTCGATATGTTTTAACGTGGATTCTTCCTTTTGCATTTGTAGGTGTATATCCAGCTGCTTATTTCTTAGGAAGGTCAGAATGGTACGGATATGCATTTTTAACCCCAGTTATGGGAATCGTCTTTTTTGTAATCTCTATTTTCTTATGGAATACAGGTGTCAAAAAATACAGAGGAGCAGGCAATTAAATGCCTGCTCTTTTTCGTGGCTTCGGAGTAGTAATGAATGGACAAGAACGCGCGTATAGTGGTAGTAGAGTATAAATTAAAGGAGTAGAATGATGGTTATTTTTCTAATCCTCGTTATCATTGTTTTTGTAATTGGTAGTATGAAGTTTCTCTTTGAAAAAGAACTTGGAGAATTTCATTTTTTCTCAATTGGTCATTTCTTTGTTTTGTTTTATTCATATATCACAGTTTTATTGGGATTTAGCCTTATTTATACAGTGTGTGAGATGGGGAGTATTCCAGTGTTAAGCGGAGGGTTTGAACATGAAGGTCATTATTTTTATACGCTGTTTAACAGCATGTATTTCAGCGCAGCGACGTTATTTTCAGTAGGATACGGAGATATGTATCCGGTTGGAGTTGGGAAATTATTTGCAACTTTTGAAGCGTTTATCGGCTATATTATGCCTGCAATCTTTGTGATGCGAACTGTTACCCGCACTTAAACTTGTCATCTTATCTAATATTGGGTACGCTATTCAAAGAAAATGAAAAGCGTAAAGGAGAAGATAAATATGACAGCTGTAGTTGGAGAAAAAGCACCCGATTTTGTATTGATGTCTACAAATGGAGAGCAAGTATCACTAGCGTCGATGAAAGGAAAAAACGTTGTGCTGTATTTTTATCCGAAAGATATGACGCCAGGTTGTACAACAGAAGCCTGTGATTTCAGAGACCAGCATGAAAATTTTGAAGAGCTAGATGCGGTGATTCTAGGAGTGAGCCCGGATCCAATCGACAAACACCATAAGTTTATTGATAAGCACGGCCTTCCATTCTTACTTTTAGCTGACGAAGATCACAGCGTAGCTGAAGAGTATGGAGTATGGAAACTGAAAAAAAACTTTGGAAAAGAATATATGGGCATTGAACGCTCCACTTTTATCATTAATAAAGAAGGAATGCTCGTAAAAGAGTATCGCAAGGTTCGAGTAAAAGGGCATGTGGAAGAAGCTTTATCATTTATTAAAGAAAAAATGGCATAAAAACAGGCAGATAACTAGAGCAGTTTTAGTCTTTGAACATACAATATCAGTGTAGGGCATACCTCCTCAGATGTTAATATATTTAAAAGTGTGGATTGATTTCCACACTTCTTTTTTTGCATAAAATATATGAATAATTTTTACTTATTACATAAAATAGGAATAGGCATCAAGTTGACAAAACGTGGGTAAAACATGTAGACTAATTATAAGAATTATAAAGTAATAATACTTACAGAAGAGGGGTGCATGACGTGTCAAATCATTTACAAGAAGCCCTTGAAACGTTAAAAGGTACTGGCGTTCGTATTACACCACAACGTCATGCTATTTTAGAGTATTTAATCAATTCCATGACACATCCAACAGCAGATGATATTTATAAAGCGCTGGAAGGTAAGTTTCCAAATATGAGTGTAGCAACCGTTTACAATAATTTAAGAGTATTTCGCGAAGTAGGTATTGTAAAGGAACTAACGTACGGTGATGCATCAAGCCGATTTGATTATGTTACAACAGAGCATTACCATGTGATTTGCGAAAGCTGCGGAAAAATTGTGGATTTTCATTATCCTGGTTTAGACGAAGTAGAAAAGCTGGCTGCTCATATTACTGACTTTGATATTAGTCACCACCGAATGGAAATTTACGGAACGTGTCCTGATTGTACGGCTAAAAAAGCGCATTAATAAGCTGATAGTAGTGATACTATCAGCTTTCTTTTTGTTTTTTTCTATTATACTTTTCATCGAATTGTTTTCCTTCAAGAGACCGGTCAAGCGTAAGCGGCTCGTTGCAATACATACACATATCTACGCGCCCTAGCATTTTGGTTTGTTTTTGACATGTAGGGCAGGTTACTTGAACCGCTTTTGTAGAAAGCATGCCAATCCAGAAATAAACGCCGGTACTGGCTACGATGCACAGCAACCCCAGAAGCATAAAAATAGTCATTAGCCAGACTGAAGACCGAAAGAAAATTCCCCCATACATAACAATGAAACCAACAAAGATCAGGCTGAGTGCAAACGTGCGAATCTTGTTAATTTTATTTGAATACTTTATCCCCATCAGTATCCCCCCTGTTACCAATATATCATAGAGTGAGACAGTGAATGGTGATAAAAATTGAATCTTCGGAAAATTATCGTTGGTTTTTGAGCTTTCTGAATGATTTCCATAATTCTGAGTGGGATATCCGTTATACATCGTATATAATAAAAAAAGAAATCTTAGTCCATAGCCTTTAAAATTTTGAAAAATATTTGTCTATTACAGTTAGGAGAGCTCAAAATGGAAGATGTTTTACGGCCAATATATCAAGAAAGAGCTAGCAATAAAGACACACTAGGTATTTTACTGATTGAAAAAAAGAAATCAGAATCTCCAGTGACGGATAATTTGGATGCTATCTTATTTATTGTGACCAAAACTACAGAAACTTCTCTTTTTATTAAACAATACGAATATGAAAATGAGCGTGCGGCACTTTATATGGCTTCTGAACAGCAAATGAGTGAATGGATTATGAATGGGACGAACCGCCGAATTATTGATTGGATCTTAAATGGTAAAGTGCTATTTGATCGAAACGAATATATGGAAAACTTAAAGAAACGCTTAATTGATTTCCCTAGAGAAGATCGGACAAAGAGAATAGGTGTCGAGTTTGCTAAGTTGATTCGCCGATTTAAAGAAGGAAAAGACTTTTATGCGTCTAATCATTATTTAGATGCATTCAATCATGTCATTCATGCTCTTCATCATTTAGCACGACTGTCTGTGTTGGAAAATGGATTTCACCCAGAAGTGACAGTATGGAACCAAGTGAAAAAAATAGAACCTGAAATTCATCGTCTTTACGAAGAACTAATTATTAGCCAAGAAGAGGTTAGCAAGCGTTTAGAGCTGCTTTTCTTAGCGAGTGAATTTCTAGTAAACAAAAAAACTGAATTGGGTGCGAAGCATCTTGTTCATATTATGAAAAGTGAAAAGCAGGAATGGACGTTTAATGAACTTGTTCATCATCCCGAAATACGCCCTTATGCTATTGATTTAGGAATACTTCTTGAGTTTTTAATTGAAAAAGATATCATTACGGTAAAAAAAGTAGAAACCAAAGGAAAGAGTTTGTACCATAGACACTATGTGGCGAAATGATAGAGAGATAAAGGGTATCTGATACGGTGCGGTTATGACGTATAGATACCCTGACATATGACTTTATAGCCTGGATAAAAGGTTTTTCTAAAAAAACACGATTTATTTTAAAAAATCTATTGACGCTTTAAAATATCCGTGGTAAATTTATATACGTCGCCGATGAGCGATACTAAATTTATCAAAAACTTGAAAAAACTTCTTAAAAAAGTTGTTGACAAGAAAGATATAAACTGGTAAGATTAAAAAGTCGCTTAAGAGCGGCGGTTGAACTTTGAAAACTGAACAAAGCGACAAACGTCAACGTTAATTTTTATTTTTTTAAAATTGAGCAAGTCAAACATTTCTTCGGAGAGTTTGATCCTGGCTCAGGATGAACGCTGGCGGCGTGCCTAATACATGCAAGTCGAGCGAACTGATTAGAAGCTTGCTTCTATGACGTTAGCGGCGGACGGGTGAGTAACACGTGGGCAACCTGCCTGTAAGACTGGGATAACTTCGGGAAACCGAAGCTAATACCGGATAGGATCTTCTCCTTCATGGGAGATGATTGAAAGATGGTTTCGGCTATCACTTACAGATGGGCCCGCGGTGCATTAGCTAGTTGGTGAGGTAACGGCTCACCAAGGCAACGATGCATAGCCGACCTGAGAGGGTGATCGGCCACACTGGGACTGAGACACGGCCCAGACTCCTACGGGAGGCAGCAGTAGGGAATCTTCCGCAATGGACGAAAGTCTGACGGAGCAACGCCGCGTGAGTGATGAAGGCTTTCGGGTCGTAAAACTCTGTTGTTAGGGAAGAATAAGTACGAGAGTAACTGCTCGTACCTTGACGGTACCTAACCAGAAAGCCACGGCTAACTACGTGCCAGCAGCCGCGGTAA